>CAYZBZ010000205.1:0-7409 GCA_964476725.1 uncultured Vicinamibacterales bacterium
ATCATATTGGCGCGCGTCAGCCTTTCGGTGGAAAGCATATGCGAATTCACCCTGCGCTACGATCTTGGATTCGCACGCGCGTCCACGTCAGGGCGGCCAGGGCCGTGACGTAACACACCACGCCAGCCCAGAACGCGGCCGAGATCCCCGCGCCGATCGCGACCACGACCGCGAGAACCGAAGCGCAGACCGACGCAGCGCCGTTGACGCCCCACAGCCAGGGCGCAATCGACGGGGACTCGCGCAGCGCGCGTCCCATCCCGATGGGAAACGCCATCCCCATGAAGAAGCCAGGCGGCAGCAGAATTGCCACGGACACGAGAATCCGGAGCGGCGTCGATCCCGTTTCGTAGCGATGCACGGCCGACGGCGTGATCGCCCCGAAAGCGATCAGGACGACGACGAGGAGCAGAATGCGCACGATTGCACCACGGCGGTCGTTCCCCAGCTTCGCGGTAGACAGGCTGCCCGCGCCGCCCGAGAGCAGCAGCGAGAACAGCACGACCGACAAGCTGTACACCGGGTGCCCGAGAAAGATCGTCAGCCGCTGGACCTGTGAAATCTCAACGAGCATGAAGCCAAAGCCGATGGCTCCGAAGAACAGCAGGTGCGGCAGAGCGCCGTTGAAGTCCGCTCGTCTCGCCGAAAGCACCAGCGGCAGCACGATGCAGAGCGCTGTCAGCACGACGACGGTGACAAGGAGCACGCCGAGCACGCCGACAGCCGTCATGTTGAACCGGACGATTCCCTGATCGTTCCAGCGCGCTCTGTTGAACACGTCCCGCAGGCGCAGCATGTGAAAGAAAAACGGCCTGTCGTCGGTCGGCGCCGAGATGTCCAGCGTATGGCCGGCGACCGCATCGCTGAGACGATCGGCCGCTGCGATCGCGGCGAACGTCTCATCGGCGGAGCGCCGGGGACTCTGCACGATCTCGAAGTTCATACGGGCCGCCAGCGCCTCGAGCGCGTCGAGATCGGCATTCGACAACGGATCGCGCGACACGAGCATCGTCCCGATGCCGTCCGGCGCGTTCGGCGAGTCCGGGGCGCGCGCGCGGACGATCGCGTAGTGATCGCCAGGCCGCTTCACACCCGTCTGCATCAAGGTCGTCGATGCCAGCGAGGCCAGCCGGTAGACTTCACCGGGGCGTCCCGCGTAGTACCAGCGCGACACGCTGAGGATGCCCTTCGGCGCGAGATGATCCAGGAAGATCCGCCATGCATCGACCGTGTACAAGGAATTCTCCGTCAGCACGAACGCGCCGCTGGCCGTTGCCGCCCACGTGTCGATCAGCGAAATCTGGATGAGGTCGACGCGGTCCTGGAGCCGTGTGATGAAGCTTCTGGCCTCGTCGTTGACAAAGCGGACACGCGGATCGCGATCGAGGTGACCCGTGAAATCGCCGAAGCGCCCGTTCACGAGATCGATGATCCCTTCGTTGATTTCGACGCCGATGACCTCCTTTTGATCGAACGCGAGCGCCGACAGGATGTCGCGGCCACCGCCCGTGCCCACTACAAGGACGCGCGATCCGGGTCGCAGGTAATGCGCCACGTTGGTGACGTCGTACTTGAGGTGACCGACCTCCAGGGGATCTCCGTGGAAGGCAGTCAACTCGGTGCCCGCGTAGGAATCGATGTCGAGGTGCAGCTCGCGCGCCGTCAGGCCGGCCGGCAAGGTCGTGCTCAGACCCCAGCCTGACGGTTTCACCGGCCGATCGGGATTGCCGATGACGCGGATGCGGGAGAACGAGTTCCATCTCTCAACGAGCGGCCGGGGCTCGAACTGGCCTTTGACCCACACGAGCCTCAGCCAGCCGGCGTTGTGACGCGCGGCGGCGCCGTGCGCCATCGTCAGGGCGATCAACGCGAGCGCCAGAGCAGCACACGAGGAGACGAGGCGCCCCGGGCCGCGACGCTTCGACGGCGGCACGTCGCTCGCGAAGAGCAGTGCGGCTACGGCTGCGGTCGCTGAGGTTGCCATGACCGCTGTCGGAGCGTCTGCGAGCCGCAACAGTGGACCAACGGCCAGGCAGCCGAGCGCCGCGCCGGCGAGGTCTGCGGCATACAGAGTGCTCACCTGCCGCGGAAAGCGCGTAAGCGCGAGCGAGACGACGATGCCGCTGAAGATGAACGGCACCGAAAGCGCCGCGTACGTCAGGAGGATCGCGTAAGCGCTGACGAGGGA
Organism: uncultured Vicinamibacterales bacterium; assembly: GCA_964476725.1. GTDB lineage: Bacteria > Acidobacteriota > Vicinamibacteria > Vicinamibacterales > 2-12-FULL-66-21 > JALZOC01. The sequence goes on from CAYZBZ010000205.1 coordinate 2,189, forward strand.
CGCTTCAAGGAAGAACGGAATCGCCAGGTGGGTGAGATAGCTGAGGACAATCGCGACCGCAAAAGCGGCCGAGCCGGTCGCAAGGTTGCGCGTCACGCGTGCCGGCGCGAACGCCGCCGGACGCAGGAAGACGGCAAGCGCCCCGACCGCCATCCCGAACATCGTCACCGAAATGGCGACGAAGGCGAAGTGGTAGTACATCGTGACGCTGAAGGTACGCGTCAGCAGGAGTTGATAGGTGAGCGTGGACAGCGTGACGAGGAAGAGGCCGGCAAACGTGCGCCTTCCGGCGCGCATGGGCGCGGAGTCAGGCGTCATGGGTCACGCGTCACCACATCGTGCGGGCGGGGTACTGGGTGATCAGAGGATCAGGCGTCAGAATCGTCAGGCCATGCACGATGGCCTGGCTGACGAGCATGCGGTCGAAGGGATCCCGGTGCAATGCGGGCAGCCGCGACAAGTGCAGCGCTGATTCCTCGTCAATCGGGAGAGACGCTATCCCGTGAGCCTCGCGCTCACTGGGGACGAACTGCTGCGCCGGCTCCGGTAGCGACAACCGCCCGCGCGCCTCCTTCAGCGCGATTTCCCACGCAGATGCAGCGCTGAGAAAGATCTCGTGATCGGGCGCACGGAACGCTTCGCTCACCCGCGCGGGCAATTCCCTCGACCCCGCGACAATCCACAGGAACGTGCAGGTGTCGAGGAGAAGCCTCACCGCCGCTTCCCACGGTTCGGGCTCTGGCTGTATCGGGCCGGCCGTTCGGCCGCCCGCGAAGGCCGTCCAGAGGCATCGTCACCGTCGAACGCCGCGAGGTCGTCGTCCGACAAGGGCTCGAAAAACGACGTCGGAACGGAGAACCGGCCCTTCGCGCCTCCCATCGGCCGGGGTTCGGTCCGGATCGCAGCCACGGCCCGGAGCTCGGCAACCGGCCGGTTCCGCTTGCAGATCACCACCCGCTCTCCGCCCGAGACAGCGTCGAGAAACTCGGAGAGCTTCGCCTTGGCCTCGTGGATATTGGTCACAATCATAGTCATGAATATAACCCGATAATAGGTTCAACGCAAGGGCCCCACAGGCCGAGGCCAGGAGTTGGCGCTCGTTTCGCGCGTCAGCCGTCGATCCGCCCTTTGCCTTCGACGATCGTGACGTAGCGGTCGATCGGCAGGTCGGTCAAGCGCTCCACGCGGCCGCTCGGCTGCGGCCACTTGATTTCGAGCCAGTCCACTTTGGTTGCCGGGCCGAGGCCGAGCACCTCGCGGATGTCGTGCGACGAGAGATAGCTTCCGCCGTTCGATTTGTACCGGCTTCGTGTCGTGCCGTTCGACGACCAGGTGAGCGTTGCGCCAACGGCGTCGCGGTTGCAGCTCGTGCCCTGCAGCCTCACGCCGATCCAGTGGTTGCCCTCACCCGCGTTGTTCTTGAGGAGCACGGGCGCTCCCCCGTTGTTGCCGATCAGCACGTCGATGCGGCCGTCGTTGTTGTAATCGCCGACCGCGAGGCCACGCGCCGGGAACATCTTCTGGAAGACCGGGCCTCCCTGCTGGCTCACGTTCGAGAGCTTCGTCCCGTCGTGATGGAACAGCACGAGCGGCTCTTTGTATCGCACCTGCTGCGAGTAGCTCTCGATCATGTCGTCGGGGTGGCCGTTAGCGAGAAACAGGTCGACGAAGCCGTCGTTGTCGTAATCGAAGAATTTCAGCCCCCAGCCGCTCAGCAGCCGCGTCGCCTGCGCAACGCCGTGCGACGCCGCGACGTCGGAGAAGACCTCGTTGCCGTCGTTCTTGTACAGCGAGAACATCTCCTGGTCGACGTTGGCCACGAAGAGATCCTGTTTGCCGTCTCCGTTGATATCGGCCGCGTCCACGCCCATGCCCGAGCGTGGTGTGCCGTTGAGGCTGAAGGCGACCTCCGCAGGCAGGCCGATCTCCTCCCACTTGCCCTTGCCGCGGTTCGCGAAAAGGAAGTTCTGCACCGTGTCGTTGGCGACGAACAGATCCATCAAACCGTCGCCGTTGATATCGGTCGCGACCACCCCGAGCGCCTTGCCGAGCGCGCGGTTGATGTCGGTCCCCGCGCTCACCTCGGTGAACGTGCCGTCGCCGTTGTTGTGATACAGGAGGCTCGGCGTCGGCTTGAACACGCGCGGGATGCAATAGAAGCGCTTGCCCAGCTTGTTGTCGCCGCAGAACACGTTGCTCGTGAGCGAGAACTGGACGAAGCTGCACAGGAACAGATCCAGCCGGCCGTCGTTGTCGTAGTCGAACCAGACGGCGCTCGTCGTCCATCCTGGCGCGCCGACGCCCGCCTTGTCGGTGACGTCGGTGAACGTGCCGTTCCCGTTGTTGTGATACAGCGTGCAGCGGCCGAACGCCGTCGCGAGGATGTCGGGATAGCCGTCGTTGTCGTAGTCGGCAATGGCGCAGCCCATGCCGAACTCCCTGCCGCCGCTGACGCCGGCCTTCTCGGTGACGTCCGTGAACGTGCCGTCGCGGTTGTTCTTGTACAGCGCGTTTTTGAGCGGCTTCTCGGGCTTGTAGAAGTCGGACGCGCCGCTGTTGACCATGAAGATGTCAACCCAGCCGTCGTTGTCGTAATCGCAGAACGCCACGCCGGGACCCATGGTCTCGGGGAGGTAGCGATTCGCCGACATCGCGTTCTCGTGGACCCACGTGATGCCGCTCGCGCTCGCTGGAACCTCCTCGAACAGCGGCGGCGCCGCCAGCAGACGGCGGTGGAACGGCGACACGCCGGCCGCCGCTGAGACTCCGGCCAGCCCAAGCAGGCTGAGAAAATGACGGCGCGATGGAACGAACAAGCGTGAGGAACGGCTCATGAGTCCTTACATTCTATCGGGCATCGTGGGCCCTCGACCTTCTCCGTCGCGCTGTTCCAGCGCAGCAGATGCCCCGCGCGCAGGGCCGCGTTGGCGAGGTGGGACGTTCGCGCGGCCTGATGGGCGACCCGGATGTGGGCGTTCGGCGTCTTGCGGCTGCGGATGCAGTCGAGCCAGTTCTGCAGGTGCGTCAGCCGGCAGCTATTGACATCATGATGCCTGAACGATAGCATCAATGTGTGCGAACGACGTTGACACTCGACGAGGATGTCGCGGCGAAGCTTCGATCGCTCGCGCGCCGGACCGGTCGCGCGTTCCGCGAGGTGGTCAACGAGACGCTTCGTCGTGGTCTCGCCGGTTCGCCGCACCCGCGGGCGCGCCCGACCTTCAAAGTCGAGGCCCGTGACCTCGGAAGACGACGGCCCGGGCTCAACATGGACAACATCGCGGACCTGCTCGACCAGGTTGAAGGCCCGCTGCATCGATGATTCTCATCGACGCGAATCTTCTCCTGTACGCCTACGATCCGAACGCCGCGCAGCACGAGGCCAGCCGCCTCTGGCTCGAAGCCACGCTCTCGGGATCGCCCCTCGTGCGGTTCTCGTGGCTGACGCTATGGGCGTTCCTTCGAATCGCGACCAATCCGCGGGTCTTCGAGCGGCCGCTCTCAGCGGCGGAGGCCGAACACCACGTCTCGTCGTGGCTCGCCCAACCATCAGCCGGAGTCCTCGAACCCGGCGAGCGACACTGGGGGATCCTGCAGCAGCTCACCAGAGAGGGTCAGGCCGTAGGCCCGCTCGTCATGGACGCGGCCCTGGCAGCCATCGCCATTGAGCACGGCGCGACACTCTGCACCACCGACCGCGATTTCGCGCGATTCCCCGGGCTGACCTGGACGAACCCCATCGCCTCGCGTGTCGAGTGATCTTCCAATCCCTAATCTCGAATCCCGAATCCCGAATCCCGAATCCCGCGTCGCGAGCCGCCAGGTCGGCGGTCGCCAGGCGCAAGCCGCGAGCCGCCAATAGCGCGTAACCCCGTGTGCTAGCATCGAATCGGATGTCCTCCTTCACGCGACGCGCGGCCGCGTGTGTGATCGCCGCGCTGTGCGGAGCGATGCTGTTCCCTGTCGCCGAGCACACGTCGCCATCAATCAAAGCTTCCGAACAGCAATCACAATCGGCCGCAAACGCAGTCAGTGACGAGCTGCTGGCGCGCGCCACGTGCAGCGGATGCCACGTGTTTCCGGCGCCAGGCATTCTCCCTCGGGACGCCTGGCGCAACGAGTTCGTCCGGATGATGTTCATCCGCGAAAGCCGGCTGCCGCCGATTGGGGTCGCGGTGTACCGCGCGATCCAGCTGCCGCCGGACATGGAACGAGTCCTCACGTTCTTCACGACGCAGGCACCTGAGCATCTTGCTGCGCCGGAACTCTGGCCGGACACCAGCGAGTCGCCCGTGCGGTTCGAAAGACGCGGGATGACCATGCCGGAGATGCCCGGCACGCCGGCGGTCTCGAACGTGAGCCTCGTCGACTTCGATGGCGACAGGAAGCTCGACGTGCTGGGAGCGGACATGCGGCAAGGGGTGATCTTCACCGGCCACCCCGCGAACGCTGGCGGCGCCTTGTCCGTCATCGCAAGCGTCCCGCACCCTGCGCACGTCGCGTTGAGCGACGTCGATGGGGACGGCGTGCAGGATCTGCTCGTTAGCGAGTTAGGGGAGTTCTTCCCCGCGGATCACAACAAAGGCGCGGTGATATGGCTGCGGGGGCTGCGCACCGGGAAGTTCAGCGCCTTCTGGCTGGACGGCTGGGCGCGCGTCGCCGATGTCGAAGCCGCCGACTTCAATGGTGACGGAAAAAACGACCTCGCGGTCGCCGCGTTCGGATGGCGGAAGACGGGACAGATCACGATCATCGAAAACCGCACGACCAACCCGTCGCAGCCGGAGTTCACCAATCATGTGGTCGATCCGCGCCCGGGCGGCATACACATCATTCCGGCGGATCTGAATCGCGACGGCAAGCTGGACTTCGTGACCCTCCTCGCCCAGGAGCACGAGACCGTGCTCGCGTACATCAACACTGGGACCGGCGATTTCTCCTTCGAAAGGAAAGTCATTTACGCAGCGCCGCATCCGAACTGGGGTTCGTCGGGCATCCAGCTCGTCGACCTGGACAAGGACGGCGATCTCGACGTCGTGTTCACGCATGGCGATACGTTCGACGATGGGATCGTGAAGCCGTATCACGGGATTCAGTGGCTCGAGAACACGGGCGGTTATCCGTTCGTCGAGCACACGCTCGCGCACATGCCGGGCGTGCACCGTGCCGAAGCCGCGGATCTGGACGGCGACGGCGATCTCGACATCGTCGCGTGCGCGCT
>CAYZBZ010000206.1:0-7358 GCA_964476725.1 uncultured Vicinamibacterales bacterium
CCCGGCGGCGCGCCCCGTCGCGAACGCCATGTAGCCGAGCCGCTTCGCCGCGGGCGGGCCTGCCACAGGCGCCCGCTCAATCCGAAGCCGCGAGGCCGGCTGGAGGCCGTAATACTCGAAGGGATCGCGCGCGGGCGTGTGCGTGTCCGCCCTCACGATCAGGTCCACGTCATGGCCGCGCATCGCCAGCGCATGACACGTCTCCATCGTCTGGATGCCGTTCGCCCGTTCCAGCGGGAACCGGATGTCCGCAAAATAGAGGATGCGCAGGGCGTCACCACTCCTCATGTCAGCATGTCAGTGGGGCGGCTCGGGGGGCTCTGACTGTGGCTTGTAAAACGACGCGCGGTGCATGAAATAGCGGTACAGAAGTTCCGGCGCCATGCGCGGAAGCGTCACGAACGCGTCGTAGGCGTTGCGGCGCGGCTCCAGCCGCTGGCGATCCATCATCGACGTGCCGAACTCCGCCATCAGCGCGAGGTTCCACCAGACACAGAGCGCGATGACCGACGTCAGCACCACGCGCGGCGCCCGCGCGCGGAAGGCGCCACGAAGCGCCGCGAGGCCCGCGAGGCCAATGACGAGCAGGATGGTGAGCGCGATGAATCGCCGCTGGCCGAACGCGCCCGCGACCGTCCAGGATTCGACCGCGCCGCTGACGTACACCTGGAGCGCGACCATCAACAGGGCGCACGCGCCGATCCGTCTCCGATCGGCAGCGTCCGGCTCGAGCCGGACCTCAGGATGCCCGGCTGCGTCCGGCTTCGGCCGGAGCCCACGCCCGAACACCAGCACGGCCAGGCCCGCGAGGGCGAGCACCGCCAGCGGAGTCCAGACAAAGAACCCATGCTCCGGCGAGCCGAGTACCTGCAAGGCGTGCGGCGCATGCCAGCTCATCTTCCGCGTCACCAGCGGCGAGGGCCTCGGAGACCCGTTCAGCGCCTGATAGGCGACGAGCTGCGGCAGATATCCGAGCGCAAACGCCGCGCACCCCGCAAGCGCCGGCCTCAGGAAATTTCTCTTGAGGCCAAAATCAACCGCCGGGCCGAGCGTGAAGAATATGTCCTGCTCGCGCACCATCGCCATCAACGCGCCGGCCAGGCCGAGCGCGACCGCGCCTCGAATCGTCCATGCGCGCCGGACATGGAGCCACACCGTCACGAACAGCGCCACTGCGAACGCGGAGCAGGCGTGCGAGAACGGCGGGGCGATGTACATATAAAAGAGAACGGGCGTGCCCGCCCACACCGCCAGCCCCGTGCCGACGGCGCAGGCTCCCACGACACGGCGCGCGGCGCCGATCCCCAGCACGATCGTCGCAAAGCCGTAGAACGCCGACCCGTACGCGACCGCTGACACATACGGACGCGAGTAGCCGTCCACAGCGACGTCCCGGCCCATGGCCCGCAGCCCGCGCGCGACCGCGTCGCCTCCCGCGTAAAAGGGGGCCCACAGGATGGCGCAGCCGATCGTGCCGTAGTTGATCCGTCGTCCTGTGGCGGTCTCGAGCTCGAGGAAGGTCCGGTGGAAATCGGCCGACTGCGCGATTTGGTGATCGTAAAAATAGCGGTACTCATTTTCGAACGACACGTCGTGATCGAACCACAGCGACCTGAGGTACGAGAAATACTCGACTTCGTCCGACGAGTACAGACGCGCGGTGACGGCCGGGAGCGATACGGCAAACAGCAGCACGAGCGCGGCGAGCTCGCGCGGCGAGAGCATCAACAGGCGGGACAGTCTGCGGGACAATCGTGCGATCAAAACAGGGACCTGACTACCGCACCGCGAACGCCAGATACTTCAGGAGCTGCGCAAGATTGAAGCCTGCGTGGCTGACCATGGACGCGACGATGCTGCGTCGAGCGAGGTAGAGGAGCCCCCAGAGCACCCCGAGGAGTGCCGTGGCGATCATCGCGTCGATGCCCTGCTCGGCGTGGCCGAGACCGAAGAACACGCTGTAGATCGCGATGCCCCAGCCGGCGCCGCCGAGATACCGGGCGAACCGGTGCACGATGAAGCCGCGCTGCACCTCCTCGCGCACGCCACCCGCGATCATCACGACGGCGGCAAAGATCAGCGCGTCGCTGCGGTTTTTCAACATGTCCTCGAGCGGATTGCGCGCGACGTTGTGCAGTTGCGGCGCGAACATGAGAATGAGGGCGAGCACCAGGAGGACGAGCACGAACACGGCCGGGAGCACCGCGACGCCGACCAGCGCTTCGCGGAGGATCGAACCTTCGCCGAAGAGCACACGTCGCACCGACTCGTGGTGGGCGCGCAGGAACACCACCACGAGCCCGACCACCAGCACCGCGTCCACGAGCGACAACGTGAAGACAAACGGCGGCGAGAGATGCCCCTCGGCCGTCTGCATCCGTATCCCGAAGCCGCGCATCACGAAGATCAGCAGGATCTGCGAGGGAAAACCGGAACAGATGACGACTTCCACGATGGCGCCGAGCCGCTCGAGCGGCAGCACCGGGCGACGGACTGGGAGATAGGGGAGCTCCGGCGCGGGCTCGTACACGGGCTGTGACTGTAGCAAGGCAAGAGGCAGAAGGCAAAGGGCTCCTACCTTTTGCCTTGCCTCATTTGAGGAGTACTCTCACCGTCAGAGGCGCAGTCAACTTGACGGACACAGGCGTGCCCGCAGCGAGCCTGACCTCCTGGCCCCGCGTCGAGAGCACGACCGCGGTGCCGGCGCCGCTGCCAATCGCCGCACCCTTCGCGGCGCCGCCGCCGCCGCCGACGATGCCGCCGATGATCGCGCCGGCCCCCGCGCCAACGCCGATCTTCGTCGCGTCCTTCTTCTTGGTGGCGGGCGCGAGGCGAGAGACCGTCCCGGTGCTGATTGGTTCGCGTCCGCCGGCACCCGGCAGGTCGATCTGGTTGAACCGGAACGCGATCGACGCGCGTCCCTTGACCTTCGCCGAGCGGTGCGCGCTGGTGACGTGTCCCAGCACCGCGGTCCCCGCAGGCAGCACCTGGACGCCGTCAACAGTCACTCCCCTCCGCAGGGTCGCGTGCACCTGATCTTCGACGTTGCTGGTGTCGGATGCGACGGACGACTTCAGCTCGAGCGGCAGAACCGTTCCCGCCGGCACCGTGATTTCGCGGTACTCGGACCTGCGATCGAGCGGCTTGGACATGGGACTGCGCGGGGCCTGGTCCGCTTCAGCCGGGACTGGAGTTCCGATTGTGGCGACGGCGCTCGCCGCAGGGGTTACTTTCGGGGCGTCTTTGGGCTCGTCCGCCATGGTAAGGGCGCTGACCGACTTGATCTGCGCTCGCGGGACCTCGATCTTCGCGCCGTCGCGCGTTTCCAGCACGACCAGTTCCGGCTTCACTTCGACGAGCCGTCCGGTCACGCTGACGCCGTCGGTTTTCTGAACGGTCACGTCGCTGCCTGTCGGGATGTCCAGGGTGTCTTTCCGCGCGCATCCCACCAGGGCGACGGCCAGTCCAACCACGAGCACAAGATCCTTCATTGATGACTCCTGCGCTGAGCTGTGCAACTGATGTACCCAGCCAGCCCAGCCATTTGAAGGCTCTTGCGGCGGCCATTTGTTACAATTTCGTGAAAGAACGCCAGGAGTGTGTAACGCTTACGTGCGGTGGTACGCTTGAAGTGTAAGAACGACACTCGCAAGACAGTGCGAACGCATGGCAGATGACACCGATCTCCAGCCAGCCGTCGGCGAACGCGTCCTTATCGTCGAAGACGATTCAGCCACTCGAACCGGACTGGCGGAACTGGTGCAGGCGTGGGGCTTCCAAACCGACGAAGCGCCCGACGGCGAAGAAGCGATGCGCAAGATCACCAGCTTCCGCCCCGCAATCATCGTCAGCGACCTCGTCATGCCGCGTATGGGCGGCCTCGAGCTCCTGCGGGCGCTCCATGACCAGCTGTCCGACCTGACCGTCATTCTGTTGACCGCGCAAGGCACGGTCGAGAGCGCCGTCGCGGCGATCAAGGAAGGCGCGTACGACTATTTGAGCAAGCCGGTCGATCCGCAGCGGCTTCAGATCCTCCTGCAGAAGGCGGTCGAGCGTCAGGAGACGCTGCGCGAAGTGCGTCAGCTCCGCCGTCAGCTCCGCGAGCAGGGGAGCTTCGGCCGGATCATCGGGAACAGCCCCGGCATTCGCACCGTGTATCGCATCATCGAACAGGCCGCGCCAACGTCGGCGTCCGTGCTCATTTCCGGGGAATCGGGCACCGGCAAGGAACTGATCGCGCAGACGATTCACGAGCTGAGCCCGCGCGTGACGTTTCCGTTCGTCGCGATCAACTGCGCGGCGATCCCGGAGACGCTGCTCGAGAGCGAGATCTTCGGTCACGAGAAGGGAGCCTTCACGGGCGCCACCGATCGGCGCACCGGCGTGTTCGAGCTCGCGCACCGGGGCACGCTCTTCCTCGACGAGATTGCCGAGATGATGCCCACCACGCAGGTCAAGCTGCTGCGGGTGCTGCAGGAACGGGTCTTCCGGCGTCTCGGCGGGCGCCAGGAGATCTCCGTCGACGTCCGGGTCATCGCCGCCACGAACGCCGTCCCGCAGGAGGCGGTCGCCAACGGGAAGCTGCGCGAAGACCTTTTCTATCGTCTGAACGTGTTCGCGCTCGAGCTGCCGCCGCTGCGCGAGCGCCGCGAAGACATCCCGCTGCTCGTCCAGTCGTTCCTCAACGAGTTCAACCGGACGAACAACAAATCCATTCGCGCGGTGGATCAGGAAGCGATGTACCTCCTCGAGCGCTATCCCTGGCCCGGCAACATCCGCGAGCTGCGGAACGTCATCGAGCGCGCGACGATCCTCGCCGAGAGCGAGTTCATCGAGCCCAAACACCTGCCGCCGACGCTCATCTCGCGCGGCGAGCAGTCGCTGCCGACGATGACCCTTTCGCCGGGAACGACCGTCGACGAAGCCGAGCGACTGCTGATCCGGCTGACCCTCGATCACACGCGAAACAACAAGACCCGCGCCGCCGAGATCCTCGGCATCAGCCTGAAGACCCTGCACAACAAGCTGAATCGGATGAAGGAAGAGAAGGCGCCAGGAGTCCATGGTTAGGAACGGCCTGAGACATCATTCGCGAGACTCATGTCGATAAAAGCCAAGCAGGTCGCCGGAGTCACCACGCTGGTGGTCGTCGTGGTCGCCGTGTTGAGCGGCTATCACCTCGCGACACTGGCGCGCCTGAGCCTCGGGGAGACGGCTTCTCTCGGCGAGATGCTCGCGCAGGCGATCTTCCAGCGCGCGCGCGAAGTGGTGGCGCAGGGGGGCACCGATCCATACGGGGCGCTGCGCGCGGACGGCGGGCTGCGGTCGATCCTGGAGTCGAGCATCGGGTATTCGCGCAAAATCGCCTACGCGGCGATCGTGGGCACGGACGGCGTCGCGGTCGCGCACAGTTTCCCGTCGCTCGAGGGGCAGCCGATGGCGGAGCAGGAGGACCTCGCGCCGCTCGTCACCGCCAGCGCGTTCGAGCAGTTCCGCGCCGTGTTGCTCGGGGATCGCACGTTCGAGATTCGCCAGCCGATTCTCGCCGGCGATCAGGAGTTCGGATCCATCCGGATCGGCGTGTCGACGCTGCTCGTGCGCAGCGAGCTGCGGAGCGCGCTGTGGGGGGCCGCCGGCACAACGGTCGTGGCGCTGCTCGTCTCGTCCCTCTTCGCGATGCTGCTTTCGCAGTGGATGCTGCGTCCGATCCACGTCATCCAGAGCGGCCTGTCACGACTGGGCCGCGGCGAGCTGGACGTCACGCTCGATCTGCCGGAACAGGAGTTTCGCGACCTGGGGAGCTCGTTCGACGCCGTGAGCGCGCAGCTGTCTGCGCTCGGGCGCGCGGGCTCGTCCGATCTGGCGACGGCGGAGCTCCGCCCCGGCGCCGGGACGGACCTCGAGTCGGTGATGGACAACCTCGAGGACGCCGTCGCGCTGTTCTCTCCGCGCGGCGAGCTGATCTTCAGCAATGCGGCGATGAAGGCGCTGTTGTCCGAGATCGGCGCCGACGCGATCGCCGGGGCCTCGATCCTCGGCACGCTGCCGGCCGCACATCCCGTGAAGCAGCTGGTCGGACGCACGCTCGCCGGACGCAAGTCCGCGGGCCCGATCTCCGTGACGTCTTTGGACACGCGGCCACAGAATCCGGAGCATGGAGGCAAGGGCTCAGAATCGGGAGCCGAGTCCGGAGCGAGGAACGCGGATGCCCCGGCCGCCGAGCGGCTGCTCATCAGCCACGCGATCGAAGACACGAGCGGGCGGTTCCTCGGCGCCATGCTGGTTGCCCGCAACCTCGCGTTCCTGAGCCACGTGCATTCGACGCTCAACTATTCGCGCAAGCTCGCCGCGCTCGGCCGGCTGCTGGCCGGCGTGGCGCACGAGGTCAAGAACCCGCTCAACGCGATGACGATTCATCTCGAGCTGCTGAAGCAGAAGCTCGGGCGTCAGCCCGTCGGCGCGCGCGCCGCCGCTACGCTCGCCGACACGGGGAGCATCAGACTTCCACCCTTGCGCGAGCCTTCAGCGGACGGTCCCGGTTTTGGCGGGGAGGATCAGGAAGGCCGCCTCAGCCCCGATCTGACGAAGCACGTGGACATCATCGCGTCCGAAATACGCCGGCTCGATGAGGTCTTGAACGGGTTTCTGAAGTTCGCGCGGCCCGACGAGTTGAAGCTGCAGCGCGTCCGGCTCGGGTCGCTCCTCGCCGACGTCGCGACGACCGCCGCGCCCGAAGCGGAGCGGCGGGCCGTCGCCCTGAAGACCGAGTGCCCGGACGCGATCCCGGAGATCAACGCGGACCCCGGGATGCTCGGCCAGGCGCTGCTGAACCTGGCGCTCAACGCGTGTCAGGCGATGCCGGACGGAGGCACGCTGAAGATCAGCTGCCGCGCCGCCGCGCGGCGCAGAGTCGAGATCGACGTCGAAGATACCGGCGTCGGCATCCTGCCCGAGAACCTGGGCCGGATCTTCGATCTCTATTTCACGACGAAGGACAAAGGCAGCGGCATCGGGTTGTCGATGGTCTACCGAATCGTGCAGCTGCACGGCGGCGAGGTCGAGGTGCAGTCCACGCCGGGCCACGGGACGAGGTTCCGCTTGATCTTTCCGCAGGCATAGGGCATTCCTAACAGGAAGAGTGAGGTCAATGCGCACGTTGTTTCTCGCTTTTGCGGTGTGCGGGCTCGCGGTCAGCGCGGCCTGCGCCTCTGCGCAGGCGAAGAGTCCCCCGGCTCTCCCGAACCTGGAGGTTCCGCCGGCGCCGCCACGCGTGGTCGAAGCGACGCCGCAGCCGGAGCCTGCGCAGCCGGAGCCGGTCAGCGAGCTGCCCGCGCCCACCCCTTCCAGCCCGCGTCCGC
>CAYZBZ010000207.1:0-7249 GCA_964476725.1 uncultured Vicinamibacterales bacterium
GCAGACTTCGCTCGCAGCAGCGGTCCCCGGCGGCGGGCGCGGCGGGCGTGCAGGGGCTCCGGGCGCTGCTGCACCGGGCGCTCCAGTCGCTCCTGCACCGGGTGCTCCGGTCGCTCCTGCACCGGGTGCTCCGGTCGCTCCTGCACCGGGCGCTCCGGGCGCTGCTGCGCCAGGCGCTCCGGGCGCACAGGAAGGCCGTATCGCGGGTCCGGGCGGCGGGAGGGGTGGCCGTGGCAATGCCGGCCCCGCGATCGCCGGTGGTCGTGGCGGCGGGGATAACGTCTTCGCCATCTCCAGCGGCGGCATGGCCCACGTGCTGAATCCGCAGGTCGGCACCGATCAGATTCCCCCGGTCATGTTCCTGCCGGCAAACGCCAGGGTCGTGGGTTCGGTTCTGGTCGACGGCGTCCTGTATGCGGCGACCACGGGCAACTGTGGCGGCGCCGCGAACGGGATCTGGGCCGTGGATCTCGTCAGCGATGCGAAGCCCGTCACCACGTTCGAGACGCAGGGAGCGGGCATTGCGGGCGCCATTGCCCCGACCTTCGGCACCGACGGGACCGTCTATGTCGCGACGGACCGCGGAGATTCCCCGACGGCCAACGCCGTCGTTGCGCTCGAGGCGAAGACGCTGAAGCAGAAGGACTGGTTCTCGGCCGGAACATCGCCGTTCACGTCCGCTCCGGTTGTCTTCCAGCACAAAGGCAAGGACCTGATCGTCGCCGCCAGCAGGGACGGGCGTCTGTATATGCTCGACAGCGCGTCGATCGGCGGCGCCGATCACAAGACGCCGCTCTACAAGACGTCGCAGTTCTCGAGCGGCACGGCCGACACGACCGGCCTCGCGACCTGGCTTGACGCGGCCGGCACGCGCTGGGTCGTGGCGGCGTCGACCGGCCCCGTGCACGGCGACACGACGTTCGCGATGGGCAATGGCGCCGTGACCAACGGCGCGCTGGTGGCGTTCAGCCTCGTGGAGGAGAACGGCGCACCGACCCTGCAGCCGCAGTGGGCTTCGCGCGATCTGACGTCGCCTGTTACTCCCGCGGTGGTCAACGGCGTGATCTTCGCGGTCTCGAGCGGCCAGTTTGCGGGCGCCGGGACGATGACGGCGGCCGAGCGCGCCCAGCGATCGACCCCGGCGGTCCTCTACGCGCTCGACGCGGCGACCGGCAAGCAGTTGTGGAGCAGCGGCAGCACGATCACGTCGTTCGTGAACGGCATCGGCCCGTCGGCCGGCGACAGCCAGGTATACGTCGTGACCTACGACGGAACCGTGTACGCCTTTGGGATGCCAATGGAGCGTTAGTGTCCCGAGTCAGACTCTGGACACTAGCGCCCGCGCGCGAACCGGCGAGAAATCAGATAGCGACTCGAACGAGGTCAATCATGAAAAAGGTCATTTCCGTTGCGGCGATCGCCGCGTGCTGCGGGCTCGCCTGGGGCACGGGGCGCCTGCCGCAGCTGCCGACGCTCAGCGCCCAGTCAGGCGGCGCGGCGCTTCACGACTGGACGACGGACGGCGGCGATAACCAGCGCACCGGCTGGAACAAGAGCGAAAAGACCATCACGAAAGATAACGTCAAGAACCTGAAGCTGCTCTGGAAGCTTCCGACCGGCAATCAAGTGAGGGCACTCCACGCGCTGATGCCGGTGCTCGTCGTCGGCCAGCTGAACACGCCGGCCGGCGCGAAGCAGGTCGGCTTCGTCACGGGCATCTCGGACAACATCTACGCCTTCGACGTCGAGACCGGCAAGATCCTCTGGCAGAACCACTGGGACTACGAGGCGCCGGCCGGCCGTGGCGGCGGTGGTGGCGGCGGCGCGGCGCAGCCCCAGGACCCCGCGCATCTTGGCTTCCTTCGTCCGGGCGGCAGCAGCGACACGCCGGTCATCGGTCCGGCGGACGCGCAGGGGCGGCGACCCGTCTACTTCGTGACCGGCGACGGCATGCTGCGCACGCTCAACGCAGCGACCGGCGAGGAAATGCAGCCGGCGTTCATGTTCCACACCGGCAAGGGCTGGGCCCTGAACCTGGCGGGCAACGTGATCTGGATGGCGAACACGTACGCGGGGGATACGATCTCCGCGGTCAGGCTCGACGATCCCACGCACAAAGTGATGAACTTCAACGCGGGCAGCGGCGGCGCATGGGGCCGGCGCGGCGCGGCCATCGACTCGACGGGCACGGCGTGGTTGACGACCGGCGATGGCATCTACGACCCGACGAGCGATCCTCCCCGCTACGCGAACAGCATCGTGGGGGTCCACATCGTCGGCGACCAGCTCAAGCTGAAGGACTACTACACGCCGACCAACTGGGACTGGCTGCGGAAGCGCGACCTCGATCCGAACAACACGCCCACGATCTTCAACGTCAAGGGGCGTGAGCTGATGGCTGCTTCCGGAAAAGAGTGCCGCGCGTACCTGCTCGATCCGAAATCACTTGGCGGGGCCGATCACCAGACGCCGCTCCACAAGACGCCGCTCTTCTGCAACGAGGAGGTCGATTTCCAGGACGCCGGCAGCTGGGGCGCGGTGTCGACGTGGGAAGAACCGAACGGCACCCGCTGGGTCCTGGCGCCTTTCTGGGGGCCCGCCCATCCGCAGGCGAAGTTCCCGATCATGAACACGCCGCTGACGAAGGACGGCGGGGTGGCCGCGTTCAAGGTCGAGGAGCTGAACGGAAAGCTCGAGCTCGTGCCGGCCTGGGTCTCGCGTGACATGAAGCGCGGCGAGCCCGTGATCATCGCCAACGGCATCGTCTTCAGTTACGGCAGCGGCGAGGAAACGAAGCAGGCGTTCCCCGATA
Organism: uncultured Vicinamibacterales bacterium; assembly: GCA_964476725.1. Taxonomy (GTDB): domain Bacteria; phylum Acidobacteriota; class Vicinamibacteria; order Vicinamibacterales; family 2-12-FULL-66-21; genus JALZOC01. Next base: position 2,813 of record CAYZBZ010000207.1, read on the forward strand.
TCGGACTGCAGTTCGACTCGACGATTCGAGCGTCCAAGGGCACGAAGGCGACGATTTATGCGCTCGACGCCCAGACCGGCAAGGAGCTCTGGTCGAGCGGCGATCAGATGCACCAGTGGAACCACTTCAGCGGCGTGACCGTGGCGAACGGCAAGCTGTACCTCGGGACGTACGACGGGACGCTGTACTGCTTCGGCCTTGGACAGTGAAGAAAGTCTGAAGTTAGAAGTCTGAAGTCAAGTTCTCCTGAATGGCCTACGCTGGCGCTACGACGACTGCCGTGCCATAGCAGAGAACCTCCGTCACCCCGCCCATGACCTCGGTGGCGTCGTAACGAATGCCGATGACCGCGTTTGCGCCATGCTGTCGAGCATGCTCGAGCATGAGTTGGAATGCGTCTTCGCGCGTGCGTTCGCATAGCTCGGTGAATAGTGAGATGTTGCCTCCAACGAGCGTCTGCAACGACGCACCGATGGTGCCGACTATCGAGCGTGAACGAACGATGACGCCGCGTACGACACCCTTCGTCTCTACGATGCGATAACCGTCCAGAGTGAAGGCCGTCGTCGTCATGTCGTGCTTCAAGATGAGTCCTCCGATCTCGTCCGTGACACTTGAGGGCGGTGAAAAGGACACGGGAGTGTTGAATGAGCCGCGCGCCGCGGCGACATGATCGCATAGGACGGCTGGCGCGACGGCTCCATTCGTTAGGCAGCGGAATTGACTGAGTACTCCAGGGCGACGATCCCCGATGGATAAACGCGGTGCCCAGTGAGCTGAAGGTTCGCCTGCTTCGCGGGCGCTGGAAGGAACGGAATCCCACCGCCCAACAGCACCGGAATGACCGCAACCTCGACGGCATCCACCAGGCCGGCCATAAGGAGTCGGCGAAACAACTCACCACCGCCGAACAACCAAATGTCCTTGCCCGACGCCGCCCGGAGCGAGGCGACGTGCATCTCGGTGTTCTCTGCGATGACGGTGACGCCCGGAAAATCCTGCTGACGGAGCGTGCCGGATAGCACAACGGTCTTCATGCCGGGCATCGTCGTCCGCCCGGCGTGCGCCATAGGTTCAAAAGTGCGCCGACCAACCAGGATCGTGTCGAATTGTGAAAGCAGCGCACCAAAGTCGATGGCCGGATCCATGATGATCCAGTCAGCCTCGCCGTTCGGTCTGGCGATGTATCCGTCGAGACTCATCGCAACCGAATACCGAATGCGTCGCATCGCTCTCCTATCCGATTTGAGTCTCCCGCCTGCCTAACGAGTAATCGGCCGAACTCGATACTCCAATACGCGAGCGACCGTCACAGTGTAGCGCGACGGCGTGGGGGCATTCGAACTTCAGCCTTCCAACTTCGAACTTTCAGAATCCCCCCTTACTTCTTCGCCTTGAGCGTCGTCAGGTACTCCAGCAGATCAGCGATTTGCTGCGGGCTCAGCCTGTTGAGCAGTCCCTCCGGCATGATTGAGACCCGGCTCTGGGTCCTTGCCGTGATCTCCGACGGCTTCAACCTGATCGGGTCACCGGCGCCGGTGTTCGCGACGACGCGCTCCGGCGTGTCTTCAATCAGGATGCCGACGACGTCCCCCTGGATCGTCGTCTTCAGATTCCACACCTGATACTCGGGGGCGATCGCTTCGCTGGGGTTCAGCAACGCGTCGAGCAGCCCCTGTTTGCCGAACTTGTCGCCAATCGCCGAGAGATCCGGCCCCACCAGTTTCGGTCCTCCCAGTCTGTGACACGCGCTGCACGTGCCTTCGGTCTCGAACACCCGGCGCCCCGCCGCGACGTTCGGGGGGAAGTCCCGATCCAGGATTCGAAGGCTGGGGATTGGGGCTGCGGTGGCGCCGACGATCGGCGGCAGCACTTTCGCCGCGCGGGCGCGGATCGCCGCCATGACCGCCGGGTCGGGAGGCGTCGCGCCTCGCCCGCCTCCGAAGCCACGGCCGCCTGCAGTCCCGTTCACCAGACCCGTTGCGAGGACTTTGAGCTCCGGGGGCCACGCCCCCTTCTCGGCGCGGTCGAGGATCATCGTCAACCCCTTCGGGCTGCGGGCGAGCACGCGCAGCGCCTCCGATCGAACTTCGTTCGGCGCGTCGCTGAGGATCACGGTCTCGGCCCATGCCTCGACGTCCTCCGGGGCCATGAGGCCGAGGGCGCGAACCGCGGCCACCCGTACTGGCACCGGTCCGCTGGCGGCCAGGTTCTCGATCTCCGATCGATACTGCGGGTTGCGCGCTCTCGCCACGGACTGGAGCGCGGCGGCGCGCAGCTCGGGGGCTGCGGCCGAGGACTTCGCCAGCGCCAGCAGCTCCGTCGTGTACTGCTGATCGCCGAGTGCGTCCGCCAGGTCCACCGCCGTCATCTGCATCGCCGGCGTCGCGAAGGCCTTCTTCAACAACGGGGCGAGCGCGGGACTCTTCCGCGAATCCATCCACATGCTGAAGAGCTGCCGCCCGTACTGCTTGAACGCGCTTTCAGCCAGTTCTGGTGGCGTGGCATCGGAGACGAGCAGCGCTTCGACGGCGTGAGCGGCCTCGGGCCACTGCATCGCGGCGAGGGTGTCCAGCGCCTGCATGCGGTCAGCGATCGCAAGCGACGAATCGTTCAACGCCGAGGTCAGGTAGGGCAGCGCGGACTGCGGGCGGAACGCCCAGAGCAGACGACCAAGCGCGGGGTTCCATTTGCCCGGATACTGCTCCCGAAGCCTCCCGTAGAGGGCGTCCTCACGGCCACGCGCCGCGATGCCCAGCGCTTCGAGGTACCAGCGGTCCTTGCCATCGTACTGTTTGCTCAGCTCGACGAGTGCGTTCAGGACGGCTGGCGGCGGGGTGGTCTGGGCCGCGGCCAGGTAAGCCGGAGTCATGCCGGCCGGATCCCTCAGCAGTAGCGCGATCTCACGCCGCACCTGAGGCGAGCGGTCGTGCAGCAGCGGCTTCGATGCCGCGAGGACGTCTCCGCCATGGAACCGCAGCACCCTGAGGCCGAGGATGCGGAACCTCGGGTCGCTCTCCCGCAGGGCGGCGTGTACGGCGCGCGTGCCGCCTGCACCCTGCCCGCCGAGCAGCCACAGCGCCCGCGCCCGCAGGATCGGATTGCGCCCGTTCCACATGGCCTGAAGGACCGGCAGCGCGGCGCGTCCCTGGGTCTTCAGCTTCGAGTGCGCCAGATAGTAGACGGACTGGTTCGGCGATCCGAACGCCTCGGTGAGACCGGCGGCAGACTCCAGATCCAGGCGCGGCGTGTTCGTCTTGTGATTCGGCGGCGCGAGCCGGTAGATGCGGCCGCGACCGCCCTGCGGATCTCCCATGCCGTGTCCGCCGACGCCGGGATCGTACCAATCGGCAACGTAGACCGCGCCATCCGGTGCGACCGAGACATCGGCCGGCCTGAACCAGGTGTCCGTGGCGGCGTACAGGACCTCTTCGACCACGGTGGAGTAGCCGGCGCCGTCGTCGCTCTGCAGATACGCCGGGATCAGGCGCTTGCCCGCCTCGGCGTGCAGCAACTGTCCGCGATATTTCTCGGGCAGCAACGAGCCTTCGTACACGATGAGTCCGGTCGGCGAGCCTGCCCCCAGCCGCGCGATATTCGGCACGATGCCGGGCAGCTCGTTGTGAAAGTGGGACGAGCGATCTTCGGTCCACGTGCGGTGAAGCGGGCCGCGGAACCCGAAGTTCCCTCCCTCCATGACGTAGTTCAGCCGCGTCCATGCATTCCCGTCGTCGTCGTTGTCTGTCTGAAAGATGGTGCCGAATGAATCGACGACCAGCTCGTACGGATTGCGGAAGTTGTGGGCGAGAACCTGGAGGTCCGTGCCGTCCGGGTTCATGCGCATCGCCGCCCCTTCGAAGAACCCCGACGTCGCGTTCATCTCGGAGCGGCGGCCCGATCGGTCGGTGACGTCCCACGGCTGATTCCCGGTGTTGAAGTAGAAGCGGCCGTCCGGCCCGAAGAACACCGCATGGAGGCCGTGATCGTGGTCGGGGCCCTTCCATCCCGTCAGCAGGACCTCTTTGCTGACGATCTGATCGTTCGCGTCCTTCGTGTACACCGTCAGATTGGGGGTCTGCGACACAATCACTTTGTCGCCGAGCACCGCGATGCCGAGCGGCGCGCGAATGTCAGGGCTCTGATCGAAGACCTTGACCGTGTCTGATTTGCCGTCGCGATCCGTGTCCTCCAGAATGACGATACGATCCCCTTCGGGGCGGATGTCGGGCTGGTTTCGGAGCGCGCGGCGGTAGTTGACCGCCTCGAGCACCCAGACGCGCCCGCGCTCGTCGATCGCCATGTTCGTCGGGTTGGAGAACGAAGGCTCCGACGCCCAGAGAGTGACCTCGAGGCCGGGCGCGGCCCGCATGTCCTTGACGGCCTCGTCGGTCGGCTGTTGTGCGCTGAGGACGGCGGCCGCGAGCAGCACGCCGAGGA
>CAYZBZ010000208.1:0-7204 GCA_964476725.1 uncultured Vicinamibacterales bacterium
AAGACTCGCTCTCCTCGCGCGGGCCGCAGGCGCTTTTTCAATGCTCGCGGGGCGCTACCGCAGACCAGCGCCCAGCAGGCGCTAGGACTTGCTGACGCCCTGCACGATCTCCGCGGCGCCAGCCGAGTTCCCCTTGCGCATCTCGTTCATCAACGCGATCGTGTCTTGCAGCAGCGCGACCTTCCGGCGCAGCGCATCGAAGAGGCTGTCGCGCGCCGGCGCGCTCTGCGGTTCCGATCGCAGGGCCGTCCGGCTTTCCGCGATCGCATGGTCGATCACCTGCAGATTCTTCCGGAGCATCGCCGCGGTCTGCGGATCGATCTCCGCTTGTTCTCCCGACTGACCGGGCGTCGCCGCCCGATCGAGACGCGCGGCCTCTTCCAGCTTTGCGATCGCGTTCTGATAATGGTGCTCCGCGAGCCGGAACTCCGATTCCACGCTTTGGACGGCGTCGGTCTCCGCCGCGTTGCCTGGCTGCGCCGCCGCCGGCGCCGTCGCCGTCGCCGTCTGCGAGGCGTTATTGAATCGGTACGGCACCAGCATCACGATCGACGCGCCGACCGCGAGCACGAGCGCCGCAGCGATCGCGAGCAGCGCGGAATGGCGCGCGTGCGCGCGCGGCTGGACCGTCGGAGGCGCGACGCGCCCTTCCTGCCGCAACCGCCCGGCGATCTGGAACCACACTCTGTCGCGCGGGGCGAGCGGATCGAGGGATTCGGCCGCGGCGCGGATCGCCTCCACGTCGCCGGCGAACGTGCGGCAGTCATCGCACTCGTCGAGGTGACGCTGGAGCTCCGCCTTCCGGATTGACCCGAGGGTCCCGTCCGCCCGCTCCTGGATCCATTCCCGATACTGGGTGCACCGCATGGTTCTTCAGCTCGTTCGCGCCCGGCGGCTTCGCGCCTCGCGCGGGCCGCAGACGCTACCGCTCCGACAGGAAAGCCCGGAGCCGCAGCCGCGCCTTGTGGACCTGCGACTTCGACGTCCCCTCCGCGATGCCGAGCGCGTCGGCGACCTCTCGATGCTCGAGTCCCTGGACGTCGTGCAGGATAAAGGCGGCACGGCAGCTTTTAGGCAGTCGAGCCATCGCGCGTTCCAGATCCATCTTCGTCACGGTCTGTTCCGCCAGACCCTGCCTTCCAGCTTCGTACAACCCCGGCTCGTCGTCCAGCGTGTCGGTGAGCTGGTTCGTTCGGGCCGCCCGGCTTCTCAAGTAGTCGAGGCAGTGATTCGTCGCCAGCCGGTACAGCCAGGTGCCGAGCGCCGACTCCCCTCGAAAACCGTCGAGTTTCCTGTGTGCTGAGAGGAAGATCTCCTGCAGCAGGTCCTCGGCGTCCGCGGCATTCCCCAGCATGCGGCACGCCACGCTGAACAGCTTCCCGGCGTGGGCCCGGTAGAGCTCCTCGAACGCGGCCAGGTCTCCCTGGCGGCACCGGTCCACCAGGGCCTTGTCGTCGGCCCGTCCGGCCGGCGTCCCGGCCGCCCCTGGCGACGAGGGGTGCTCTGTCCCTTTAGACGTAGCCATTCAGCACCCGCGTTGCCCGAGCGGACGTGCTTTGAGACAAGTAAAGAACAAAAGCCACCCCTGTCTTAACGGATGCGGGGCGGTTTATGTTTCTTTGCGGCTGCCGGCGTCACGCGCTCGCCCGCAGCAGGCCACCGGCGGGCGCGGAAGTCACGAATCACCGATCCGACGATGCGCAGCCCCTCGGCCCTCAGCAGCGCGCGCTTCATCTCGACGTTCCCCCCGTAACCGCCGAGCCGGCCGGCTGCCGCCACGACCCGATGGCAGGGCACGCCGAGGCCGGCGGAGCCGCGCATGATGTTGCCCACGGCGCGCCACGCCCGCGGACGGCCCGCCGCGGCGGCCACATCGCCGTAGGTCGCCACACGCCCCGGCGGGATGCGACGGACGACGGACAAGACGCGTACGGTGAAGTCCGACATTCACCTAGACAAGAAGACGAATCTCAATCCAACTCCTGCCTGCACTCCGCCAGCGCGCACCGAGACGCGGCGATCGTCCTGGGTCTCGAGATCGACGGTGCCGCGCGTGAATCGCACCAGCGCCCCGAGGCCGATCGTACGTCCGAACATCCAGCGCAGGTCGGCGCCGGCGTTGACTCCCACGGCCGACGCCTTCGATCGCCGGGCGGTGGCACTCCTGAACGTGGCTTCGTCGTACGGATACGCTTCGTCGTACTGCACGTCCGTCACGAGCTTCTGCTCGACGCCGAGCCATGATGGGCCGCCCGACAGCACGACCGAGAGGCGTCTCGAGGCCTCGAAGGAGTACTGCAGCTGGAAGTGTACCCCGGTCTCGGCGCGCGTGATCGAACCCTGCTTGCCGGTGACCGTCCGCGACCGCTCGAACTGGAACGGATGAGGGATGCGCGCGTCCACCTGGGCCGCGCCGTCGCGGGTGACGTACGCCACCGCCACTCCGGCTCCGAGGCGCTTCCAGAGACGAACGCCGATGCCGGCGTCGACGAGCACGCCCGGCTTGGCCGGATACTTCACGTCGACGGTGGCCGTCTCGGCATTACGCTCGAAGTCGAAGTGATCCGACAAGCTGTCCGCCGCGACCTGCGTCCCCCCGTTCAGGCTCACCACCACACCGGCGTTTGCCGTGTTCTGCGCCGCCGCCGGGATGGCGCATGCGAGCGCCGTTGCCATGGCCAGCGCGAGGGTCCGTGCCTGCCGCGCCATCAGTTGACCCCCACTGCGGTCCAGGCCTGAGTCACCGCACGCTCTGCCGCGCTGTTCGCGCCATACAGATCGACCGCCGCCTGTCTCGTCGCTGCCCGCGCCATCGCGAACGTGGCGTTCGCTGGGAGTAGCTGCGTGAAGGCGCGGTAGAACACCTTCTCTATCTGCTCACGGTTCGCCCCGCCAACGCCCTGCACGCTCAATCCGGAGGTGCGGTTGGTGCCCCCTTCAATCGCGAGGTAGAACGCGTGGTTCGGAATGCCGGAGTTGAAGTGCACGCCGCCGTTGTCGCTGCTGCCGGTGAAACGCTTCGAATAATGATCGGGATCGCCCCACACACCAGGGTCGGCCATCGACCGGATGCCTCCCGGACGGACGACATCCTCGCCGATGAGGTAATCCGCTTTCATCGACCCATCGCCGGGCGGTTGGAAATAGAACTCGATGCTCGTGCCCATCATGTCGGAGAACGCCTCGTTGAGCGCCCCGGACTCGTTCCGGTAGATCAGGCGCGACGAATAATCCGTAACGCCGTGCGTCAGCTCGTGACCGACGACGTCGAGAGCTCCGGCGAGGTAGTCCCAGACCTGGCCGCCGAGCGTGACGTTCGGGGGCAGCCCTTCGCCGTAGAAGATCACTCCATCGCCGACGTACGCCGCATTGACGAAAAAGTCGGGATACTGGTCGAAGTACGAGAAGCTGAAGTCGCTGCGGCGCACGGGGTGTACGAGGCTGTGTATGCTGATGTTGCCGTTGTCCAGGCCTTTGCGCCCGAACCGTTTGGAGTAGTAGTCATACGTCCAGCCCGCATAGACGTGCGCGTCGCCAACGGCGACATCCGTCCAGCGGTTGTCGCTGTCAGACGCCAGGTCGTTCTGTCCGAGCTGCACCAGCGTGTTGAGGTAGTCGATCGAGCGCTCCGGGTTCCCCTGCATGTCGTAAGTCGTAATCACCGGCGGGCGGAGCCGATCCACCGTTGTGAACCGGCCGGACTCGGGAGTGACGGCGATTTTCTTCGAGTCGCCGAGTACGCCCTGGGACACGCCGACCGCTGTCTGCGTCTGGAGGTCGCTGAACTCGAGCACGACGGAGCCATCGCGCGCGTTGATGAAGTACTGGCGGATGTCCGCTTCGGTCGCGGCGCGCAGGCGCCACACGAGCGCGAACCCGCCGCTGTCGAGCGGCAGGACCATCAGCTCGGGCTCGATCCCGGGGCCGAGCGTCACGCCGCTGCGCCGCTGCACGATCGTCCGCGCGGTCGCGGCATCCATCGCGGGCGTCGGCTCGAGTGCGATCCCCTCATAGAGCAGACCGTACGTGGAGACCGTCCGGCCGCCGTCCAGCTGGCGCGTCACGTCGGCCCCGAACACGCGGACGCCGCGATGGTATTGATCGAACCGCTGATGCGTCCGCCCCGCGAGGAGCGTGTCCTGCCGAGTCTGGCGCAGCCGCAGATAGCCGTTCCGCGCCATGCGATCGATCTGCTGATCCCAGTCACGAATATCGGCGTTCGATCGGGTCTCGATGGTGATGCGCCGGCTGCCCTGCGCCGACAAAGCCGGGGACATGACCGCCGCCGCGCAGGCGAGCAGACACACGGCGGCGCCGGTGGCGTACACCGCTCGACGTGGAACGGACATGCTGACTCCTTGGGGAACTGCAGGGGCTGGGGAGGAAACCTATTCTACCTGCCGGCCGCGGGGGGCGCCATCGCCTCGGTCAGCACGCGGCCGTCAGCCTGCTCGAACCTGATGCGCGCCAGCGCCGCCAGCGTCGGCGCGAGGTCGGCGGGTGTGGCGTCGTTGTCGTACGACCCCTTCTTGACCCCCGGTCCCAGGAGGATCACGGGCACCCGTTGATCGTGGGGATACAAGGTGCCGTGCGAGGTCGCGCTGGTGGTGAACATCCAGTTGTCGCGCGGAACGATGATGAAATCCCCGCTGCGTCCGGGATAGTAGTTGAGCGCCGCCGCCCGCTTCACGGGGTCGGCACTCGTGCGCGCTCCGGGCGCGCCGATCTCGGATCCCGTGAACGCGTACGCGACCCCCGGCACGGCGCGCAGCGCGTCGAGCGCCGCGGCGGTCGCCTTCGGATTCCGTTCGAGCCGTTTCCAGACCCCCTTCTCGAGGTAGATGTCGGTGTAGGCGCTCTGGGCGACGTAACGGCCCGGGCCGAAGAAAGGGACGAGGGCGGCATCGAGGGTGGCCCGCACGTTCGCGTTGGTCTGCCGCCCGCCGCCCGTCACCTGTTCCGGGATCTCGCCGACGCCATGATCCGAGCTGAAGCCCACGACGTAATTTCCCGCGCCGACGGTTGCGTCGAGGTGGTCGAGCAGGCGGCCGATGGTCACGTCGACGCGGGCGAGGATGTCCTGCACCTCGTGGCTCTTCGGGCCGAACGCGTGGCCGACGAGATCGAGCGCCGAGAAGCTGACGCCGAGAAAGTCGGTGCCCGGCCCCCTCCCCAGATTCAGCGCGTCGATGGCGGCACCGGCCATCCGGCCCAGGTACTCGTCGGAGAGCGGTGAGCGCATCCACTGCGTATAGAACTTCCTGTCCGGCTTGCCTCCGGGATCGCCAATCGCGTGCGGAAAGCTGCGCGTCCAGCCCGTCTCCTTCGGGTTCGGGAGCTCACCTTCCGCATCGTCCGCATTCTGATAGGCGGATGGATCGAGCATCCGCTCCCACTGGCGGCCGTAGGCCGCGGTGATCGGATTGCCGTTGATGAATTTCTGCAGAAACGGCCTGGGTCCTGACGCGAAGGCGGACGACGTGGCCCAGCCGCCGCGTTCGTCGAACCAGATCACGGGATTGCCCGTGTGTCCGGCGAGGCCGATCGCGGACCGCGCTTTCAGCGAGAACGTGGCCACCCGGCCGTGCGCCCGCTCGCGGATGCGGTCTCCAAGGGTCGGCATGCGGATCGCCCGGCCGCTGTCGCCGGGGCTGATGGGGGCCAAACCGTTGTAGCTGATCTCGCGCACGCTGAGGTCGTCGGTGCACTGCATCTCTTTTCCGGTCTGCCGGTTGTACCAGGCATTGAGAATCATGCCGTGGCGGTAGGGAAACGAGCCCGTGCCGATCGTCGTGTGCCCTGCGCACGTGATGGTGTTGAGGAACGGGTAGGCGCCGCGCTTGAACCAGGCGCCGTCCTGAACCAGACGGTGCAGCCCGCCGGTGAACTTTGCGCCGTGGCGCTCCAGATAATCAGTGCGCATCTGATCGACCACGATCAGCACGACCAGCTTCGGAGCCGCCGCCGGCGACTGGGATGGCTCGGCCCCCCGGGACGGGATCGCGCCGGAGCCGAGGAGGAGAAAGAGCGCCAGGCTGACAGGGACTCGCAGACGGTTGAGCATCATCGCCTCAGGATTGGGAGATAGCATAGCGCGCCGATGTACACGTCGTACAGCGCGCAGCCGATCGAGTACCAGCGAGGGGCCATCCCGTCCGGCAACGGCCAGCCCGGACGGTGCGCCACGTCGAGCACGGCGTGCGCGGCGAATGCGAGCGCCAGCACGGTGAGCGCGTGTCGCGGATCCCGGACGAGCGTCGCCGCCGCGACGACGAAGAACCCGATCGCCAGGGCGACGTCGAAGCCGACACCGGGGCGGGCTTCGTGCACGACCGCGAGGCCGATGTACGCGCCCGACGACATCGCGAGCAGCAGCGCCGCGACCTGCGCGAGCCTCAGCTCCGAGACCAGCCGCTCCGGAGAGCTGACCGGCACCATCGCGGTGCGGACGGCCTGCCACGTCAATCCCGCGCCGAGCGCGGCGAATGCGACGAGTACGGTGCGGAAGCCTTCAGTCACCGCCCGTGAGTATAGCCGTGGATCGATTCGCGTCAGGCCTGCAAGTAGTCCAGCGGGTCGATGCCGTAGTCCGACGGCTCGACGGGCGACAGGATGGTGTCCCCCTCCTGCGTCGATTCCCACAGGTTCCGGTCCTGCGGCAGATCGAGGCGAGTGCCCTCTTTCGAGAAGAGCACGCGAACTCGCGGACGGTGCGGGTCCGGGGCATGGACCTGGCTGACGACGGCGACCTCTCCGGAGTTCAGCCGCACCAGATTGCCCGGAGGGTAGATGCCGAGCAGCTGCACGAATCGGCGGACGAGATGCTGATCGAACTGCGTGCCGTCGTTTCGTTTCAGCACCGCGAGGATGCGATCGGTGGGAAACGCCTGCTGGTAGGCACGCTGCGAGCGCATGGCGTCGTACACGTCCGCGATTCCGCACAGCATCGTGCCGATGTTGAGCCCCGCGCGCTTGACCCCGAACGGGTAGCCGCTGCCATCTATCCGCAGGTGATGCTCGAACGCGACGACGGGGGCCAGGATCGGCATCTCCGGCGTCCGTCGCAGAATCTCCGCGCCGTCGACGGTATGCCGGCGCATGATGGTGAACTCGTCGTCGGTGAGCTTGTCCGGCTTGTTCAGAATCTCTTTCGGGGTCCGCACCTTGCCGATGTCGTGCATCAGCGCCGACAGGCCGAACTCGC
>CAYZBZ010000209.1:0-3443 GCA_964476725.1 uncultured Vicinamibacterales bacterium
GCGCAAATACCTGTCGCGCGAATACCGCAAGCCCTGGAAGCTGCACGTCTAGCCTGCATTTTCGCAGGAAAGAACAGCTGGCGCCGCCTGGGGCCAGACTGCTGAGCGTCAGCCCGACTCTCGCGGTTCGGGCCATTTGCTGCTGCTACACCGCGCGTCGCGGGCGCGGCGCACATTATTCTTGTTGTCGAGGACAACGGCAGTCCGACGCTGACGTCATACCGGCGCGCGATCCTGACGATCAACGCGAAGTAGGGGTCAGGCTCGATGCCTGCGCTCGTGCGCGTTCTTTCGCTCTGATTTCCTCCGCAAAGTTGAGCACGACGACAATCCGCGTCGCGAACGTGTCGTCATCGTCTCGAACCATCAGAAAGCGCTGGCCGTCTGGCGTGACGTCGTAACTGGCGGAGCTGACGCCGGGCATGCCACACGATGCGCCGGAACCAGAAGAGTAGCTGCCCTCCCACAACTGCTTCGGCGCAGAGGCTCGTAGTTCCGGACCTGAGGCGGCGACGGACACTACCATCATCTTGTTATCAGCGCGATAGTAGAGTTCTCCACCGGAGCGGCGCCACACAGGATCGGTTCCACCAGCATTTGAAATCTGAATTTTCGGACCGAGTCCGGGAAAGGGCTGAACGTAGATCTCCGGGCGGCTGGATTCGTCCGACGAGTAGGCAATCCAGCGACCGTCGGGAGAAAACTTGGCGGAGCCCTCCCCAAACCGAGACTGACTGACCGGCCGCGCCCCGCCGCCGCCGATGGGGAGAATCCAGGCGTCGTCCTGCGTGTGGGGATCTTTCTGGTCGAAGGCGAGAAACTTTCCATCAGGAGAAAACGATACGGGACTCTGTCTCGTCCCGGTCGGAGCGAGCCGCTCAGGGCTCCCACTTCGATCGGCGTTCATCCACCACATCGTCATGCCGCCGAACAGCCACGATCGATATGCCAATCGCTTACCGTCCGGCGTCCAGACCGGGTCGTGACTCATGCCGTCCGTCGTTACTTTGCTGAGAACCGTCCGAGCGAAGTCATAAAAGTAGAAATCGTGATTGGGGCCCTCGATCTCCACCGCCAACGACCGGCCGTCGGGCGAGAGCCGCGGATACAGATACGAGGCCTGCGGCAACGGCACGGGCTCGGCCTTACCCGATCGATCCACCCACACCAGTGTCCGCTTGCCGCCTTCCGCGGCCCCAGGGACATACGCGAGATCGCCGCGCTCCGAGAGACTGAAGTGCGCCGCACCCGTGTTCCGGCTCATCATGACACCGTCGAGAATCTCGATCGGTGAGCCAGTGACCTCCCGCCGCTCGAGGTCGAAGGGCACCGCAATGAGCTTCCCGGCACGCGCATGCACGATGTGGCCCGACGGGGAATACACCGCCGAAGTACCGCCGGCGATGAGCGTCTTCCTGGCTCGGGTATTCAAATCCCACAGATCGATGCGCGCGTCGTCGTAGCTGTTGATCCCATCGAACGCCACCGTGTAGATGATTGCTTGCCCTCCCGGCAGGAGGTCGGCGAAACGATGGCTCCGCTCCCCGTTCTTGGCGTCGAGCTCGGTCACCGGCTCGATCGGTCCACCTGAGTCGCGGATGCGGACAATCCCGCCTGGATAGTTGGCGGTCCAGTAGATCCACCCGTCGGCTCCCCAGTCCCCCCTGTGAAACATGTCGTAGTCCGCGAGCTTGACGGCCGCTCCTCCAGAGAGCGCTGCCTTCAGGAAGGGTCGTGCCCACGAGAAGATCGAATTCCCTTCGATGAACGAAATGAACGCGCCGTCGGGTGAGAAGACGGGGGCGCCGCGAAAGTTAGGAGAGGTCGTGACTTCGAGCGGGTGGCTTTCGAGGGCATCAAGCCGCCGAATGGACACGGGACCGGGAAGGGGCGTGAAGGCCAAGTGCGTGCCATCCGGCGAGAGCGCCAGATTCGAATTGAAGGTGGGTACGATTACCTGATCCTTGGGCAGGTCTACCGTGAAACGCGAGACGCGGCGATCGCCCGGCGGTGCGTTCTCGCCTCGCGCGAACCAGACCAGCCCAGCAAACACCAGCGCAGCCACGGTTGCCGCCATAGCGGCCAGCGTGCTCTTTCGTATGCCTCGCTTCGGCTCGATCGCGACGCGTTCGTCGACCGGTGCGCGAACGATCTGCTCGAGCTCGATTCGAGCGTCGCCGATGTCCCTGAGACGCTGTTTTGGGTCTTTCTCGAGACATCGCTGCAGCAGGCGACGTACGGCCGGCGGCGTGGCGGCCGGAAGCGTCGTCCAATCGGGGCTTCGTTCGAGGATCGCGGCGATGGTGTCCGACGTTGTCTCTCCCTTGAATGCCATGCGCCCGGACAGCATTTCGAAGAGCAGGCAGCCAAACGCCCAGATGTCTGTGCGCTTGTCGACCGGTTTTCCGCGTGCCTGCTCTGGGCTCATATAGCCGGCCGTGCCGATGATCAAGCCGTCGATTGTGGTGGCGGCGGCGGTAAGATCCTGCGTGAGGTCGACTCCCGGGCCATCACCGGTCACTATCTTGGCGATCCCAAAGTCCAGCAGTTTGACCACCCCAGCGGGCGTGACCTTGACGTTGGCGGGCTTGAGATCGCGATGGACGATGCCCTGCTCGTGCGCGGCCTCGAGCGCGTCCGCGATCTGCTTCGCGCTCGGCAGCACCTCGGCCAGCGGCATCGGCCCGCGGGCGATGTGCGCGGACAGGTCGTCGCCCTCGACGAGCTCCATGACCAGCGCATTGCCTTCAATCCCGTGGATCGCGGCGATGTTCGGATGATTGAGCGACGCGAGGACCTGCGCTTCACGGGTAAAGCGCGCGAGCCGCTCCGCGTCAGCAGCGAAGAGTTCGGGCAGGACTTTGATCGCCACGTCGCGATTGAGCTTGGTGTCGCGTGCGCGATACACCTCGCCCATGCCTCCGGCGCCGAGGGCGGAGAGGACTCTATAGGAGCCGAGACGAGTGCCTGAAGGGACAGTCATGCGTGGCGGTCTGAATTACAGGGGCTTCTAATTAGCGACCGCATAACGGTCTAACTAAGCACTACCGCTTCGATTGGATTACCATCGAGGACCAGGTGGCGCTGGACGACGTCGAAGGCGCGCGACCTACTTCTTGACCAGTTTGGCCAGCTGCGGAAAGGAGCGGAAAGGAGATGTCCCAGTAGCTGTTGAAAACTGACAGCGGCGGCTCCTCACTGCTCGTGATACACGAGTGGTGACCAAGCCCGAGGCGACGGCTTCACAGAAGGAGCCGCCATGAACCCGAAGTCTCGCACAGCCCGTTCCGTTCCGCAAGACGATTCTCCGGTGCGTTATCTGTCTGACCGTCACATCGCGGGCACCGCGCACATCATTCTTGTGGTCGAGGACAACGGCAGTCCGACGCTGACGTCGTACCGGCGCGTGATCCTGACGATCAACGCGAAGTGAGGGTTAGCGG
>CAYZBZ010000209.1:3543-7171 GCA_964476725.1 uncultured Vicinamibacterales bacterium
GACTCTGAAGTTGCTTCGCTGGTGCGAATCCCGGCGCCTCCACCCACCCTTCGCTCTCGTGTCACGGCGAAGCGCGCACCCGCCATAGCGCGAAGGCGGGCCGACGCGATCGCCGCAGGTCACTTCTGCTGGTAGATCCTCACGTAGTCCACCAGATACCGGTGAGGGAAGCGCGAGTCGTCGATGCCCTTCTGCCCACCCCAGGATCCGCCGATCGCGAGGTTGACGAGCAGGTACTGCGGCTTGTCGAACGGCCACGCGCGCGAGCCCGTGCCCTCGTTCCGGAAGGTGAAGTACTTCTGGCCGTCGACGAACACGTCGATGTGGTCGGCGTACCACTCCATGGCGTACACGTGGAAGTCCTCCCACGGGTTCGCGATGGTGACGATCGCCGTCTTCTGCGTGCCGATCGTGTGGTTGTAGGCGGCCGTGTGGACGCTGGCGTGGATGCGGAGGGGGTCGAAGCCGACATTCTCCATGATGTCGATCTCGCCGCAGGCCGGCCACCCGGCCTGCAGGCGGTTGGTGCCCAGCATCCAGATGGCCGGCCAGGCGCCGTTGCCGGTCGGCAGCTTCGCCCGGACCTCGACGCGCCCGTACAGGAACTCGAACCGCCCGAGGGTGTTGATGCTCGCCGAGGTGTAGCCGTAGCTCTGGTAGACCTCCTTGCGGCCTTCGATCACGAGGTTCCCGCCCTCGGCCCGCGCGTTCTCTGAGCGCGACGTGTAGTACTGCTTCTCGTCGTTGCGGATGTAGCCGATCTCGTGGCCCCACTTCGCGGGGTCGAGGACGCCGGCCGTGTCGAACTCGTCCGCGAAGACGAGGGTCCAGCCGGGGGGGCCGGGAGTCGGCGTCGGGGACTGGGTGACGGGTGCCGCCGCGGAGTCGCCTCCGCCGCAGGCTACGGCTGTCGAGAGCAGGAGAACAAAGAGGGCGGCGTGGAACCGCGGTCGATTGAGCACGTGACACCTCCCAGGCTCATTTGAAGTAGGCCGTGACCGTTTCGATCGAACCGTCGTCGCGGTATTTCAGCTCCGTCACCTTGATGTTGCGCAGGTGGGTCTGTCCGCCCGAGAGCTGCGCGTCGTGATAGAACAGATACCATCTGCTCTGGAACTCGACGATGGAGTGGTGGTTCGTCCAGCCCAGCACCGGCTCCAGAATCCTTCCTCTGAACGTGAACGGACCGTAGGGCGACTTGCCGGTCGCATACATGATGAAGTGCGTATCACCCGTTGAGTAAGAGAAGTAGTACGTGTCCTTGTACTTGTGCAGCCAGGACGCTTCAAAGAAGCGGCGTTCGTTGTCACCAGCCGTCAGCGCCTTGCCGTTTGCATCCTGAATGACGACGTCTTTCGGTGCTTCCGCAAAGCTCACCATATCGGCGCCGAGGCGCGCCACTTTCGCGCTCAGCGCCGGCTCAGTTTTGGCCGGATAGACATCCGCGGGTTTGTACGCGCCGCTGACCCAGCGCTGCAGCTGTCCGCCCCAGATACCTCCGAAATACATGTAGTACTGGCCGTCGGTGTCCTTGAACACAGCAGGATCGATGCTGTAGCTGCCTTCGATCGACTCCGCTCGAGCGGTGAACGGACCGGCCGGGTTGTCTCCGACCGCTGCACCGATGCGGAAAACATCCTGTTTGTCCTTCGTCGGGAAGTACAAGAAGTACTTGCCGTCTTTCTCAGCCGCGTCCGGGGCCCACATCTGCCGGCCCGCCCAGGGCACGTCCTTGATGTCCAGCGCGACCCCGTGATCGGCGACCTTGCTTCCAACCGTGTCCATCGATAACACGTGATAGTCGCGCATGGCGAAGTGACTGCCGAGATCGTCCGGAGGGACGCCCGCGTCGATGTCGTGTGACGGGTAGATGAAGATCTTCCCGTTGAAGACGTGCGCGGAAGGGTCGGCGGTATAGATATGGCTGACGAGCGGCTGCGTCAGAAATTTCGACGCATCCAACCTGGGCGCCTGCGCAGAGGCTGGCGCCGGGGCCGGGGCCTTCGCCGCGGGTTGTTCCCCGCCCTCACGTTGACTTGCGAGGAGCACGGAAGACACGGCGGCAGCGACTAGAATGTTTGCTATTCCGGATCGGTACATGTGTTGATGCTCCGGTTGATACAGGGATCTGCGATCACGCCGCCCGGGCGGCGCGCCGCACGAGCGTCTCGAGCGTGACTGACTCGTAGGTGCTGCGGACGAGCTGGTCCACTTCGTTGAACAGCCAGTGCAGCCCGCACGCCGAGGCCTTCGGGCAGGCGGTCGGCGCCTCGTGCAGCAGACAGCCGCCGGGTTCCCGCCGGCGCTCGAAGACGTGCACGACCTCGAGCACGGTGATCCGGGACGATGGCCGCGCGAGCCGGTAGCCGCCGCCGATGCCCCGCGTGCCGGTGGCCAGGCCGGCGCGCACCAGTTGCTGGAACACCTTCGCCAGCGCGCCCTCGGGAATGCCGTACCGCGCAGCCACGCCGGCAACCGTCGTCGGGTTCTCGCCCGCGCGGGCCATCTCGGCCGCGGCGTACAACGCGTAGCGTGTGGATTTTGTGACGTTCATGGACGGTTCTCAGATCCGCGTGCGCGCGAGGTCCATGTCCAGGCAGAGCCGCGGCGCGATGGTGAAGCCCTCGTGCTGGAAGAAGGTGACGAGATCCGGACTGCTCCACTGTACCTCGGTCTCGAGGGTCGGAATGCCAAGGCCCAGCAGGTTGGTCCGCAGTTGATCGCGCGGAGCCACGTCGAAATCCATAGGCCCTCCCCTGGGCGCCTCAACCGATGGCCTTCCCGCCGTCCACGCGTAGCACCTCGCCGGGACCTGGTTGGGCAGGTGCTCCTGGACGGATGCGCCATACGAGAAGTCGGAGCCGGCGCCCTCGAGACACACGGCTTTCAGCGTCCGCGCGGTCCGTGCCTCCCGGAACACCGCCGCGAGCGCCCTCATCGTCGCGCGGTCGAGGATGTTGCCTTTGGCCGCGCCGAACGCCACGCGCCAGAAGGCGCCGCCATCCAGGGAGTCGACTTGGACGAGGTCAGCCATCAATGTCTCCTCGAGGCCATGCCGCGCCGCGGCGGGTTGTCCACGAGCTCGAGCTGCACGTACGGGCCGCCGGCAAAGCTGTTCGTGCGGAAGAACGTCAGCACCGGCACGTCGTTGCGCCGGACCATGGTGCGGATGGTGGACACACCGGACGCGCGGAGACGGCGGCAGGCCTCCTCGAGCAGCGCGGTGCCGATACCCTGGCGCGCATGGCGCGGATCGACGCCGACTTCGAGGATCCAGCCGCAGGGCTCGGATCCGAACTCGAATGCGCGGACGTCGCCGAACAGGAACCCGGCGAGCGAGCCGCTCACCTCGGCGGCGAGACCGACGCGCACGCGGTCCCGGCCGCGTGTGAGCGCTTCCCGGAAGATCCGCTTCCAGTAGGCCGGCCGGGCCGCGCCGGTGTGAATCGCGTCGATCCGGACGACGCCGGCACGATCGCGCGCGGCGAGCGGCCGGATCGTCACGGGCATCTCAGTGCTCACGGCCCGCTCCTACGATGCGCGTGGGTCGTCTACGGCGCGGATGACCGGCTTGTCGCACGCGAGAATCGCGCTCACCATGTCGTTGAAGAGCCGCATGTACTGCCGG
>CAYZBZ010000210.1:0-7114 GCA_964476725.1 uncultured Vicinamibacterales bacterium
CTCCTGACGTGGGGGACGGAGGATCAGAAGCAGCGGTATCTCGTGCCGCAGGCGCAGGGGGAGAAGATCGCCACCTACGGGCTGACGGAGCCGGCGGCCGGGAGCGACGTTCGCGGCATCCAGACGGTGGCGGTCAAGAAGGGGGACCGCTACTGCGTGACCGGCGAGAAGATGTGGATTTCGCTCGCGGACGTCGCGGACAACTTCCTCGTGTTCGCCTGGACGGACATGGAGAAGAAGACGCAGCGCGATCCTTCCGGCATCAGCGCGTTCATCATCGAGCGCGCGTTCAAAGGGTTCACCAGCGGGACGCTGAAAGAGAAGTGGGGCATCCTGGCGGGCAACACCGGGTTCTTCAAGATGGACGAGGTGGAAGTGCCCGACGCGAACGTCGTCGGCCGGCCGGGCGAGGGGTTCAAGATTGCGATGTTTGCGCTCGACCAGGGGCGTTACACCGTCGCCGCGGGCGCGACCGGGCTGATTCGCGCCTGCCGTGACGCGAGCGCCGCCTACGCGAAAGAGCGCAGGACGTTCGGCGTCGCGATCGCCGAGCATCAGCTCGTGAAAGAGATGATCGCGCAGATGGAATCGGACTACCAGGCGGCCCGCCTGCTGTGGCTGCGCGCCGGGTTCCTCAAGAATCACGGGCGGCGGAACACGCGCGAGACCGGACTCGCGAAATGGTTTGCGACCGTGGCCTCCGAGCGCGCCGCCGGGGACGCGGTGCAGGTGCACGGGGCCAACGGGTACTCCGACGAATACCCGGTCGGCCGTTTCTACCGGAACTGCAAGGGGGCGGTCATCTACGAAGGCACGCGCGAGATCCACAAGCTCATGCAGGCCGATTACGTGCTCGGCTTCCGCGAGGATCGCCCGATACGCTGCGAATTGCCCGCGATAGACAGGTGAGCGCATGGACTCAGATCTTTCACTCGAATTTCTGCGCGTGGTCGAGCAGGCGGCGATCGCCTGCGCGCACACGATGGGGCTCGGCGACTGGCGCAAGTCCGATCAGGCGGCGGTCGAGACGATGCGGAAGTGCATGGACACCGTGCAGATCGACGGGACGATCGTGATCGGCGAGGGGGAGCGCGACGAGGCGCCGATGCTGTTCATCGGCGAGAAGGTCGGGGTCGCGGCCAACGATCCGGCGCGCGCCGCCACGCTACCCAGGGTCGACATCGCGGTCGATCCGCTCGAAGGCACGAACCTGTGCGCCACCGGCGCGCCGGGTGCGATGGCGGTCCTGGCGGCCTCCGACAGCGGCGGACTGCTGCATGCGCCCGATCTCTACATGCAGAAGCTCGTCGTCGGGGCGACAGCGAAGCACGCGGTGAGCCTCGACGCGCCGGTCCATGAGAACCTGCGCGGGATCGCGCGGTCCATGGACCGCGACGTCGAGGACCTGGTGGTGATCGTGCTCGACCGGCCGCGCCACGCGCAGCTCATTGACGAGATCCGTGCCACAGGGGCGCGCATCCGGTTGATCTCGGACGGCGACCTGTCGGCGGGGATCGCGGCGGCGGTATCGGGCAGCGGCGTGCACGCGGTGATGGGAATCGGCGGCGCTCCGGAGGGCGTGCTCACGGCGGCTGCGATGCGGTGCCTGAACGGGGAGATTTTCGCGCGCCTGGTGGTCAGCAAGCCCGAGCACGAGGAACGCTGCCGCGCGATGGGCATCGCCGACTTCAAGCGGATCTACACGTCGAAGGACCTCGCCTCCGGCAACAACATCATCTTCGCCGCGACGGGCGTGACCGAGGGGACCCTGATGAAAGGCGTGCGGTTCTTCGGCGACGGCGTCCGCACGAGCTCGCTGATCATGCAGAGCGAGCCGGCGCGGATCCGGTTCATCGACACGATCCACGTCGAGCAGACACGCATGGTCAGGGTACGATTCTGAACTGGCGCAGCAACCTCTTCGCCGTGACCGCCGCCAGCTTCATCGGTTTCACCGGCTTCACCCTGGTGATGCCGTTTCTGCCGCTGTACTTCCAGCAGCTCGGGGTCCACGACGTCGGGAAGGTCGCCGTGTGGTCCGGGTTGAGCCTCGGGGTCACGCCGGCGCTCACGGCCATGCTGGCCCCGTTCTGGGGGCGCCTTGCGGACCGGTACGGGCGGAAGATCATGGTCGAGCGATCCCTCGTGAGCTTCGTCCTGCTCATGGGGGCGATGGCCTACGTGACACAGGCGTGGCAGGTCTTCGCGCTGCGCGCGGTGCAGGGCCTTCTTTGCCGGCTACGGCGGGCTGACGCTGACGATGGCGGCCGATTCGGCGCCGCGCGATCGCATGGCTTACGCGATCGGCTACGTGCAGACCGCCCAGCGTCTAGGGCCCGCAATCGGGCCGATCGTCGGCGGAGTGGTGGCGCAGATGGTCGGGCTGCGGCGCGCCTTTCTCGTCACGGCTGTCTTCTATGTGATCGCGTTTGTCGTCGTGCTCGTCATGTACGACGAGCGGCGCGCGCCGCACATGGACGCAGGGACGCGGACCGGACGGGTGACGTTCCGGAACGTGCTCGCGTTCGAGAATTTCATCCTCCTTCTGGCCGTGATCTTCGGGCTGCAGTTCATCGATCGCAGCTTCGGGCCGGTGTTGCCACTGTATGTCGCCGAGTTGGGCACGCCAGTCAACCGCGTGCCGATAGTCGCGGGCGTGCTGTTCTCGATCGCTGCCGGGGCCGGCGCCGTGGGCCATCACGTCTGCGGCAGTCTGCTGCGGCGTGCGTCCCCCCGACGGGTCATCGCCACGAGCGTCAGTGTTGGCGCGGCCGGCGCGCTGGTGTACGTCCTCGCCGAAGGCCCGTGGCTGCTGGTTCTGGGCACGCCGGTGTTCGGCCTCGCCATCGGGATCGCGACGACCGCGGCCTACACGGCCGCCAGCAGCGTGATACCCGGCAGCGCGCGCGGAGCGGGCTTCGGCCTGCTGACGACGGCATCGCTGGCCGGCCTGGCGCTGAGCCCCATCGTGAGCGGCATGCTCGCCGCGACGAGCATCCGCGCGGTGTTCCTGCTCGATGCCGTCGGGCTCGTCGTGCTCGCGGTCATCGTCTCGCGCCTGATGATCGCGACGACGCTCGCGGTGCCCACAGCTCCTGCTACGGAGGAGCTGTAAGAAAGTTGGAAGTTGGAAGGCTGACGTTCGAATAACGAAAGTCTGAAGTTAGAGGTCTGAAGTTCGAATGCGGCACGCGTGACGGCGTGAAAGCCTTCGAACTTCAGCCTTCTACCTTCTGACTTTCACCAATCACCATGCTTCATCTCCATGTCTCTGCCACCGCCCCCGATCCGGACATCATCGCCCGGGCGGTTCGGGTTCTGCGCGACGGCGGCGTCGTGGCCTATCCCACGGACACGTTGTACGGCCTCGCCGTCGATCCGCGGCGGGAGGATGCGATCGAGCGGCTCTTTGCGCTCAAGGGACGGGACCGAGGGACCGCAATCCCGCTCATCGCGGCGGACCTTGAGCAGGCGGGCGCTGCCGGCCGGCTCGGTCCGCGCGAGATGAGGCTGGCCGCGGCGTTCTGGCCAGGTCCGCTCGCCGTCGTCGTTCCGGCGCAATCCGCGGTGTCGCGCTCGGCGCTGACAGACGGCACCGTCGCCATCCGCGTGCCAGCGCATCCGGTCGCGCGAGCGCTCGCGGCCGCCTTCGGGTTCCCCGTGACCGCGACCAGCGCGAATCGTTCGGGATTGCCGTCTGCCGCGTCCGCCGACCGCGTCGCCGAGACGCTCGGCGACGTCGCGATCCTGCTGGACGGAGGACCGTCTGCCGGCGGAGCGCCGTCGACGATTGTCCGTCTCACCGGCGACGGGCCCGTGCTCGTTCGCGCCGGCGCTGTCGCGTGGGACCGCGTGCTAAGATCGCTCCAGTGATGCGTCATTCGGGCTCGCGGTCGACCACCAAGGACCACAAGGAGCGTGCGGCGCTCGTCGGACTCTTCAGCAGCGCGTCCCGTCAATTCGATCCCGAACATTCCCTCGACGAGCTGGCGGGCCTCGCGGGCGCGGCGGGCGCGACGGTCGTGCTCCGTCTCCTCCAGGAGCGGCCGAAGCCGGATCCGGCGACGTTCCTCGGAAGCGGCAAGGTCGTCTCGCTCGCGGCTGCGTGCGACGAGCTCGACGTCGGCGTCGTCATCTTCGACAACGAGCTGACGCCCGCGCAGCTTCGCAATCTCGAAGAGGCGCTCGGGCGCAAGGTGCTCGATCGCACCCAGCTCATCCTCGACATCTTTGCGCGCCGCGCCCGCACGCGCGAGGGCAAGCTGCAGGTGGAGCTTGCGCAGCTGAAATACCTCATGCCGCGGCTCGTCGGCTCCTCGACGGCGCTCTCGCGCCTGGGCGGCGGCATCGGCACGCGCGGTCCCGGCGAGACGAAGCTGGAAACGGATCGCCGCCGCATCCGCCATCGCATCAGCATCCTGTCGAAGGACATCGACACCGTGCGCAGGCGCCGCACGCAGCTGCGCGAGCGGCGCCACAAGGCAGCCGTCCCGACGGTCGCCCTCGTCGGCTACACCAACGCGGGCAAGACCACGCTGTTCAACTCCCTCACAGGAAATCAAGCGGTCGCGTCGAACGCGCTTTTCGTGACGCTCGATCCACTCGTGCGCAAGGTGCTGCTGCCGGATCGTCGCGAGCTGCTCGTCTCCGACACCGTGGGCTTCATCGAGAGGCTGCCGCATTCGCTCGTCGCGGCGTTCCGCGCGACGCTGGAGGAAGTGGCGGCCGCAGACCTGCTCCTGCACGTCATCGATGCGTCCAGTCCCGATCGGGAGCGCCACATCGCCGCGGTCCGCACCGTCCTGGCAGAGATCGGCGCAGACCGCGTGCCGTCGGTGGAGGCCTTCAACAAATGCGATCGGCTGGACGAGGGGGAGCGGGCGCGGATCCGCGCCGTCAACCCGGGCGCGCTGTGCGTGTCGGCGATCACGGGCGAAGGACGCGACGACCTCGTTGCCGCGATGGAAGGGCGGCTGGCGCTCGGCACAGCCCACGTCACGCTGGAGTTCGACAGCGGCGAGGCGGACCGCGATCGGATCGCGCATCTCTATCGGGTGGGCCGGATTCTCCGCCATGTCGCGACCGACGGCCGCGTGTCGATCGAGGCCGAGGTGCCTCGCCGGATGCTCGACCGGTTCACATCCGCGGTGGTGCAGACGTCATGAGCGCGTGGAACGCGAATCACGGATCGGGAATCGGGCGCGCGGCGTTGCTTGCGGTCGTGCTGGCCCTGCCGGCGGCTGGCGCGTGCGCGCCGGCGAAGCCGCTCGTGTTGCCGGCGCCGGGAGCGCCGAAGTTTCCGGAGTTCGTCTACCCGGCCCCGCCCGCGCGGCTCGCCTCACCGGCCGCCGCGGCAGGGCACCAGTTGGCCTGGCAGGCGCTGCAGGCTGGTGACCTGCGCGCCGCCGAACGTGATTTCAGCGCGACGTTGAAGCAGGAGCCAGGCTTCTATCCCGCGGAAGCCGGACTGGGATACGTGGCGCTGGCCCGCAAGGACAACAAGGCGGCGGCGGCGCACTTCGCCCGCGCGCTGGCGGGCGATTCCGCCTACGCACCGGCGCTTGCGGGACGGGGCGAGGCGCTCCTGACACTCGGCCAGCGCGAGCAGGCGCTCGCGAGCTTCGAAGCCGCCGTGGCCGCCGATCCTCAGTTGACGCCGCTCCGCAGCCGCATCGAGGTGCTTCGTTTCCGGGGGCTGCAGGACGACGTGGACGCCGCGCGCAAGGCGGCGGAGGCAGGCCGGCTCGCCGATGCCCATGCGTTGTACGAGCGCACGCTCGCCGCTTCGCCCGACAGCCCGTTCCTCTATCGTGAGCTTGCCATCGTCGAGCGGCGCGAAGGGCACCTGTCGGCCGCGCTCGAGCACGCGCGGAAGGCCGCCGAGCTCAATCCCGGCGAGCCTCGCAACTTCGTGACCATCGGAGAAATCTTCGAGGCGCAGGGAGAGTTCGTGAAGGCGGCAGACGCCTATGGCGCCGCGGCCGCGATTGAGCCGAGCGAGTCGCTCGACGCCCGCATCGGGGAACTGCGCGAGAAGGCGGCGTTTGCCGCGATGCCGGCCGAGTTCAAGTCGATCGAGACCTCTCCGTCGGTCACGCGCGCACAACTGGCGGCGCTCATTGGCGTCCGCCTCGACGATCTGCTGAAGCGCGCGAGCCCCACCAACGCCGTCGTGCTCACCGACACGCGTGGCAACTGGGCCGCACCGTGGATTCTCTCGGTCTCGCGGGCCGGCATCATGGAGGCGTACCCGAATCACACCTTCCAGCCGAACGCCATCGTCCGCCGGGGGGACCTCGCATTGGCCGCCTCCCGCGCGCTGTCGCTCATCGCCGCCGAAAATCCCAGGCGTGCGGCCTCGTGGCGCAATGCGCGCGGACGGTTCCCCGATCTGCCGCAGGGGCATCTCAGCCATCCCGCCGCGTCAGTGGCGGTGCAGTCCGGCGTCATGACGCCCATGGACGACGGCAGCTTTCAGTTGTCGCGCCCGATCACCGGCGCCGAGGCGCTTGCCGCGATCAGGAAGCTGGAAGAGATCTCCGGACGTAAGCCGCGATGAACCTCACGGCCGCGAATCAGCTCACCCTGCTGCGGATTGTCCTGATTCCGCCTTTCGTGATCCTGTTGCTGTACGGCTACCGCGGCTGGGCGCTGTTGACGTTCCTCACGGCCGGTGTGACCGACGTCTTCGACGGGCTCATCGCGCGGAAGACCGGGCAGAGGACCACTCTGGGCGCCTGGCTCGACCCGATGGCCGACAAGCTGCTGCTGGTGACGATGTTCGTCATGCTGACCCTGCCAGACATCGGGTCAGCCAACCGGCTGCCGCTCTGGTTCACCGTGCTGGTGCTCAGCCGCGACATCGCCATCGTCCTGACCGTCGCTGTCGTCAATCTCGCGGTGGGACCCCGCACGTTCCGGCCGTCGATCTTCGGGAAGCTCGCGACCGCGACCTACATCCTGACTGGCGTCGTCACGCTGTCTTTCAACTACCTCGACACACGCTCGCAAGTCATTACGGTGTGCGTGTACGCCTCGCTCGTCATCACGTTCGTGTCGGCGTTCCACTACCTGGTGAAAGTTGTCCATCTCGAGCGTTGAGCGGTCTCTGCGC
>CAYZBZ010000211.1:0-2762 GCA_964476725.1 uncultured Vicinamibacterales bacterium
ATCGAAGAGTACGTGGACGGCCGCGAGATGTACGTCGGCGTCATCGGCAACGACAACCCGACGGCGCTGCCGGTCGTCGAGCTCGATCTGTCCAAACTGCCGGAAGGTCGCCCGCGCATCGCCGGGGCCGAGGTGAAATGGGGCAAGGGCACGCGCGCGTACCGCGATACGAAGTCCGCGGTTGCCGAAGATCTCCCGGAGGAGATCGCGGCGCTGCTCCAGCAGACCGCCGTGGCGGTGTTCCAGGCGCTGGAACTGCGCGACTACGCCCGCATCGACATGCGCCTGCGGCCGGACGGCCGGGTCGCGGTGATCGAGGCCAATCCGAATCCCTGGCTCGCGTCGAAGGCGGAATTTGCGATGGCGGCCCGCAAGTCGGGGCGCAATTACACCCAGCTCATCGAGGAGCTCGTCGACCTCGCGATGGCGCGCTACGGCGGGAGCTGACGGGCCGGCAGCGCCAGCTGCCCATGACTTGAGCCTGCCGAGATCATTTCTCAGTGACCGGTCGCCAGACTCAGGCATTCAGCCGCAACTCATTTTCAGAGAGGAGCTTAGCAACGCTCGAGGCATTGGGCGCGTTCCGCGCCTCTTTCTTGGTCCGCACACGCCGCGACGCGTGTCGAGAGCCAGAAGGTCAAAAAGCGGCCATTTTTGTGGGTTTTTCGTTGCCTGACCGAGCCGGTTCAGCTATACTGAAGGAACTGCTCAGCGCGCGCACCACCCAGCCTACACACCTTACTCAGTGGGGGACATGTGACATTCCAGGTCGGTGACAAGGTCATTTACCCAAACCACGGACTCGGCGTCGTACGGGGCATCGAAACCAAGACCATCCTGGGAACAACCTGCGGGTTCTACCATCTGCGGATGGTCGCGAACGAAACGACAGTCCTCGTACCCGTCGATAACGTTGACGGCGTCGGCCTCCGGCGCGCCATCAGCGACCAGGAAATCGAGCGGCTGTTTGCCCTCCTCGGCGATGGAAAGATCGACAGTCATCAGAACTGGAAAGGGCGTTTCAAGGACAACTCCGACCGGATGCGGACCGGGTCCATCTACGACGTGGTCGAGGTGCTGAAGAGCCTCACGTTCCTGGCGCGTTCGAAGAATCTCTCGTTCCGGGAGAAGCGGATGCTCGACCGGGCCAAGTTCCTCGTCGTCTCGGAGATCTCCGAGGTCTCGCACGAGATCACCGCGGCAATTGAAGAGAAGGTGGACCGCGCGCTCGACCGCTGCTTCACCACGAAGAACAGGTCCATCGCCCGCGCGAAAGCGGCAAAGGCGACCGCGACGACGCGCGTGACGGCCCGCCGCACGGCAAAAGCGTCGTAGGCCGCGTTCGAGTTAGCACACGAGTAGCACCAAGAAGAGACGTTTGACAGACTAGGGGACGGGGATCTTTTCGCCACGGAAAGAGTCCCGTCCCTTTTCTTTTTATGCTCTCAGCGCTTCGCTCGGCGGCGACCTACATCATCGTCGCGCTCTACGTCCTGGTCGTCGGCCCCCCATTCGTGCTGATCGCGCTGATCTTCGGCCAGCGCGCGCTGCTCTATCGCATCGGACATCTGGGCGTGCGCCTCGGCCTCTTCCTGAGCGGCATCAAGGTCAGGGTCGAGGGGGCCTCGAACATCCAGCACGACCGGGCCGCGGTATACGCGGTCAATCACACGAGCAACGTCGAGCCGCCAATCATCTTCGACGTGCTCAGTCCGCTGTTCCCGAAGCTGCGCATCCTGTACAAGGCCGAGCTTCGCAAGCTGCCGGTGCTGGTGCGCGCCTTCGACCTGGTCGGGTTCGTCCCGCTCCAGCGGGGCAACCGCGAGCAGAGCCTGCCGGCGATCGAAGGGGCCGGGGAGGCGCTCCGCGAGGGCAACTCCTTCCTGATCTTCCCGGAAGGGACGCGGAGCCGCACCGGCGATCTGCTGCCGTTCAAGAAGGGGGGCTTCATCCTGGCGATCAAGGGGCAGGCGCCGATCGTGCCGATCGCGATAACCGGGGCGCGGGACGCCATGCGCAAGGGCAGCCTGCTCATTCACCCGGTCGAGGTGCGCGTCCGCATCGGGGAGCCGGTCGAAACCGCCGGGATGACGGTCGAGGACCGCGACGCGCTGGTGGCGGCAGTGCGCGAGAGAATCAAGGGGTTGCTGGGGGACTAGCTCCTGCCTCCTTCTGTGATAAACCAGAGGCGTGGACGTCCTGACGACGCTCGGCCGCGCGATGGGCTTCTCGTTTGCGGCCGGCATCAATCTCTACGCCACCGTCGCCATCCTCGGGCTGGCCAGCCGATTCCACTGGGTCGCCCTGCCGCCGCAATTCCAGGTCTTCGACAACGACATCGTCATCGGCGCGGCGATCGTGCTGTATGTCGTCGAGTTCATCGCCGACAAGATCCCGTGGGTCGATTCGATCTGGGACGCCGCCCACACCATCATTCGTCCGGTGGGCGGGGCGCTGATCGCGGTGGCCACGCTCGGCGACGCGAGCCCCACGGTGGAGGGACTCGCGGCGCTCATGGGCGGGACGCTCGCGGCCGGCACGCATTTCACCAAGGCGGGCACGCGCGCCGTCGCGAATGCCAGCCCGGAGCCGTTCTCCAACTGGATCCTCAGCGTGGCCGAGGATCTGTTCGTCGTCGGCCTCGGTCTGCTGGCGTTGAAGTATCCGGCGGCGGCGGCGATTGTCGTCGCCGTCTGCGTCGTCCTGATGATCGCGTTCGCCGCGTGGATCGTGCGGGCGGTCAGACGACGATGGCGTCGCTC
>CAYZBZ010000211.1:2862-7106 GCA_964476725.1 uncultured Vicinamibacterales bacterium
CCCGTCGTAAACCGCAGCGTCCACGGCCGCAGCGGCTGGCCGTCGATGGCGGTGATCCCTTCGTCCAGCTGAATCACCAGCACCTGGAAAGGGGCGAGCGGTTCCTTGAAACGGATCTCGAGGGCTCGCGTCCCGTCGTTGTACGTGAGCGTAAACGAGGGTGGCGCGATGGGAGGGGCGTTCGTTCCCGCGTAGCGGATGCGCACGTGGTCGTGGAAGCTCGCGCCGATCATGTCGCGTGAGAACTGGATTCGGACGCGGCCGTCGACGGGAACGTCGGTCTCGTCTGCAAGCGGAGCGCTGAAGATCACCGTCGGCGAAGGCTCCTGCGGCGCGGCAGGCGCGTGGATCTCGACCGGCACTTCGGCCGGCGCCGTCGCGAGGCGGAGCGATTCCCCGGCGATCCACACCGAGGGGCCGTCACGCTGCACGGTGCCCTTCACCTCGAGCCACCTGCCGGTATCGACGCGCGCGCCAGGGTCCAGCTCGAAGTCCTTGCCCTTGGGGCGCAGTCCTGTGACCCAGATGGCTGCATCCGCCGACTGCAGCACGAAGTCCCACTTGCTCTTCGCGACCCCCTGAGACAGATCGCCGTACAGATTGCGCCCTTTGAAGCGTCCGACGAGCGTGACGGTCCGATTCTCGAACTGCGCTGGCGTGAGCGCGATGGCGCGCACGGTCGGCGCCGATCCCGCCGGGCCTTCCACGAAGGTGGCCCCCAGGATGACGAAGATCTGGTCTCGTCCGGGCCACCGCCCGTTGTTGGCCGCGTCGATGATGGGGCGGAAGTCGTAGGACGAGAACCGGCTGTCCCCATCCTGCATCCGGCCGAGATCCCGGAACTCCCCCCGGATCTCTCCATCAGATCCGGCCGGCGGATCCTTCCAGAAGACGTAGACCGGCTTGGCCGTCGCATCGAGCTGGGTCAGCCGATCGGTCTGCCGGAGAGCGTGACGGATGACGATCCGCTTGCCGTCGAAGAAGATCGGACTGGCAACGAGCGCGTCGCCGGTCGTCGCGATGCGGTCGGGTGCCTGGGCGCCGAGCGAAAGCGCACCGCAGACTGCCGCGATCGCGACAACCAGCGACTTACGCAAGCGTCTTCCTGGCCGCGCGCGACAGCACGATCCCGAGCGCGAGGAACAGCAACCCTCCGCCCACGATCCCCACCGTCCCTTCGTGCAGGAACGGGAACATCCCGAGCGTCTCGGCGTCGTCTGCCGCCTTGATGATGTTCTGCCAGAAGAGGGCCGCGTAGAGGAGGCCTGCCAGCGAGCCTCCCGCGATCAGGCCGGAGCTGAAGAGCGTTCCGGCGCTGATCTCGGATTCTTCCGCGCGGCCCATCTGGCGCTCGACCAGCCACCTGATGACGCCGCCGGCGAAAATCGGCGCCGTCGTCGCGATCGGGAGGTAGGAGCCCACGGCGAATGAGAGCGATCGAATGCCGCACAGCTCGAGCGTGACCGAGATGAAGACGCCGACGAGGACGAGACCCCACGGCAGGTTCTGGCTGAGCAGGCCCTTGATGATCGTCGCCATCAGCGTCGCTTGCGGCGCCGGCAGCGACGTGGAGCCGATGACCATGATCTTGTGCAGGGACAGCGTCGTGATGCCGATCACGAACGACGCCGTCAGGACGCCGATGACGAGGCCGACCTGCTGTCGGACGGGGGTGGCGCCGACGAGAAACCCGGTCTTGAGGTCCTGCGAGGTCGCGCCCGCGATCGCGGCGGCGATGCAGACGACGGCGCCGACCCCCAGCGCAATCGGCGCGTAGAAGTCTCCGCGCCATCCGATGGCGACGAAGATGCTGCACGTCATGATCAGCGTGGCGATCGTCATGCCCGAAATCGGGTTCGACGAGTTGCCGATCAGCCCCGTGATGCGCGACGACACCGTGACGAAGAAAAAGGCAAACACCACGATGAGGATGGCCGCGACGAAGTTCCACTGCATCGGCATGCCCGGCGTAACCGCCAGGAACAGCGCAAGCAACAGCGATCCCACGAGGACGATGGACAACGGCATGTCGCGCTCGGTGCGGAGCCTGCCGCCGGGCCCGGCGGCCGCGCCGAAGTCGCGGACGCTCTCACGGAACGAGCCGATGATGGTCGGGAGCGTCCGGGCGAGCGTAATCAACCCGGCCGCCAGCACCGCGCCGGCCCCCGTGTAACGGATGTACGCGCTCCATAACTGGCCCGCTGACATCTGATCGATCCGCAGCCCGCTCGCCGGCACCGGCGGGAACGGCACGGTCATGTAGTTGCCCAGGATCGTG
The DNA here is from genome assembly GCA_964476725.1 of uncultured Vicinamibacterales bacterium. Classification (GTDB taxonomy): domain Bacteria; phylum Acidobacteriota; class Vicinamibacteria; order Vicinamibacterales; family 2-12-FULL-66-21; genus JALZOC01. Next base: position 5,141 of record CAYZBZ010000211.1, read on the forward strand.
AGCAGCGGCAGCAGAACCAGCCACGAGAGCACGCCGCCGGCAAACATCACGCCCGCGATGCGAGGCCCGATAACGTAACCGACGCCCATGTATTCGGGGGACAGATCCAGGTTGAGCGTCGCGTTCGGGAAGACGCCCGTCCGCGACATGGTATGGCCGACGGCGGTCGGGAAGATCTGGAAGATCCACGAGAGCGATTTCCAGAGCGCGCCGGTGCCCAGTCCCATGAAGACCGTGCGGGCGAGCGCCCCGCCTCGCTCGCCGGCGACGAGCACGTCCGCGCACGCCGTCCCCTCCGGGTAGGGCAGCGCGCCGTGTTCCTGGACGATGAGCGCCTGCCGGAGCGGGACCATCATCAGCACGCCGAGAATGCCTCCAGCGATGGCGAGGAGCGTGATCTGCAGATAATTGAAGTACCCGGGTCCGTGCGGCACCAGGAAGATCAGCGCGGGGATCGTGAACACCACGCCGGCCGCGAGCGACTCGCCGGCAGAGCCGATCGTCTGGACGATGTTGTTTTCGAGAATCGTGGATCCGCCGAGGCGCTTCAGCACGGAAATGGCGAGCACCGCGATCGGGATCGACGCGCTGACGGTGAGGCCCGCGCGAAGCCCCAGGTACACCGTCGAGGCGCCAAAGACCAGCCCGAACAGCACGCCGAGAACGACCGCCTTGATAGTGAATTCAGCGGGCGACTCCGCAGCGGGCACGTACGGCTTGAACGTCGCGCCGCGGGGCGCGGGACTCACGGGTGTCGGTGTATGGGCCATATGCGGCAGATATTGCCACAAAATGGGCTCTCTAGGCTTTGGGCTTCGGGCTTCAGGTCAGGCTTCAGCCCGCTAGGGCCCGGAGCCTAGAGCCTAAAGTCTAATAACCCGCCTCTTTGTTGACGACGTTCCGGAGCGGCTGGCCGGAGGAGAAGCGCCGGAGATTGTCGGCGAACAGGTCGGTCACGGCGTCCCAGTGGTCGGGTCTGAAGCCGGCCATGTGCGGCGTGATGAGCACGTTGGGGAGCGCCCAGAGCGGACTGTCGGGCGAGAGCGGCTCGTGCTCGAAGACGTCGAGGGCGGCGCCGCCCAGAGTCCGCGCGTCCGTCAGGGCGGTGGCGAGCGCGGCCTCGTCCACCAGCTTTCCGCGGCTGACGTTGACGAGCAGCGCGTCGTGTCGCATCGCGGCGAACTCCGGGGCGCCCATCAGCCCGCGCGTGGCGTCGGTCTGCGGGGCCGCGATGACCACGACGTCGGCCTCCGGAAGCAGGTCTCTCAGCCGCGCGGGGGGCGCCACCTGTTCGACCCCGTCGGGCGCCGGACGGGACACGTCACGGCGGATCGCGATCACACGGGCCCCAAGCGCCGCCATCCGTCGTGCCGTGGCGCTGCCGATCGAGCCGAGGCCGACGACGAGCACGCACGAACCGGCGAGCATGCGGAGTCCGGGCGGGGCGAGGATCGTGTCCTGCGCCCAGTGACGGAGCGACTGGCTCCGGACGACGAGGGGCAGCTTCCGGAACATCGCGAGGGTGACGGCCAGCACATGCTCGGCGATGGCGTCGGCGCTGATCCCGCGCGAGTTCGTCATCGCCACCGGTGCCTTCACCATCGCGGGACACAGCATGCCTCCGACTCCGGCGGCCGGGCTGTGGACCCATTGCAGTCGCGTGGCGGCGTCGAGATGTGCGGGGCGCAGCTCCGCCATGAAGGCGACCTGCGCGGCCGGGATGAGCTCGAGCGCGCGTTCCTCGGTCGTCGCGTGAAGGAACGTGCAGTCCGGAAACTCGCGCCGCAGCCGATCCACGCGGGAGGCAGGGATGTTCCAGGCTGCGACGGGGCTGTAGACGCCGACGAGGACTGTGAGCGCGTTCATTACGCTGTCGTGGGGCCCCACCCCCACGACCTGTGCCTCGCGGCTTCTCCGCTCATTCATTACTCTGTCGTGGGGCCCCACCCCCACGACCCGTACCTCG
>CAYZBZ010000212.1:0-7091 GCA_964476725.1 uncultured Vicinamibacterales bacterium
GCGAAGGTGGTCGGCGACGTGATGGGCAACTACCACCCGCACGGCGACTCCGCGCTGTACGAGACGCTCGTCCGCATGGCCCAGCCGTTCTCGCTGCGCTATCCGCTCATCGACGGATCCGGCAATTTTGGCTCGCTCGACGGCGACAGTGCGGCGGCCATGCGGTACACGGAGTGCCGTCTGGCTCGGCTCAGCGACGAGATCCTCCGCGAGATCGATCAGGACACGGTTCCGTTCCGGCCGAACTACGACGGCACCCGGACGGAGCCGGTCGTCCTTCCTTCGCGGATCCCCAACCTCCTGATCAACGGCGCAACGGGAATCGCGGTCGGCATGGCCACCAACATCCCGCCGCACAATCTCAACGAGGTCTGCACGGCGCTCATCAAGCTGCTCGACAACGCCGACTTGAGTAGCGCGCTGCTCTGCCGGTACGTGAAAGGGCCGGATTTCCCGACCGGCGGCCAGATGCTGAATTCCCCCGAGGAGTTGAAGGAGATCTACAGGACAGGCTCCGGCGCCATCCGTCTCCGCGCCACGTGGGAAGAGGGACCGGTCACGCGCGGGGGCAAGACGATCTACATCACCAGCGTCCCGTACACGGTCAACAAGTCCACGCTCGTCGAACGCATCGCGGAAGTCGCGCTCAGCCGGAAGCTGCCCCCGCTCGTCGACGTCAGGGATCTGTCCACCGACGACGTGCGCATTGCGCTGGAGCTGAAGAAGGACGCCGACGAGAAGATGGTGATGGCGTACCTCTTCAAGCACACGCCGCTCCAGACCAGCTTCATCGTGAACCTCACCTGCCTGATTCCGACCGAGAACCCAGAGGTCGGACGTCCCGAGCGGCTGGACCTGCACGCGATGCTCTGGCATTTCCTGCACTTCAGGCTCGATGTCGTGACCAGGCGCCTCGAGTACGAGCTGGACTCGCTGAAGAAGCGCGTGCACATCCTCGAAGGCTTCGAGAAGGTCTTCGACGCGCTCGACGAGATTCTGAAGATCGTGCGGAAGTCCGAAGGCAAAGCGGACGCGGCGCAGCAGATCATCAAGCGCTTCGCGCTCGACCCCGAACAGACCGACGCCATCCTCGAGCTGAAGATCTACCGCCTGGCGAGGCTCGAGATCCTGATCATCCGCAAGGAGCTGGAAGAGAAGCGCCGGCGCATGCGGCAGATCAACACGCTGCTCGAGGACGAGCAGAGCCGCTGGGACATCGTGCGCGTCGAGCTCGAGGAGATCCGGAAGAAGTACGGCGACGCGCGGCGCACGCGCATCTCCAGCGACGAAGGAGAGGCGGAGTATACCGCCGAGGACTTCATCATCGAGGAGGACAACGTCGTGATCGTGTCGCGCGACGGCTGGGTGAAGCGGCAGAAAGAGGTCAAGGACGTCGCGTCCACCCGCGTGCGCGAAGGCGATGCCGTGATGGCGGTGCTGCCCGGCAGCACGCGATCGTCGGTGGTGTTCTTCAGCAACTTCGGCGTGGCCTATACCTCGCGGATTACCGACATCCCCGCCTCCACCGGCTACGGCGAGCCCATTCAGCGTTTCTTCAAGCTGAAGGACGGCGAGCGGATCGTCGGCGCGTTCAGCCTCGATCCGCGCGTGGCCGGCAACATCAGACCGAAGAAGGAAGGGGCCGAGCCGCCGGTCCACGCGGTCGCGGTGACGAGCGACGGCTACAGCCTGCGGTTCAGCTTCGAGCCGTTCGTCGAGCCGAGCACACGCGCCGGGCGGCGGTACGCGAAGGCGGCCGACGGCGCCGAGATCGTCGGCGTGTCGCGCGTAGCCGGCGGCGAGATCCTGATCGCCGCCACGCGCGAAGCGCGGGCCATCCTGTGCAAGGTCGACGAGGTGAACTTCCTGTCCGGCCCAGGGCGTGGCGTGATCCTGATCAAGCTCTCGTCCGACGCGGATCGCGTGCTGGGGTTCATCGCGTCCACCGGGGATCGCGACCTCATGACCGTCGAGACGAGCCGGGGAGCGGAACAGACGATCAGCACCACCAAGTACGGAGTCACCGGCCGGGGCGGCAAGGGACGCGAGCTCCTGCAGCGCGGGCAGTTCACCAGGGTCGTTTGGCCGTTGCCCGAGGCGCCGCAGCCATTGTCCGAGTAACACGCATCGTCCAGAGAACAGGCTTTCACGACAGAGGCAACGGAGGAAGCAGAGAACAGGTTTATGGACTCCGTTGTCTCGGTTATCTCTGTGGCTGCATGGATCGTTTCTGCTGACCGCGTATGACGCGGATTCGGGCAAGCGGGTATGGTGGGCCGGCGGCCTGTCGTTCGAGCAGCGCAGCCCTTCAGGGTTGCCTGGGCAGGGCTGAAGCCCTGCGCTACGGGGTTTAGAAACCATCTCAGTCAGATCTCGCGCACGATGCCGGCCCGTGTGGCGCTGGTGTTCCGCACGAGCAGCAGCATGGCGCCGAGCGCCACCAAAGGCACGAAGCTCGCACCGAAGAGAATGGGCGCGAAGGAGTACCGGTCGGCAACCCATCCGGTCAGATAGATCGCGCCGATTGTGCCGAGGCCGGCGCCGGTGCCTCCCATTCCGCTGACCGAGGCGACCGACGCCGTCGGAAATATGTCGGCTGGAAGGTTGAGGATCACCGTGGAGAACGCCGCATACGAGAAGGTCGCGACAGCGAAGCACGTGATGATGAGCGCAAACGAGTGGACCCAGATGGTAGGCGCGAGCAGCATCATGCCGATCGCGCCTACCACGCCGATGGCTTTGCGGGCCGCCCCCACGCGCCAGCCGCGGCCGATGAGGTAGCTCGACAGCCCTCCTCCGAAGAAGTTGCCCAGGTCGGCCGCGAGGAACGGGACCCAGAAGCCGATCAGGCTCTCTTCGAGCGTGAACCCTTTGGCGACGAGATAGATGGCAAACCAGTCGGTGATGAAGAACCAGACAGGATCCGTAAAGCTCTTTGAAACGACGTAGCCCCACGTCTGCGGCAGGCGCATCAGGACCCGATACGGGAGCGCCGGGGTCGCCCGGCCCGCCCTTTCGGTCGGCTCCTCGCGGCCGGCGACGATGTACGCGCGCTCTTCGGCCGAGAGCCGCGGATGCTCCTCAGGACTGCGGTACAGATATCGGAAGAGCAGCAGCCACAGCAGGCCGAGCGTGCCCGTCAGCACGAACGCAGGCCGCCAGCTCCCGAACGCGTGGTAGATCGTCAGGACAATCCAGGGGGCGAGCGCGCCGCCAATCGACGATCCGCTGTCGAAGAGCGCCACCGCCCAGCCGGACTCGCGCCGTGGAAACCACTCCGACACAGCCTTGGTCGCGCCCGGCCAGTTGCCCGCCTCGCCCAGCCCCAGCGCGAAGCGGAAGACTGCGAAGCTCTTCAAACCGACAGCCATCGAGGTCGCGATCGCCGCGGCCGAATACCACATCACGGAGAGACTGAGGCCGTCGCGCGTGCCAACCCGATCGATGACCCGTCCGGCCAAAGTCTGTCCGACGGCATACGCCACCCGAAACGCGATCAGCACCATCGCGAAATCTGTATTGGTCCAGTCGTATTCGATCTTCAGGTAGGGCGCGAGGACGCTGAGCGTCTGACGGTCGATGTAATTGATGACCGTGGACAGACACAGCAACCCGCCGATGTACCAGCGCAGATGTCGGATCGGTTTCGCCACGTCACCTCCGGATGGTTTGTGCCGGCCACCTTGGTAACACAACTGTCCGGCGACACGGGTAACATTTTCGCCAGAGTTGCAGCAGGACGAACGATTAGTGATCAGGGATTAGGGATTAGGAGGGTAGGATTATAGAGATATGGCAGGGTGGCAGGAGTTCACCGGGCTCAACCGCGGCTACGTTCTGGAGCTGTACGAAAAGTACCGGCAGAACCCGTCGGCGGTCGACGCGGAGACGCGCGCCCTGTTCGAGCGGTGGACGCCGCCGGCCGATTCGGCGCCGATCGCCGAGGGCATCCCATTTCAAGAAATCGTCGGCGCGGCCACCCTGGCGCAATCGATCCGTCAGTACGGACACGTGGCGGCGACGCTCGACCCGCTCGGCCTCCGCCCGCCAGTGGGGGATCCCTTGCTGCTCCCGGAGACGCACCAGGTCACCGAGGACGATTTGCGCCGGCTGCCGGCGAACCTGATTTCGTCCCCTGTCTGCGAAACTGCCTCGAACATGCTGGAGGCGATTGAAGCCTTCCGGCGCATCTACTGCTCGACGACCGGCTACGACTACGCGCACGTCTTCGTGCCTGAGGAGCGGCAGTGGCTGCGCCAGGCGGCCGAGACCGGCCGGTTTCGGGCTCCCGCAGATCCGATCGATCCCGTTGCGCTGCTCGAGCGGCTGACCGAGGTCGAGGCTTTCGAGCGGTTCCTTCACCGTGTGTTCCCAGGCAAGACCCGGTTCTCGATCGAGGGGCTCGACATGCTCGTGCCGATCCTCGACGAGGTGATCGGCGACGCAGCGGAGTCCGGCACCAGGAACATCCTCATCGGGATGGCGCACCGCGGACGGCTCAACGTGATGGCGCACGTGCTGCACAAGCCGTACGCGCAGATTCTCGCCGAGTTCAAAGAGCCGGTGTCGTCGCGCAGCTTCCGCGAGGACATGGCGTGGACCGGCGACGTCAAGTATCACGCCGGCGCGCACCGCGCGCTCAAGGGCGGGAGAGAGATGGACGTCGTCGTGTCGATGCCGCCCAACCCGAGCCATCTCGAGGCGGTCGACCCGATCGTCGAAGGCATGGCGCGCGCGGCCGGCACGGTGGTCGACAATCCCGGCCCTCCCGTGTTCGACCCCACGCGCAGCCTGCCGATTCTCATCCACGGCGACGCGGCATTTCCCGGCCAGGGCGTCGTCGCCGAGACGCTGAACCTTGGCCGGCTGCCCGGGTACGAGACGGGCGGCACGATTCACATCATCGTCAACAACCAGCTCGGGTTCACGGCGGGACCCGAAGACGAGTACAGCACCTCGTACGCGAGCGGCCTCGCGCGCGGGTTCAAGATCCCGATCGTCCATGTGAACGCGGACGACCCCGAAGCCTGCGTCGAGGCGGCCCGTCTGGCGATCGCGTATCGCGAGCGCTTCCAGCGCGACTTCCTGATCGACCTCATCGGCTACCGCCGGCACGGACACAACGAAGGGGACGAGCCCGCGTTCACGCAGCCGCTGATGTATCAGAAGATCGCGACCCACCCGACCGTGCGCGAGATCTGGGCTCGCGCGCTGGTCGAACGTGGCGTGATCGAGCCTGGCGCGGCCGAGGAGCTCAACCGGAAGTACACCGCGCAGCTGCAGGCCGCGATGGACGCGCTCGAGCCCGAGCGGGACTTCGTCGAGCCACAGCCTGAGCCGCCCCCTCCCGGAGCGGCCGGCACGATGGAAACGGCCGTCTCGATCGCGCGACTGCGCGAGCTGAACGCAGCGGTCCTCACTACACCGCCGGGTTTCTCCCTGCACCGCAAGCTCGAGCGCAGCCGCGAGAAGCGCGGGCACATGCTCGATGCCCCGGACGAGCGAACCGTCGATTGGGCGGCAGCCGAGGAGCTGGCGCTGGCGTCGATCCTGACGGACGGCATCAGCATCCGCCTGACGGGCGAGGACGTCGAGCGCGGCACGTTCAGCCATCGCCACGCCGTGTTCCACGACGCGAACGACGGCAGCGTGCACGTGCCGCTCCAGTCGATGCCGCAGGCGCGCGCCGCGTTCGAGATTCACAACAGTCCGCTCACCGAGAACGCCGTCGTCGGCTTCGAGTACGGGTACAACATTCAGGAGCCCGGCCGGCTCGTCATCTGGGAAGCGCAGTACGGCGACTTCATCAACGGCGCGCAGGTGATGATCGACGAGTTCCTGGTGTCCGCGCGCGGCAAGTGGGGAACCAGGCCTTCGCTCGTGCTCCTGCTCCCGCACGCGCACGAAGGGCAGGGGCCCGATCACGCAAGCGCCCGCCCCGAGCGCTTTTTGCAGCTCGCGGCGGACATCAACATCCGCATTGCGAACTGCACCACCGCCGCGCAGTACTTCCACCTGCTGCGCCGCCAGGCGGCGCTCCTGCAGGTCGACCCGCTCCCGCTCGTCGTGCTGACTCCGAAGAGCCTTCTGCGGCACGCGGCCGTCGCGTCGACACCGCGCGAGCTGGCGGAAGGGCGCTTCCGCATGGTGCTGCCCGACGAAGACGCGCTCGCCCGCGCCGCCGACATACGGCGCGTGCTCGTCTGCTCGGGCAAGATATACGTCGACCTCATCGCGAGCGGGCACCGCGCCGCCCGGCCCGATGTGGCGATCTGCCGGCTGGAGCAGCTGTACCCCGTGCCGATGCGCGACCTGCGCGCGATGCTCGACGCCTACCCGAACGCCGAGGACATCGTGTGGGTGCAGGAAGAGCCCGGGAACATGGGCGCATGGGAGTTCATCCGCACGCACCTGCAGGAGGTATCCGGCGGCCGGCCGGTCCGACCCGTCGCGCGGCCGCGCAGTGCCAGCCCCGCCGAAGGCTCGGTCGCCCGCCACGCGCTCAATCAGGAGGCGCTCGTGAACCAGGCGTTCACCGACCGTTCCGCCCCTCAAGGCGCCGCTGCGGCGAAGAAGGCGCGGCAGGACAGTCAGCTCACGGGCAGCAAAGGATAGGGCGAGGACTCTTCATGCCATCAAACATCGTCGTTCCCGAAGTCGGCGAGTCGATCGTGGACGCTCGCGTGGCGAAGTGGCTGCGCAAGGAAGGGGACGTCGTGTCGGTTGGCGACCCGCTCGTCGAGCTCGAGACGGACAAGATCGACCTCGAGATCGCCGCGCCGCAGGCGGGGGTCCTGAAGCGCATCGATCGGAAAGATGGCGACGACGTGAAGGTCGGCGAGGTGCTGGGCGTGATCGAAGACGCTGCAGCCGGCGCGGGTCAGCCGAAAGAGGGTGGGGATCCGAAGGCGGCATCGGAGAAAACACGCTCGACCCCCACCGCGCGCAAGGCGGCTGAGGAGCACGAGGTCGATCTGAGCCGCGTCCGCGGCAGCGGCGATGCGGGACGCGTCATGCGGCGGGACGTGGAGCAGGCGGCCGCCGGCAGTGGCAACGGCAGGGGCGCGGCGCAAGAGCCGGCGAAGGCGCGG
>CAYZBZ010000213.1:0-7089 GCA_964476725.1 uncultured Vicinamibacterales bacterium
GCTGCTCCTGTGCGACGAGCCCACGGGCGATCTGGATCGCAAGTCCGGCGATGAAGTGCTCGACCTGCTGCAGACGCTCAACCGGGAGCACGGCAAGACGATCGTGATGGTGACGCACGATCCCCACGCCGCCGCGCGCGCGAGGCGGACGCTGTACCTCGACAAGGGCGTGCTCGTGTCTCAGGAGGCCGCATGAAGTACCTGCCGCTCGTCTGGCGCAATCTTCTCAGGCGGAAGGTGCGCACGATCTTCACGCTGGGCTCGATCTTCGTCGCCTTCGTGCTCTTCGGGTACCTGATGGCGATACGCGCCGCCTTCGCGATGGGTGTCGATCTCGCGGGGGTGGACCGTCTGATGATCCTCAACAAGATCTCGATCATCATGCCGCTGCCGTCCAGCTATACCGATCGCGTCCGGGCGATCGACGGCGTCACCGGGGTCACCCATGCGAACTGGTTCGGCGGCTACTACCAGGAGACGAAGAATTCGTTCGCCAACATGGCCGTCGACGGAGAAAGCTGGCTCAGGATGTACCCGGAGTTCGTCCTGCCCGACGATCAGAAGAAGGCGTGGCTCGCCGATCGGTCCGGCGCCATCGTCGGCGTGACGACCGCGAAGCGCTTCAACTGGAAGGTCGGCGATCGGGTGCCGCTGCAGGCGACGATCTTCCGCCGGCCGGACGGCCTGGCGTGGGAGTTCAACATCGACGGCATCTACGACTCCCCCGTCAAAGGCACCGACAAGACCAATCTGTTTTTCCATTATGCCTACTTGAACGAAATGGCCAGGAACGTCGGCTTCGGTGACCAGATAGGCTGGTACGTCATCAGGGTGGCTGACCCGGGGCGGTCGCCGGAGATCGCGAAGAAGATCGACACGATGTTCGCCAATTCACCCGCCGAAACGAAGACCGATACCGAGAAGGCTTTCGTCGCCGGCTTCGCCAAACAGGTCGGCAACATCGGCATGATCACGCAGGCCATCGCCACCGCGGCGATCCTGATGATTCTGCTCGTCACGGCCAACGCCATGGCGCAGTCGATCCGCGAACGGACGAGCGAGCTGGCCGTCCTCAAGACCCTTGGATTCAGCGACGGGCGGGTCCTGTCGATGGTCCTGATCGAATCGTGTGCGATCGCGCTGATGGGAGGCCTGCTCGGTCTGCTGGTCTCGTGGCAGCTGGTCGCGCTGGGGGACCCGACGGGCGGCTTTCTGCCGGCCTTCTATTTTCCGGTTCGGGACCTGATCATCGGCGTGCTGGTCGTTCTGAGCCTCGGCATCGCATCGGGGCTCCTGCCGGCGTGGCAGGCCGGACGCCTGCGCATCGCAGACGCATTGAGGAGGAACTGAGCGGTGATCTCACAAATTGTCGCAGTCACCGGCGTCAACCTGCGTTCCATGGGCCAGCGCCTCGGCTCCTCCTCGGTCGCGATCGTCGGCATCGCCGGCGTGGTGGTCGTCTTCCTCGCCGTGCTGTCGATCGCAGAAGGCTTCAAGGCCGCCATGACACAGGTCGGCGATTCGCGGACCGTCATCGTGATGCGCGCCGGGAGCGACACCGAGATGACGAGCGGCCTCGGCGGCGACGACGCGCGGATCATCATGGATACCCCGGGTATCGAGCGGGACGCGAGCGGTCCTGTCGCGTCCCCGGAGTTGTTCGTCATCGTGGGCCACCCTACGAAGAAGGATCCGAGCGACGCCAACATCCCGCTTCGCGGCGTGTCGGCCGCGGCGTTGAAGGTGCGTCCGAACGTGAGAATCCTCGAAGGACGCATGTTCACGGAAGGCACCAACGAGATCGTCGTGGGCCGCGCCGCGTCGCAGCAGTTCGCAGGTCTCACGGTGGGATCGTCAACGCGCTGGGGGCAAAACACCTGGCGCGTGGTCGGCATCTTCGACGATCGCGGCAGCGCGGCGGAGTCGGAGATCTGGTGCGATGCGAAGGTGCTGCAGCCGGCATATCGGCGCGGCAACAGCTACCAGTCGGTGTTCGTCCGGCTGCCGACCGCCGGCGCGTTTCAACAATTCAAGGACGCGCTGACGAGGGACGCTCGCATCTCGGTAACCGCCATCCCGGAGCCGGAATACTACGCCGCACAGTCGGAGATCCTGCAGCAGATCATCCGGACGATCGGCTTCATCGTTGCCGGCCTGATGGGCATCGGCGCCGTGTTCGGCGCGGTCAACACGATGTACTCGGCCGTCGCGGCGAGGACGCGCGAAATCGCGACGCTGCGCGCGCTGGGGTTCGGCAGCTTTCCCGTCGTGTTCTCGGTGCTCACAGAAGCCCTGCTCCTAAGCCTCGTTGGCGGCCTCATCGGCGGACTGATTGCGTGGGCGGCGTTCGACGGTTATCAGACCTCCACAATGAATTTCCAGTCGTTCAGCCAGGTCGCCTTCGCGTTCGCCGTGACGCCGGCCCTCCTGATTCAAGGGATCTTGTACTCCATGCTCATGGGGCTCTTCGGGGGACTGCTGCCGGCCATCAGGGCCGCGCGGCTGCCGGTGGTCACCGCGCTTCGCGAACTCTAGAAGGCTCAGCGTCGCGCCCTGAGCCTTTCTTTGTCCGTAGTGTTTCCAGACAACCGGCGACCATCTGAACTACACAGTCACTTCGGAAGGCCGCGTCCCTCCGATCCGGCACCGGGCTCGGCCCAGGTCTCCAAACCCTTATATCTCTGTTGGTTGCGCGTGCGGACAGCTGGTGGGCTGCCTCGCTGGTCGGCACGAGATCTGCCCGGGTACGCGGGTTGCTTTTCCACTCTCACAGATATCGGGAATGTAGGTTCTCCCGCCGGCGCCGGCAAAGCTGACCACCTACCTCGTCAGCTATTAGATGTCGGCTCGCATCCTCGATCCCGGGCGATGGCGCCCGCGGCCAAGATTGTCGGAGGTTGAAGGCTTACGGCCTTCAGCCTTCGACATCACATCTCCGATTCAGCGAAGTCTTTCGAGCGTGCGGGTGAAAGTCGCTGAGGAGGAACCTTGAACCCTGAACCCTGAACCCTACCTGAGCGTCTCGACCGCCGTGGCTCGCGCGATGCGCCACGTGCCGCCCGCCTGCGTGAGCGCGAGCGCAAACTCGCGCGCGTCGCGGGATTCGTCTCCTGTCGGGATGCTGCGCAGTATGAAGCTTGCCGTCAGCGTCACCTCCGCGGCTGCTCCGTCCGGCGCCATCTTCACGCCGATGTCGTCGAGCTCGAGGCGGAACGCCGCAGTCCTGGGCTGCAGCCTTGCCGCCATGCCCATGAGCGTCTCCCGGCCGTTGATCGAGGCCGTCCCCTTGCCCAGATCGACGACGGCGTCCTCGGTGAAGTAGCTGCCGATCTGCCCGGACCGTGCGAGCGTGCCGGGTCCGCCGGCGGTGCTCGCATTCACGTCGGTGCGCAGCGATTCGAGCCGGTCACGGACCGCGCGTTCGTCACCGGACGACCAGCGATGCCACGCGAAGAGCGCCACCGCCGCGAGCGCAACGATACCCGCGGCGCGGTACGCGACGGGGATCTTCCGGCGGGTCAAAATATCACCCTGCCCATGATCCGTGACACATCGACACGCCCGAACGCATGATCGGCGGCGCGCATCTCGCGATTGTCTCCGATGACGTAGTAGTCGCGCGAGGGCAACGTCACTTCCGGGACGTCCCACGGAGCACGGTTGAGCACGTAGGGTTCCGCCAGCGGCGCCCCGTTGATGTACGCCTGCCCTTTGACCATCGCGAATCGTTCCCCGGGCAGCGCCACGATTCGTTTGACGTACACGACGTGGGGTCCGGCCAGCTGGATTGCGACTACGTCCCCTCGGGACGGCTTGCCATGCGCGAACGCAAGACGATTCACGAGATGGAGGGAACCGGAGCGGTAGGCCGGCAGCATGCTGATGCCCTCCGCCCGAATCGGCGTAAGCACCCATCGAAAGGTGACGACGCTCAGTGCCGCAAGGACCAGCACGCGCACCGCGGTGCGCCGGGGGTTCGATCCAAAAACGATGCGCCGTATCAGGCTCACTCGTGCATCCGCTTCTCTGGGACTCCAGAGTAGCAGAGCGTCGTCCACTAGGTCGTCCGTTTACGCCAGTAGCGCGACAGCCCCTGCCATGAATAGTCGAGGCGGCCGGCCCGGTTGTAGCGCTCCGCCTCCTGCTGCCCCACCTTTCGCCTGAGATCGAGCAGCGCTTCCTCGACAAACGCGCGCTCGCGTTGCGCATCATCCAGGGTCGCGTCGGCGAGGAGCCGGCGGACGATCCGGCTCCAGTCGCCCAGGCGGTCCATCAGCTCCTGGAAGTGCGGACGCGCCCCGTGGAACGGCCCGAAGTGGGTCAGGAACAGCGTGTCGGGATCCCATGCGAGAATCCGCTCTTCGCTCGTCCGCCATGCCTCCAGATCGATGTCCGGCGGCGGCGTCGGCGGCATGATGTACGGGAAATCGTGGCGCCGGATGCCCGCGGTGTCGCCCACAAACGCGACCCGGCTCGACGGATCGAAATAGCTGACGTGATGCGGTGCGTGGCCCGGCGTGTAAGCGACCTGCAGCTCGCGTCCGCCGGCCGCGATGCGCTCCTGTCCCTGGAGCACCTTGATGCGGCCGGCGGGAACGGGTAGAAAATCCCCCCAGAGCCGCTCCATGTCCGTGCCGTAAAGCCTGCCGGCGCTCGCAAGCAGTTTCGCCGGATCGATCAGGTGCGGCGCGCCCCGTTCGTGGACGAAGACCTCGATCGCGGGGTTCTCGCGCACGAGCGTGCCGGTCACGCCGGCATGGTCGAGATGAATGTGCGTGAGGAGGAGTTGGCGGACGTCCTCGATAGCGATGCCTTTACGCTGGAGCGCCGCGCGCAGGCTGTTCAGTGTGGTTGAAGGGCCGGGATCGATCAGCGCCACGCCGGATGGACCCTGGATGACGGCGGTGGCGATGATTTCCGGGAGGCCGAGGAAGTGGAGGTCGACGTAGTCGATCCCGGATGCAAGTGTGGTCATCGCGTAAGTCGGGAAACCGGCTCTCGTGGCTTCCGCGTCAGGCGGAACGAGGATTCCCGCGGCCGAGCTTGCCGTTTCCGCAATCCCGCCGCGATCCCGCGCATCTTATATCAATGGATATCAAGCCTGTTAGAATCAGGAGGATAGCCATGGCGGAAACCGACCATCGGACCGGCGGGGAAATACTCGAGCGCACGAAGCAGGAGACGAAGAAGCCGGAGCTGTACAAGGTCCTGCTCATCAACGACGACTACACCACGATGGATTTCGTCGTCGAAGTGCTCGAGTCGATCTTCCACAAGCAGCCGGCGGAAGCGTTTCGGATCATGATGGCGGTCCACACCCAGGGTAAGGGGCTGTGCGGCGTCTATCCGCACGAAGTCGCGGAGACGAAGCTGGATACCGTCGTGGAGCGGGCGCGGCAGAACGGGTTCCCGCTGCGCGCGGCGATGGAGCCGGAATAGGGTTCAAGGTTCAAGGGTTCAGGGTTCCAAAATGTTCAGTCAGGCTCTGGAGATTGTGCTGACGGTGGCCTATCGCGAGGCCACCGCGCGGCGGCATACGCACCTGACGCTCGAGCACCTGCTGTACGCGCTCGCGCACGATCAGGATGGTGAGCGGATCCTCGCGGCCTGCGGCGCGGATCTGCCGCGGCTGCGGCGCGAGCTCGACAAGTACCTCAAGGAATCGGTCGAGCAGTACGGCCGCGGCCAGCAGAAGGAACCGGAGCAGACGCTCGCGTTCCGCCGCGTGCTGCAGACTGCCGTGCTCCACGTGCAGAGCGCCGGGCGCCAGGAGGTCCAGTCGGGCGACGTGCTGGCGGCGACGCTTCAGCAGAACAAGTCGTTCGCGGCGCAACTGCTCGCGGGCCAGGGAATCACGCGTCTGGACGTGCTCGAGTTCATCACGCACGGCATCAGCAAGGTGCCGTCGGCAGGCGGCCCCGGGACGGACGACGAATCGGGCGACGCGGAAGCGGGCCAGGGTGAACGCGGCTCGGCGACCTCCCGCGATCCGCTCTCGGCCTACGCGATGAATCTGACTGCCCGCGCCCGCGCCGGCGAGCTCGATCCGCTGATTGGCCGCACCGACGAGCTGCAGCGCACGATGGAGATCCTCTGCCGCCGCCGGAAGAACAATCCAGTGTTCGTGGGGGACGCCGGCGTCGGCAAGACCGCGCTCGCAGAAGGGCTCGCGACGAGGCTGCTCGGCGAGGACGTGCCCGACCTGCTGGAAGGGGCGGAGGTCTTTTCGCTCGATACGGGCGCGCTGCTGGCCGGCACGCGGTTCCGTGGTGATTTCGAAGAACGGTTCAAGGCGGTCATCAACGCGCTCGCGAAGCGCCAGATGCCGATTCTCTTCATCGACGAGATCCACTCGACGGTTGGCGCCGGCGCGACGACGGGCGGCACGATGGATCTCGCGACGCTGATCAAGCCCATCCTCACCACGGGCCAGCTGCGCGTCGTCGGATCGACGACGCACGAAGACTTCAAGCACATCGAGAAGGACCGCGCGCTTGCCCGGCGGCTGCAGAAGATTACGATCGACGAGCCGTCGATTCCCGAGACGGTCAGGATCCTGCAGGGCCTCCGTTCGCGGTACGAGTCGCATCACCGGGTGCGGTTCACGAACGACGCGCTCGAGGCGGCGGCGAAGCTCGCGGCCCGCCATCTCCGCGACTACAGGCTTCCCGACAGCGCCATTGATTTGCTCGACGAGGCCGGGGCGAAGATGCGGCTGAAGATCGGGGCGGCACGCGAGACGCCTCCCGCCGAGCCCGCGGAGATCGGCCCGGAGCAGATGGAAGAGATCGTCGCGCGGATGGCGCGGATCCCGGCGAAGCAGGCCTCATCGTCCGACAAGGATCGCCTGAAAGGGCTCGAGGAAGCCCTGGGGCGCGTGGTGTTCGGCCAGCCGGAAGCGGTAGGGACCGTCGCGCGCGCGATCAAGCGATCCCGTGCGGGGCTCGGCCAGCCCGATCGGCCCGCCGGTTGCTTCCTGTTCGCGGGACCGACCGGCGTCGGGAAGACCGAGCTGGCGAAGCAGCTCGCCATGCACCTCGGCAACGAGTTCATCCGCTACGACATGAGCGAGTACATGGAGAAGCACGC
>CAYZBZ010000214.1:0-7051 GCA_964476725.1 uncultured Vicinamibacterales bacterium
CAGGTCGCCGCGCGCGAGCACCTGCTGACCCGCCGCGATGTCGGCGGCGCGCCGGCCGACGTGCTGTCGCGGGTACACCGGGACGAACACGCGGACGTGCTCGTCGTCTGCCTTCTCGGTTTCCTCGACCATCACGACCGCGTCCGCCCCGTCCGGCATAGGCGCGCCCGTCGCGATTTCCATGCACTCGCCGCGCGACAGCCGCCGCGTCGGCATCTGTCCCGTGTAGACCGTCTCGATGCAGCGCAGCACCTTCGCGTCGTAGCGGCCCGCGCCGAAGGTGTCCTCCGCGACGACCGCGTAGCCGTCCATCGCGGCGCGATCGAACGGCGGCACGTCGAGCGAGGAGACGGCGAATTCCGCAAGCACGCGGTTGTTCGCGTCTCTGATCGACACGCGCTCGACGCGCTCGATGGGGACGGCCGCCTCCCTCAGGAGCGCCAGCGCCTCATCCAGCGGGATGGTCTCGCGAATCGGCCTCATCGTCTTCATCGACATCGACGTTGTGGATCTGATGCGTGAACCTCTGAACCCTGAACCCTTGAACCCCTGAACCTTGAACCCTTGAACCTCTGAACCCTGAACCTGTCCCTGTCGTTATCGCGCCAACTCCCTGACGACGTGTCCCATCTCGGGCACGATCAGCTTGTTCATGGCGAGCGTCACCGCGGCCTCCGAGCCGGGCAGGGAGAACACGGCGCTGCGGCCGATCGTCCCGGCGCACGCGCGGCTCAACATCGCGGCGGATCCAATCTCCTCATAGCTGAGCATCCGGAACAGCTCCCCGAACCCGTCGAGCTTCTTCTCGAGCAGCGAGGCGATCGCTTCGTACGTGCTGTCGCGCGCCGTGATGCCCGTGCCGCCCGTCGTCACGATCACCTGGGCGTTCTGAGTCTGGGCCTTCACCGCATCGCGCACCCCCGCGGGATCGTCGCGAACGATCTGCCGTCCGACGACCTCGTGCCCGGCGGTTTTCAGGGCGAGTACGATGGCGTCGCCGCTCGAGTCCGTTTCCGGTGTGCGGGTGTCGCTGATCGTGAGCACGAAACACCGCACGCACGCTGGGGCGTCCTTGCGGTGGGCGATCGATGACACGGGGGGATTATAAGTCGGCGGGAGACTCTGCAGGAACCGCAGGCTCGACACGCCCAGGATCGATGATATAATCGGTGTTTCGCTTTACGGGTCAGCCTCTTACAGGGCACATCGACCGGTAACAGCGCGCCCTTAGCTCAGTTGGATAGAGCGTCTGGCTACGAACCAGGAGGTCGCAAGTTCGAGTCTTGCAGGGCGCACCATTTCTTTTCAATCACTTACCGGGCGGGCACCTCGTCGGATTTTCCCGGTTTGTGAACAATCGTGAACAATTTCCCGCCGGGCCTTCACAGCCGTGAATAACTCCCCGCCGACTTTGTCGACGGCCTCGCGCACCGAGCCGTCTAGCACCTGCGTGTACACGTTCAGCGTCGTATCGACGTTCGCGTGTCCCATCAGCTGCGCGGTGACTTTCCCCGGCACGCCCTTCTCGTGTGACCACGAGGAGTAGGTTCGCCGGAACGTCAACCACGTCGCCTTCGGAATTCCCAGCCGCTTGCACGCCGGGAAGATCGCGCGCCGAACGACATTGTTCGGCAGAATGGGAGTGCCCTGTCTTGTTGCGAACACCAGCGCATCTGGCGCCGTGTTCTCTGCCTGAGTCTTCCACTCTGCGATCAATTGCCACGCGAGCTCCGACAGCGGAATCTGTCGTGACCCCGCTTCGGTTTTTGGCGAGCTGAACGTGGTGTCGTAGACCGCCTCCCGCACCGAGAGCAATTGTTTCTGCTCGTCGATGTTCCTCCAGCGCAGCGCGAAGATCTCGCCGCGCCGAAGGCCCGAGAGGATGGCCAGTCCGACCATCGTTCGTGGAAGCGGCGACAGCTCCGACAGCAGCGCGGCTGCCTGAGTTGTCGTCAACGCCCACTTGGGCCGCACGCACACCAGCCTAGGCAGGTCGACGCCACGCGCGAGATTTTCTTTGATGTGGCCCCACTTCATCGCCGTTCGAAGAATCGCGCTCAAGACGTCGTGGATGTGATCCACGGACTTGGGCGCGTACCCCTGTTGCGAGAGATGAGTCACGTACGCCTGGATCTCCTGTCGCGTGATCTCCGAGAGCTGCCGATCGCCGAATTGCGGCAACAGCCACTTCTTCACCATGTAGCGCCGATGCTTCTGCGTCGAGTGCTTGTACATCGGGACGACTGACGTCAGCCACTCTGCCACCAGCGTCGCGAACGTCAATCGCGAGCGCATCGGTGTCTTGCACTCTCCCGCCGCAATCAGCTTCTGCATGACGACGTTGGAAGCCTGCTTCCTCGTGACCTCACCCAGGGCCTCATACCGCAGGACTTTTCTCCTCGAGCCGTCGGGAGCAATTTCGAGCTCCCGCCAGCGAATCGCCCACCCCTTTCCTCGTGGCAACAGACAACCGCTACCGTACTGACGTTTGGACCGAGCCATTCGAGAACGCTCTCTTTCTCTCGCTGGCTCTTCGCGCTTTAGCTCGTTCGCCATTGTAGCGGGTTGATCTGCGGCGGTCACGCCCGTCGCATGCGGGCGGCGAGAAACTCGCGCACCAGCCGTGCGTCGAATCGCACGTACTTGCCGACTTTGACGAACGGCAGCCCGGCGCCGCGTGTGCCTCGTGCGCGGGTGTGCTCGTACACCCAGCCCTTGCTGACTTTGAGCATCGCGGCAACTTCACCGACGGTCAGCAGTGTGAATTCATCGGAGCGCGTCGGCCGCTCTGCGGAATTGCGCTCGCCGGCGGGTTCGAGCAGGTGCGGTGTTGTGGCCACGTGTGCCCTCCTGGTGCTGTGCGCTTCCCGGACTTGGGGCTGCGCCTGGCGTGACTTCATCAGACGTCCACGCGACGGAGGAGTCGAGGCTCAGCACGACACTGTCAGCAACGTGACCGTGCCATGCCGGACACAGATTCTTGCAGCGACTATTCGCGACAATCGAGTCGAGAAGTCGTATGGGACGTTGGGACAGCGATGACGCCAGGGCCCCGGAACAGTCACCGCCGCTGCCGGAGCGCAGCGATTTGGTTCGTCGCGAGCGTGAGCCGGAGATCCGGGCACTGCCGAATCGGCTCCCGCTTCGAATACGCGACCTCGATCGCGACGATCGCGAGCACGACCTGACTTTGCCGTCCGGCGCGAACCGCGAGCTGGTGCGAGACGACGGCCGCGAGTACCACCTGCGGGGATCCGAGGTTGATCTTCTCGAGCGCGCCGCACGGTTCCGGTCGGTGCTTACTGAGGACCTGGAGCGCGACGCCGGCAGCGACAGCCGCTTTCGCGAAGACGTCCGCTCGCTGGAGCGCCAGGGTCTGATCGAGGAACGGACCGTCACCCGGCTCCGGGATGGCCGGGTTGCCGACGTAATCGCGGTCACGACCGACGGCAAGGCGCTCCTCGATCGCCATCGTGATCCCGAGCACAACAACGATCAGACCTACTACGGCGGGTGGGTAAAGCCCGCCGAGATCTGGCACGACGCCAGCCTGTTCCGAATGTATCGCGAGGCCGCGTCGGAGATTGAGCGCGACGGCGGACACGTCCGTCGCGTGATCCTTGATGACGAGCTGAAGGCTCGCGCGTACCGAGCGTTGCACGAGGCTCGGAGGCAGCAGGACTCTACTGAGGACGCGCATTGGACCGTATCGGCGGTGCAGGGCCTTCATGACGAGGACGGCCGTTTCGTATTTCCGGACGTCCGGCTCGAAGTCGAAGATCACGACGGTCTCGTGCGCACCGTTGATCTCGAGCTCGTGACCGAGCACTACCACCGGGGTCACATCGGCGGAAAGTCCAACGCGGGCTTTCGCATGTTCGGCGGCGGCTCATCGGGCGGCCGCGGCACGCCTCGCGACCCACACACCATTGGGAGGCTCCTGCGATGATCGGTGAGACCGACCGGAGCTTGGCGCTGGAACAATTCGGCTACACGTCCCGGCAGGCACATTTCCTCGTCCTGGTCGCATTGCATGGCGGCCATTTTCTCAGACGTCAATACGTGGCGTTCACTGGGCGCCCACACGGGCAGGCGGCCGTCCGGTTCATAGCCACGGCCATCGCTCGTGGCCACGTGCGGGCCCTGCCGTATGGGCGTCAAGGACACCTGCTCCACTTGTGCGCGCGTCCGCTGTACTCCGCGATCGGGCAGGAACACAATCGCAACCGGCGCGCGGCCGAGTGGGCCGCGGTGATCCGGAAGCTGATGACGCTGGACTTCGTGCTGGCCCAACGCCAGGCGCGGTTCTGGGCCACGGAAGAGGACAAGGTCGCATTGCTCAAGGACCTCGGAGTCGACCCGGACGCGTGGCCCGCCAAGCACTATGCCCCACGACACACCGCCGGCCCGATCGCGACGCGCTACTTCGTCGACAAGACTCCGTGGTTGCGGCAGCCGGACGATCCTCGGCTGTGGTTCGCGTTCGTCGACGCGGAGTGCACCCTGAGCGGATTCGAGACGTTCCTGGGGCAGTACAGGAACCTGCTGGCCGCGCTGCCATCGGGCGTGACCTATGTGGGCAGCGGCACATGGCCTGGAGGCGTCGAGCAGGTGTTCCGAAAGGTGATGGACCTGACGGTCGAGTGGCGGACGTTCTCGGAGGAGGTCTTCGTTGACTACTGTCGCCTGCGCCGCGACATTGAAGCGCGCCGTCTCAATAGAGTGAGTGTCGCGGACATCGATCGCTTCCGCAATGCCCGACCCCAGTTCGCCAGTAGCTTCTTCGACGGACTCTACGCGCGCTGGCTGCAGGAGGGGGATGGCGCCGTGTCCCGTGCCAAGCTTTCCGCATCGCAGCTGGCCAACCCGTGTGCCCTGAGCGTGCACAATCTTCCGTTCACATACGGTCAGACATCATCGCGACCGTCGGCGACCACCACGAGCGGTAGGTGACATGAACCTACTCTGGCAATGTCACCCCTCTGGTCACCCGCGTCGGCTCCCTCACCCCGGCACACCAGCTTGAATCAGGCCGCTTTCTTCGTGACGTGCCGGCCAGGTGTTCCGGCACTGACACCAGCGTTGAACCGGGAGCGACCCCACCTGCGGCGCCGTTGGCGCCCAGGGTCGCTCCCGGTTCAACGCTGGTGGTGAGGTGGAGGGCTCAGTCGACAGTTCAGCGCGCCATCGACATCTGATTGGACCACGGTGCTCGGCGGCGTCAAGGGTCCCCTCGCTGCGCTCGGCGGCTACGCCGCCCTTGACCCCGCCTGCGCGCCGTGTGTGCTTGCAAGGGTCGACGGCTCCAAGACTTGGCTCTGCCCTTCGCAGCACGGACGACGTCGGATGGACCTCCCGGCGAGAGGGTTCGGACTGTCGCCTGGTCCCCCAGCGGTCACCCCCGGGGTTGTGCATCGAGCCCTCAACCATCGCAGGCGGTTCGTTCATGTAGCCAATCGGCGTTCAACGTCCACCCCAGTTCGAGCACGACCCGCAGGTCTGCCGCGTCCAATCGCCGTTGGTTGAACTTCGAGAAGGCGGCCGGCGTGCTTCCATTAGGTTGTCGGTGGAGCTGTCGAGCAGCTCCGTCCCGACGCCAACGAGATGCCGCGCGATTTCGGTGAAGAGCCCACAACAAGGCTAATAAATTTACCCCGCAATCACGGCGCGCTGAACACTCTAACGAAGTGCACACGGCCCTTGTTAGGGTGATAATATACTTGACTAATCCAGCGGTCTACTGTAAGATTCTCTCATGGCGACCGACTTCTACTCCCCGAAAACGCTGGTTGACGCGATCCGGCACTACTCCGACCTGAACATTTGCCAGCAGGAGCTTGCCGAGGCCCGCTGGCCGGACGGCGTGACGTGCCCGACGTGCGGCAGTAAGAGCGTTGCGTATCTCGTCAATCAACGCCGCTGGCAGTGCCGGAACAAGCAGCACGCCCGCCGTCAATTCTCCGTCAAGACCGGGACGATCTTCGAGGATTCCCCGCTCGGCCTGGACAAGTGGTTCGCGGCCATCTGGTTGATCACGAACGCGAAGAACGGCATCAGCTCCTACGAGCTTCACCGGGATCTTGGCGTCACGCAGAAAACCGCGTGGTTCATGCTGCACCGGATCCGCCTCGCCATGCAGACGAAGTCGTTCAACAAGATTGGCGGCGAGGTCGAGATTGACGAGACGTTCATCGGCGGCAAAGCCCGCTTCATGCACAAGGCCGACCGCGAGCGGAAGATCAAAGGGACGGGCGGTATGGGCAAGGTTGCCGTGATGGGACTGCTTGAGCGCCACGGCAAGGACGGCCACAGCACGATCCGTACGTCCGTCGTAGAGAACCGCCGCAAGGGCGCGCTTCAATCGAAGGTTCGTGAGCACGTCGAAACCGCATCGGCCGCCTCGGTGGACACCCAAATCCAACCATTAATCGACACCGCAAAACCCGCCATTAACTGACGGCGGCCGAGACGTTGACGAGGGCGAGGGGCCTATGGTCCTTCGCCCGGATGAGCAACGTCTTGGATCAGCAGAAGCAGCAACAGGTTCTGGGACTCGGCCGCCTGGGGTGGCCGGTGCGGCGGATCGCGGAGGCGACCGGTGTGGATCGCGCCACGGCTCGTGGCTATTTGCGGGCCGCCGGGATCTCGGTGCGCGGCCGCGGGCGGCCAGGCGAAGGGGCGGCAAAACCGGCCATTTCCGTCGAGGTGTCCACCGACTCCACGCTGGCAAAACCCGCCATTGGTGGGACGGGGTCCACCGACGCGGCGAGCCCGGCGCCCGCGCGGGCGCCGAGTGCCAGCGCGTGCGAACCGTACCGCGAGCTGATCGCCGAGGCCCTGGGGCGCGGGCGTAACGCAGTCGCGATCTGGCAAGACCTGGTCGACGACCACGGCTTCTCGGCGCGGTACGCGAGTGTCCGCCGCTTCGTCCTGAAACTGCGCGGCGCGACGCCCGCCGAGGCGCGCGTCGTCATCACGACCGCGCCCGGCGAAGAGGGCCAGGTCGACTACGGGGACGGCGGTCCGATGGTCCGCGACCGGAGTACGGGGA
>CAYZBZ010000215.1:0-7018 GCA_964476725.1 uncultured Vicinamibacterales bacterium
CTCGCGGCGATGGCAGCGCCGGGTTGCCGCAAATTCAGCAAGCGGGAGGACTCACCGGCACGCCGGCGCTCGGTGTCTCCGATGTTGCTCGAGCGGAGCGCGCCGCGGATCCTACCCGTGAGGCCGTCTACCGATCCGCGTGGGCCACGTCTCAACGGGCCATTGCGCAGGAGCACATTCCTTCGGCGCTCCGCGATTATGTCCGCCAATACTTCCTCGCCATCCGGCCCGCAGAGCCGAAGTGAGTGCCGAAGTGAGCACAGTATCCGCGCAGGCCGCCGCCTCGCACGCCGTGATGTTCCGTGAATGCTTCGACCATGTCCGGACCGAGATCGGTCGCGTGTTCGTCGGACAGCCGGCGCTCGTCGAGCACCTCATCGTCTGCTTTTTCTGTCAGGGACATGCCCTGCTCGAGGG
The DNA here is from genome assembly GCA_964476725.1 of uncultured Vicinamibacterales bacterium. Classification (GTDB taxonomy): domain Bacteria; phylum Acidobacteriota; class Vicinamibacteria; order Vicinamibacterales; family 2-12-FULL-66-21; genus JALZOC01. The sequence goes on from CAYZBZ010000215.1 coordinate 418, forward strand.
GGCACCGGGGCTCGGGAAGACGCTGCTCGTCCGCACGCTCAGCGAGGCGGTCGGTCTTCGCTACGCCCGCGTGCAGTGCACTCCCGATCTCATGCCGGCTGATGTGACCGGCACCAATATTCTGGTCGAGGTGCCGGGGGGCGTCCGCGAGTTCACCTTTCAGCGAGGGCCGCTCTTCGCCAACATCGTGCTGGCCGACGAGATCAACCGCGCGACACCCCGCACGCAGTCGGCCTTTCTCGAAGCCATGCAGGAGCGTCACGTCACCGTGTTCGGGACGACGCATCCGATCGACGAACCGTTTTCGGTCTTCGCGACGCAGAACCCGATCGAGATGGAAGGCACGTATCCCCTCCCGGAGGCTCAGCTCGATCGGTTCTTTTTCAAGCTCCTCGTGCGCACGCCCACCGTAGACGAGCTCGCGGAGATCATGGCGCGCACGACCGGCGACACACAGCCGGCAGTCACGTCCCGGTTCGGCGCCGACGCCATCCGGTCGCTGCTCCCCGTGGTGCGGCAGGTCAAGATTGCCGATGAGGTCACCCGGCTCGTGCTGCGAATCGTCCGCGCCACGCACCACGACGGCGACGAGGCACCGCCCGGGGTCAAACAATACGTACGGTACGGCGCCAGCCCCCGCGGCGCGCAATCGATCATTCTTGCCGCAAAGGCTGTGGCGCTGCTCGCAGGTCGATACCATGTGTCGGCTGACGACGTGCGGCGAGTCACGCCACCGGCGCTCAGCCACCGCCTGATTCTGAACTTCCAGGGGGACATGGAGCGTGTGGACGCCTCCGGTCTCGTCGAGCAGGTCCTCGACACCATCGCCGGCTGATAGGTCCATCATTGCTGACCGCGCACGAGACCATGCAGCTCGATCGGCTTGCGCTGGCGGCATCGACCTCAGCGCCTGCGGCGGGCTCCCGTCACGCGCGCACCCGGGGTTACGGTCTCGAGTTCGAGGACTACCGGCCCTATCAAGCCGGCGACGATCCGCGGTCGATCGACTGGACGGTCGACGCGCGCCTGCGTCAGCTGGTCGTGCGCGTGTTTCGCGCCGAAGGCCACGTTCGCCTGCATCTGCTCGTCGACATCAGCCGCTCGATGACGATCGGCACGCCGTCCAAGCTCGCCTGTGCGACCAAGCTCGCGGCGGCGCTGTCGTACGTGGCCGTCGAGCGCCGGGACGCGGTGGCATTGGCGACCTTCGACGACAGGATTCGGACGCGAGTGTCCGCCGCCACGGGCAAGCCCCAGCTGTTTCGCGTGCTCGAGATGCTCGGCTCGACCGAGGCGATGGGACGATCGGCGCTCGACCGGGCGCTCGTCGCCTACGCCACCGCCGTTCGCGGCCCTGGACTCGCCATCGTGCTGTCGGATTTCCTCACCCCCCACACGTTCGAAGGGCTGCGATACCTTCAGTACCGCGGGCTGGTTCCGGCGGTCGTCCAGGTGCTGGCGGATGAAGACCTCGACCCTGGGATTGCCGAGGAAACGGAGATCCGCGACGTCGAGGATCCCGCGGCGCCACCGCTCATCGTCGACGCCGCTGCCATCCGGGGTTACCTGGAGCGCCTCGATCGTCTGTCGCGTGAGTTACGGGACTTTTGCCGTGAGCGAGGACTGCCCTGGCTGCGTCTGACAGCCTCGACGGCCTTCGGCGACGTACTGAAAACGTGCGTGCAGGCTGGGGTCCTCGCACAGCACGGGTAGAGCGATTCGGGAATGGACTTCCTCAACCCGGCCGCACTCTGGTTGCTCCCGCTGGCCGGTGTTCCGCTCCTGCTGGTGCGGCGCCGTCCGGAGCTCGGGCGGCTGGCGGTGTCGAGCGTGCAGTTGTGGCGCGCCGCCGATCCACTCGAACCGGCTCAGCCTTCTGTCCGGCGTGTTCGACGAGACTGGCTCGCCATCATCCAGGCGTTGTTCCTGCTCGCGATTGTTGTGGCGCTGGCGCGACCGTCCATTGCCGGCCTGGTCCCGCGCGCGGCTTTCATACTCGACGTCTCGGCCAGCATGGGCACGCGGCAGGATCAGGTGACGCGGCTCGACCTCGCGCGACAACAGGCACTCCAGGCGCTCGCGGGGTTGCCCTCGCGGACGAGGGTCCGGCTGATCGCCGCCGCCGCCAGCGCCCGGGATCTCGGCGAGTTCCCCGCGCACAGCGCGGAACTGCGCCGTGCGCTGGACGGGCTGCGCCCGCTGGCCGGCCGGGCGAACATGGCCGATGCGTTCGACCTGGCGCGCGCCGGCGATGCCGCACTCTCCCTCTGGGTTTTCTCCGACGCCCCCTCGCCGACTGCGGATCAGGCCCCAACGGTCCGATGGACGACGGTCGGAGAGCCGGCCGGCAATGTTGCCGTCACGGCGTTGTCGGCCAGGCGAGTCGCGGCGGCGCCTCGAGACGCGCAGGTGGTCATCGAGCTGTTCAACGCCGGAACCGGCGAGCGCGACATCTCGTTTGACCTCCACGCAGACGGTCGTCCGATCGCGCGCGAAGAACTACATCTGAATCCACATGAAGCGCGGACGCTCGTCAGAGCCGTCCGCAATGCTGAGGCGATCGTCGAAGCCCGAATCACCTCGGCCGGCGATCCGCTCGACGTCGACAACCAGCGTGTGATCCTCGTGCCGCCTGTCGGGGCACTTCGCGTCCGCCTCGTCACGGCGGGCAATTTCTTCCTGGAAAAGGCGCTGGCCGCCAACCCCTCGCTACAGGTGACCGTTGCGGATCCCCGAGATACCGCACCAGCTCCCGAAGCCGATGTGATCGTCTGTGACGGGTGCGCGGAGATCCCGCCAGGCGCGGCCGGAGTCCTGCTCGTGCCGATGCCGCCGGCCGAGCCGATGGCTCCAGCCCCACTGACCATCGGCACGCCCGGCCACCCTCTGGCGCGGGCACTGGATGCGGCGGCGGCCGTAGCGGCACCAACGGCGGCATGGCCGCTCGAGGACGCCCTCGTCGTGCTGCGGGCCGGCGGAGCGCCCCTTCTGGTCGCACGCGACCGCGCCGGTCGCCGCGTCGCGGCCCTCAACCTGGACCTGCGCTCGTCCGCGTTCCCGCTGACGACGGTCTTTCCGGTGCTCGTCGCGAATACGCTGGACTGGCTGTCCGCGCGTGGCGAGAACGCGCGGGACATCACGGCCGGCGACCCGCTCCAGTGGCGCCTGGCCGGGAGCGGCCTCACGCCTCCGCTGTCCGTGCTCGGTCCCGACGGCCGGTCGCGGCCCTTTCAGATCGTGAATGGCCGCTTGATCGTCACCGGCACCGACGTGCCGGGAATCTATACGGTCACGGGACAGACCCGCTCGGAGCGCTTTGCCGTCAATCCGGCCACCGACACAGAAACGGACTCGTCTCGCTCAGCGACTCGAGAGAGCGCCGCGGCACCGCCAGGCGACGAAGTGGTTGGGCGGCGCACCGTCGAGGTGACGATCGCTTTGCTGGTTGTCGCGCTGGGCCTGCTTGCGGCCGAGTGGCGGCTCACCGCGCCCTCGGCCCGCCGGACGCAGCGATTCCGGCGTCTGGCTCTCGTGTGCATCCTTCTGCTCGCCGCCGCGGGAGTACGCGTGCCAACCGGCCAGGGACGAATGGACGTGATGTTCGCGCTCGACCGATCGGAGAGCGTTTCGTTACGAGCGCAGCGCGCGGCGGAGTCATACGTGACGGCCAGCGTGCGCGACATGCGTAACGGCGACATGGCGGGCGTGGTGGTGTTTGGATCCGAGGCAACCATCGATCGGCGCCCCTCCCCGCGGACGTCCGGTGCCGGCGTTGTGGCCGAGGTCCCGGCGGGTGGGACGAACATCGAGGCGGCGCTCCGGCTGGCACGACGGGCGTTGCCGCCCGATGGCCCGCGCCGGGTCGTGCTGATCTCGGATGGACGACAAACGGCAGGCGACGCCGAGCGGGAGGCGGCGATCGCCGCGGCCGACGGTGTGCGCGTCGACGTGCTGCCGCTCGATCGCGGCCCCCTTGTCGTGCCGGCGATTCGCGGGGTGCGCGCCCCCGAAGAGGTGCGCGCCGGAGAGCCTTTCGTCGTCTCCGCGGTCGTTGAGGGCCCTCCGGGATCTCGCGCGCGAATCTCCATCCTGCCGGACGATCAGCCGCGCATCACACGCGACGTCGACATTTCGCCAGACGGCACCGCCAGCGTCCAGTCGCCACAACGCCGGCTCGATCCCGGCACCTACATCTTCCGCGCAGCGCTCGAGGACCCTGATTTCCTCGATCCACCTGTCGGCGCGGCGGTGACCGTCACGGGCAGACCGTCTGTCCTCTATATCTCCACGGGCGACCCGGGTCTGTCGCCCGTGTTCGAGGCGTCAGGATTCCGCGTCGTTCCGGGGGGGCCCGGCGCGGTTCCGACAACCGACGCCGGGCTGGCCGCCTTCGATGCCGTCGTCCTGGACGATGTGCCGGCGGAGGCGTGGACCGCCGCGCAGACCGGGGCGTTGGCACGCTACGTCGAGCAGACGGGCGGCGGCCTCCTGCTGTTGGGCAGCGCGACGAGCCTTGAGTCGTCCGGGTATCAGGAGGGATCGCTCGGGGCGCTGCTGCCGATCGACCTTCGCGTGCGGCCGGGCCGTCGTTCTCCCGCGGCAGCGTTCGTGGTGGTGTTCGACAAGTCAGGCAGCATGGCCGACCGGGCGGCCGGGATCCAGAAGATCGAGCTGGCGCGCCAGGCGATTCTCAGGGTGTTGAACGTGCTTCCCCTGACGGATTCCCTGGGCGTCATCGCCTTTGACTCGCAGGCCGTTGTGGTGGCGCCCCTCGGTCCAACGCAGGATTCGCGCGAGATTGCGGCCGCGCTGCGCCGCATCGAGCCGGCCGGCGCCACCGCGATCGCGCCGGCACTCGAGCTCGCGGCGCGGTGGCTCCGGGACGCGCCGGTCGAGCGGCGTCATATCCTGCTCGTCTCCGATGGACGCACGACACCCGCAGACATGGACCGGGTGGGCGCTGTCGTTCGCGGGGGCGGCTTTGAGTTGTCGGTGGTCGCGATCGGCGCTGACGCCGACCGCGCCGCGTTCGGCCGGCTCGCGGAAGCCACCGGCGGTCACGCCTACTTCCCGGATGACATTCGCCAGCTTCCAACAATCGCCGCGCGCGACGCTGTGCAATCGCGGGGCGGGGCGACGGTCGACGAACGGTTCACCGTGCGTGCGCCGGCGGCGCACCCGGTGCTGACGGGTTTCGATCGCGGCGCCCTGCCGTTAATGAATGGATACGTCGTCAGCGCCGTAAAAGGGGGAGCTGAGGCGATTCTCGTGTCTCACCTGGACGACCCGGTGCTCGCCGCGTGGCGCGTCGGTCTGGGCCGCGTCGGCGTCTTCACGGGGGACTTGCGTTCGGAATGGTCGGCGGTGCTGCGCCGCTGGTCCGGGTTCGGCGCGTTGTGGGGTCAGACCCTTCGATGGGTGAGCCGCCGCTCGGCGGACGGGCTCCTGCGGGCTGAGCTGACGGAGACAGATGACGGCGTCTCGGTGGCTGTGGACCTCGAGCGGGCCGACGGAAGCATCCCCGATCTCGGCGACGTGCGCGCCCGCCTGCGTTCTCCAGCGGGCGACGTTCAGGACGTGCGCCTGAAGCCGATCGCCCCGGGACGCCTCGAGACCCGGGTGGCCGCACAGCAATCTGGCACGTACCAACTGTCGGTATCGGCCATCGACCTGGGATCGGGCGGCGAGGTGCGTCTCGCGCGGGTCTTCCACTGGTCGTCTCAACGCGAGCGGCTTGGGGGCGATCCCGATCGCGCGTTCCTCACGCGTCTCGCCGAGATGACTGGCGGCAGGGTACTGGCCAGTCATGACAACCCCTTCACGGAACCACGCCCTCTCGAATACCGCAGCGCCCGGGCGGCGCTCCTCCTGGCCGCAGTCGCCTTCTTCCTCGCTCATCTGGTGATGGGACGCGGGGGCCACATGAGCGGCATCCGCCGCTGGTGGCGCGAGCGGCGTACCCCGATGTCTCCCACCCATGAGGCCGCCGCATGAAGCGCCCGCTCCTGCTGATGGCGTTGGTCGCGGCTTCGCTCATCGCGCTGAAGCTTCTGGTCGAGAACGTGCTCGGCGTCGAGCTCGAGCCGCTGGTGCGCTCATGGCTCGATGACCCCGGCGCCGGCACCGCCCTCACGGTGCTCGCACTCCTGGTCGCCGATGTCGCATTGCCCATCCCGTCCAGCCTCGTCATGGTGCTGAGCGGCGCGGCGTTCGGCGTCGTCGGAGGATCGGCTGTCGCGTTGGTCGGCTCGATCGGGGGCGAGTGGCTTGGCTTCGAGCTGGTTCGGCGCTACGGGCGGCACGCGTCACGTTGGCTCGTCGGTGATGTCGAGGTCGACCGGTTGGCGCGCATCTTCAGACGGCATGGCGCGGTCGCCGTGGCGGTCACTCGCGCGCTGCCGGTGGTGATGGAAACGATGAGCATCGTTGCGGGCCTGTCGTACATGAGACGGCGCGACTTCCTGCTCGCCTCTCTCATCGGCACTGCGCCGATCGTAATCGTGTACGCCTATGCGGGCGCGCTGTCACGCGACACCGGCAACCTGATCCCCGCGATCGTGATGCTGATAGCCGTTGCCGGCTTTGGCTGGGTGCTGTACCG
>CAYZBZ010000216.1:0-7018 GCA_964476725.1 uncultured Vicinamibacterales bacterium
GTGAATGAGAATCAGTCGGTTCATCCACGTCACGATTCGCCATTCACGGACTCGGAAGATTCACCAATTGTTGAGGTCCCCCATGACCTGGCGCTATGCTCCCCTCCTTTGCGCGGGACTCCTCGTCGTGTCCACGTCTTCTGCGGCAGCTCAGGACGCAGCCTCTGATCCGCCGGCGCACATCTCATTCGCCGACGGCGCGGCGGTGCTGGAGCGTGATGGCCGGCTGGACTCCACTCCGTCGAACATGCCGCTGCTCGCCGGCGATCGCGTGCGTACGCAGGGCGGCCGGGTCGAAATCCTGTTTGCCGACGGCAGCACGCTGCACCTCGACGCCAACACCACCGTTGACTTCCAGTCGGACGAGCTCGTTCGCTTGATCGATGGACGGATCCGGCTCTCCATTCCTGGTCCCAACCGGGCGGTGTCGTATCGCATCGACGCCCCATCGGCGTCGGCGCAGATCAACGAACCGGGTGAGTACCGAGTGGCTGTGCTGCGGGGGGATCGCGATCCCGAAGTCGAGCTCGCCGTGCTCCGCGGCGCGGCCGACCTCGTGAACGAGGATGGCCGCACGGCGCTCCGCGCTGGAGAGCGCGGCTTTGCTCGAGCGAATACCGCCCCGTCGATCGCGTACGTGTTCAACTCCGCCGCCTGGGACGCATTCGACCGGTGGTCGGAAGCCCGCCGCGATGAGCGTCGCGGCATCTCGACGCAGTACCTCCCCGACCAGGTGCGCCCGTACTCGGCAGCCTTCGATCGGTACGGCTCGTGGCGATACGAGTCGTCTCACGGTTACGTGTGGTATCCCACGGTCACGACTGGATGGCGTCCCTACTACAACGGCCGCTGGGTCACGCTGCGGCCGTATGGCTGGACCTGGGTCGGTTCGGATCCGTGGGCGTGGGCGACGCACCATTACGGGCGATGGGGGATCTCGGCCGGTGTGTGGTTCTGGATCCCGGGACGAAGCTGGGCGCCCGCCTGGGTCTCGTGGGCGTACGCGCCGGGTTACGTGAGCTGGTGTCCGCTCGGCTGGAACAACCGGCCGGTCGTGCAGATTGCCTACCGCGGCCGATACGATCCGTGGCGTGCGTGGACCGTCGTGCCCAGGCCTCACTTCGGCGGGCGATTCGTCAACGCCAGAGGAATCGCCGGCTCGAGATTCGACGCGCGCGCGTTCGTCTCACGCAACAGCGCGCCTGAAGTGGCTGGACAGGCGATCCCGCGCGCCTCCGCGCCCATCCGCGTCGCCGGCACCGGCGGTGGCCGGCGGGTCCCCTCCCCCGTCTACACGAACCTGGAGCCGGGCGCCTCACGCGTCGGCGGCACCGCACCGCGCGTGATCGTCGGTCAGCCGCGAGGGACATCGGCCGCCGTGCCGCGCACCGCACCGATGAATCCCGACAGCCGCGCCGGCACGGCCGCCGAGCCGCGTTCGCGTGGCGCGGCCGGCGTTCGGGTTCCCTCAGGAGCCGACACCAGATCCACACCGCGCGACAATCGCTACGACGCGCGCGGGCGCTACGACGCGCAAGGTCGCTCTGACGCGCCGGGACGTTACGCGACGCCGGAGAGGTCCCCTTCATCCCGGGCCATCCCGCGTGAAGACCCGGTGTATCGTTCGATGCCGTATCCCTCCCAGCGCATGCCGTATCCGTCTCAGCGCGCGCCGGAGCAGACACCCGCACGTGACGCCCCTGTCAGGGCACGGCCGGGGCCACGCCCGGACGACGGGAGTACGCCGGGGTATCGTCGCGATTCGTACGAGCGCCGTCCGGCGCCCGGCGAGCCGGATCGAGGTGCCGGCCAGCGCGTGACCCCTCGTTCCTCTCCGGAAGGTTCGAGACCGGCGCCGCAGGAGTCGAGGCCGAGTCCGGCCCCCCCGGCGGGTTTCCGGAACGCTCCGTCGCAGGAGCGCCCGTCCGGTCCGCCGCCCGGCGCTTCCCGCTCGAGATCGGGTGGGCAGTCCTCGTCCGGAACCGCAGTCAGGCGCCCCGGCGGCGGCAAGAACTGATCGCGCTCCGACAGGAACGCGCACGCGGGGTTGAAGTATCCTGAGATCGAACCCGCCTGTGAGAACACACGACAACGACGTTGCGGCGTGCCGAGCGGGCGATCGCCTCCGGCCGACAGTGGACCGGGTGTGAGACTCCGTACGTCTGGCGCCGCACAGCGACTGAAGTTCGAAGTCTGGAAGTTCGGCGGGGCGTCGCTCGCCGACGCGACGGCCATCAAGAAGGCGGTGGCGCTCATCGCCGGGCATTCCGGCCGGCTGGTGATCGTCGCGTCCGCGCTTGCCGGCGTCACCGACCTGCTTCTCGAGGGGGCCGGGCAGGCGGCTGCGGGTCATGTCGACGACGCCCGCCGCATTGCCGCCGCGTTCCTCCGCCGTCACCGCCAGGTGGTCGGCGAGCTCCTGCCGCCCGGAGCCGCGCGGCGAAAACTGCTCGCCACCATAGACGCCGCCGCCCGCGAATACCGGGATCTCTGCCGCGCCGTCGGCGTGCTCGGACACCTCGCTCCACGCGCCAGCGATCTGCTGATATCCCGCGGCGAGCGGATGTCGGCCACGCTCCTTGCGGCGACGCTGGCGCGCGCGGGACGCCGTGCATCCTACGTCGACGCGGTCAGCGTCGTGACCACCGACGGCCAGCACGGCGCCGCGGCGCCGAACCTCGTCGACACCACGCGCCGCGCGCGACGTGTCGTACGGCCGCTGGTCGCCGCCGGGATCATCCCGGTCCTCCCCGGCTTCATCGGCCAGGCGCCAGACGGCAGCGTGACGACGCTCGGGCGAGGGGGATCGGACCTCACGGCGACGCTGCTGGCTCGCGCGCTGGGCGCACAGTCTGTGGTGCTCTGGAAGGACGTGCCCGGCATCCTCACCGCCGATCCCCGCCTCGTCCCCGATGCGCGGCTGATTCCGCAGCTGCACCATCGAGAAGCGGCGGAGGTTGCGCACTACGGCGCGAAAGTGCTGCATCCGCGCGCGCTCATCCCGATCGCGGGAGGGCGAATCGTGCTGCGGGTTCGCTCGTTCATCAATCCCGACGCTCCGGGCACCGAAGTCTCCTCGCGGCGTGCGCTGCGCACCTATCCCGTGAAGGCGCTGGCGCTCGTGCGCGGGCAGGCGATTGTCACCGTCGCCGGAAAGGGGATGATCGGCGTCCACGGCGTCGCCGCGCGAACCTTCGCCGCCATCGACGTCGAGCGTCTCTCCGTATCGACGATCTTCCAGGCCTCTTCCGAAAGCTCGATCGGCTTCACGTTGCCGGAGACGGAGGCCGAACGCGCGGTGACGAGCCTGCGAAACGCGTTCCGCGACGAGCTGGCGAGCGGCATCATCGACAGCGTCAGCGCGCGGCCCGGCATGGCGGTCGTCGCGGTCGTGGGCGATGGGATGGCCGGAAGCCCGGGCATCGCCGCCCGCGTGTTCTCGGCGCTCGCCGCCGGCTCGATCAACGTCGTCGCGATCGCCCAGGGATCCTCCGAGCGGAACATCTCGTTTGCCGTGGACGCGGACGACGCCCCCGAAGCCGCGCGGCGCGTGCATGCGGCGTTTCAGCTCTCGAAAATCGGCGGCGGGCGACCGGCGGCGGTCCCCTCCACACACGTGGTGCTGCTGGGTTTCGGGCGGGTCGGACGGGCGCTTACGGATCAAATCGCGACCGGCGACGGAGGGCGGGACGTGCGGGTCGTCGGTCTGCTCGATCGGTCCGGGTTTCTTTTCGAGCCGAGGGGCTTCTCGAGGCGGCGGCTGCTCGCGCTGGCCCGTGCGAAGGACGGAGGCGCACTGCTCGCGTCGCTCGGGGGACATCGGGCTTCAGCCCCCGAGGCCTTGAAGTTCATGGCGAGTCACGCGGTCTCGCGCCCGGTCCTGGTGGACGTCACGAGCGAAGAGACGGGTGGCGACCTGCGGACCGCGATCGAGCACGGCTTCAACCTCGTGCTCGCGAACAAGAAGCCGCTCGCCGGATCCCTGGAGAGCTACGCGCGCCTGCTCGCGTCGGCGGACGCGGCCGGCCGCCGCGTCCGCTACGAAGCGACGGTGGGGGCCGGGTTGCCCATCATCGACACGTATCACAAGCTCGCCGAAACGGGTGACCGTGTGCTCCGCATCGAAGGGTGCGTCAGCGGCACCCTGACGTACGTCCTGTCGGCCATCTCCGCCGGCCGGCCATTCTCGGAGGCTGTGCGCGACGCGGTCGAGCAGGGCTACGCGGAGCCGGACCCGCGAGAGGATCTCTCGGGGCACGACGCCGCGCGCAAGGGGCTCATCCTCGCGCGTCTGCTGGGCTATCGGGGCGCCGCGGCGGCGGCTGACGACCTTACGCCACGGTCCTTGAAGTCTCTCCCGCTGGCCGAGTTCATGAAGCGGCTGCCCGCATTCGATGCCGACTGGGCCGCACGAGCCGCACGGGAGCGGGCCCGCGGCCGCGTGCTCCGGTACATCGTCACCGCCACGCGACGCGGCGTGTCCGCGCGCCTTGCCGCCGTGCCGGCGTCGAGCCCGATTGGCGCGCTGACGGGGACGCGGAATCTGGTGTCGTTCACGACCCGGCGGTATCGAGCGGAGCCGCTCGTGATCAGCGGACCCGGCGCCGGCGCGGCGGTCACCGCAGCGGCCCTGCTGAACGACATCTACTCGCTCTCGGCGGGTAGAATAGGCTTTGGGCTCTAGGCTTTAGGCTCTGGGTTCCTGGCGGCGTCCTGAAGCCAAAAGCCTAAAGCCCCAAGCCTGAAGAATCATCCATGGCTACCTACGTCCTCCGCATCGCCCGCAACGCGGGCCTCATCGCGCTGTTCATCGTGGCGGCCCTTCTCGGGATCGCGACCGGTGTGATCTTCGCGTATGCGGGCGATCTGCCGCGAATCTCGGCGCTCGACGACTACGCGCCGAGCACGATTTCGCGAGTGTACGGCTCGCGCGGCGAGATCGTCGGGGAATTCGCGATCCAGCGTCGAGAAGTGATCCCGTACGAAGCGATCCCTCCGCGACTGCGTCAGGCGATCATGGCCGCGGAGGACTCGGAGTTCGAGCAACACGTCGGCCTCAGCATCCCGCGCATCGTCGCGACGCTCGTCAAGGACATCATCGAGCGCCGCCTGGCCGCCGGCGCCAGTACGCTGACGCAGCAGCTGGCGCGGAAGCTGTTCCTCACCGACGAGAAAACGTGGGAGCGCAAGATCAGGGAAGCGCTGCTCGCGATCCAGATCGAGAAACGCTATACGAAGCCGGAGATCTTCACCCTCTACTGCAACCAGATGTACTTCGGCCACGGAGTCTACGGCGTCGAGGCCGCGTCCCGCCTGTACTTCGGCAAGTCGGCAAAGGACGTCACGGTCGAGGAAGCGGCGCTCATCGCGGGCATTCTCCAGGGCAACGTCCGGCAGAGCCCCTACGTGAACATGGAAGCGGCGCTGCGCCGCCGCAACTACACGCTCGGCCGGATGGCGGACGTGGGCTACATCACGGCCGATGAGGCCGACAGCGCGAAGAAGACGCCGATCGTCCTTCGCGGCGAGCCCTCAGCGCCGGCCTCGGTCGCGCCGTATTTCCTCGAAGAGGTGCGGAAGGAGCTCGAGAGCCGCTACGGCGCCAAGCGGCTGTACGAAAACGGGCTGTCGATCCAGACCGCGCTCGACGTGCGGCTCCAGGAAGCGACCAACCGCGCGATCGACGCCGGGCTGCGGCGCATCGACAAGCGGCGCGGTTTCCGCAAGCCGCGCCGAAACGTGGTGACGGAAGGGCACCAGGTAGACACGTTCCTTCATGCCCGCTGGGACCGCGGCATGAAGGCGGACGACATCGTACCGGCCGTGGTCACGAGCGCCGACGGCCCGACGATTCAGCTGCGTGCCGGCTCGCTCCGGATTGCCCTCGATCGCAAGGGGTTCGCGTGGACCGGCAAGACGGCGGGCACCCAGCTCGTGACGCGTGGCGATCTCGTCGAAGCGAGGCTGCTCACGGTGGACGAGGCGGCTCACACCGCCACCGGCACGCTCGAACAGGCCCCAGGCGTCGAGGGGGCTGTGCTCGCCATTGACAACCGCACCGGCCAGATCAAGGCGATGGTCGGCGGCTACAGCTTCGAGCGCAGCAAGTTCAACCGCGCCACGCAGGCCTATCGGCAGGTGGGCTCCGCGTTCAAGCCGATCGTCTACACGGCAGCCATCGACCGCGGGTACACGCCGACCACGATGCTCATGGACTCGCCGGCGACCTTTGCGGGCGGCGCGGGCTCGCCCGCTTACTCGCCCATGAACTACGACCACACGTTTGAGGGCCCGATCACCCTGCGACGTGCGCTCGAAGATTCCCGCAACGTCCCGGCCGTGCGCGTCATGGACCAGCTCGGCCCCACGCAGGTGATTCTGTACGCGCGCCGCCTCGGCTTCGAGTCGCCGCTGCCCCCGTACCTCGCGGTCGCGCTCGGCGCCGCGGAGGCGACCCTCACGGAGATCACGAGCGCGTACTCCGCATTTCCCAACCAGGGTGTGCGCATGCGTCCGTACCCCATCCTCAAGGTCTCGGACCGCGAAGGCAACGTGCTCGAGGACAACCGGCCGGAACCGAAGAACGCGATTCGCGCCGACACCGCGTTCGTCATGACCAGCCTTCTTCGCGGCGTCGTGCAGCGCGGGACGGCCGCAAAGGCGGCCGCGCTCAACTGGCCCATCGGTGGGAAGACCGGGACGACGGACGACTACACGGATGCCTGGTTCATCGGGTTCGACCCCGACATCACCATCGGCGTGTGGGTGGGCCTCGATCAGAAGAAGCCGATCGGGCACAACCAGACCGGCGCCGAAGCGGCGCTCCCGATCTGGATCGACATCATGAAAGCCTGGATCGGCGACCGCACGGAACCGCCGGCTTTCGACGCGCCCGGCAATATCGTCTTCGTGTCGGTCGACAAGGGATCCGGCAACCCCGCCCCTCCGGGCACCGCCGGCGCGATTTCAGAAGTGTTCATCGCCGGCACGCAGCCGGGGTCGGGGTTCAGACAGTAGG
>CAYZBZ010000217.1:0-7009 GCA_964476725.1 uncultured Vicinamibacterales bacterium
GACGAAGGTTGGCTTCGACCAGCTCTTTCTTGGCCTGCTCAGCCTGGACCTCGCCGCGCGCGATGGTCTCTAGCGTCCGCATCAGCTGATCGGGCGTCTCCTCGAGCTCGTCGGCCATGGCCTTGACCTGGACCTTGAGCTCCCTCTGCCGCCTCAGCAGGTTCTTCTTGTCGTCTTCCTTCAGCCGGCTCTTCTTGTTCTTCGGATTGACCTGCCGCTCGATGTGGTCGATCTCGCGCTTCACGCGCATGACCGCTTCGACCGATTCCTTGATCTGGTCGATCATGCGGCGCTTGATGTTCTCGGTGAACTCGATCTTCCGAATGAGCTTCGACTCCCCGACGCGCGCGCACAGCGACTCCCACCGGACACGGCGGTACTTCCGCTTGTCCCGGGTCGTCGCCCCCTTCGGCGTCTTCTCGAGCTTCTCTTTGCACTTCTCGACCGCCAGCCATGCCTTGCGGACGGCCTCGATCTGCCGGAGCACCTGCCTCTTCCGATCGTCGATCTTCTCGTCGGTCAGCTCTTCATCGACGAACGTGACGAGCTCGCGGATGCTCCGCTCCTCCGCCTTGAGCGAGTCCCCCATCTGGATGATCAGGCGCGCGATGGTCGGCGTCCGCGAGATCGACTTGATGACGGCCAGCTTGCCGCGCTCGATGCGCTTGGCGATCTCGACCTCGCCTTCACGCGTCAGCAGGGGCACGGTGCCCATTTCGCGCAGGTACATCCGGACGGGGTCGTTGGTCTTGTCGAGCGCCCCGGGGGTCAGGTCCAGCTCGAGCTCTTCGGCCCCTTCACCGGTGCGGTCGAGCAGCTTGTCTTCCCGGTACTTCTGCTCCGAATCGACGACTTCAATGCCGGCGCTGCCAAACGTGCTGAACAGATCGTCGAGCTCGTCGGACGACGTGATGTCGGCCGGCAGCAGTTCATTGACCTCGTCGTACAGCAGGTACCCTTTTTCCTTGCCGATAGAGATGAGCTGCCTCACCTCATCGTATTTTTCTTCGATCGACAACGGCATGCCTCCTCAGCTCCGCGCTTTCCGCTGACTACGAACGACTTTCAGCTTCCATCAGCGACTCGATTCGCTGCGCCAACTCTCGCTTTTTGACCAGCAGTGTGTTGATGCGGGCTTCGTCGCGCCCCGGGCCCTGCTCCTGCAGTCGATCGATCTCGCGCTGGACGTCCGCGCGCTCCCGATCGGCCCGCAGCTTCTTGAGCGCCCTCACACAGTCCGAAGCCGCCGCCGGGGGGCTCGCCTGGCGGCTGATTTCGTCGACTATGCCGGCCTCCCCCTCACTTAGACGCTCGCGGAGCGTCGCCGGTAGGGAGTCCACCGGCCATTCCTGCAGGGACCGCGCCTGTTGAAGGATGCCCGCGCTTGCCAGCCCGTCCAGGTCTCGCTCCTCGAGGTCGGCGAGGGCCGCGATTCCCGACTGGGAATCCCTGATAATCGCCCAGATCAAGCCTCGCTCCGCCGGTTTTACCTGTCCCAGGGAGGGCAGCTTCCGCTCCTCGACCGTGGTCTGCCGGTGGACCGCGGCCTTCCTGATTTCGGCCCGCACGACCTCCTCCGTAATGCGCGCCTTGTGCGCCAGTCTGTCCGCAAACTGGTCACGGGCGGCGGCATCCGGTATGCGCGCCGCGATGGCCAGCATCGCGTTCAGGAACTCCCGCCGGCTGTCGTCCTTCGAGAAGTCGTGCCCCGCCGACGCCCGATCGAGCAGATATTCGAGATACGGGCGTGAGCCGCGCAGCTGTTTCTGATACGCCGCCCCACCCGCCTTCCGAATGAAGTTATCGGGATCGTCGCCCGCCGGCAGCATGGCGACGTTCACCTGAAACCCTTCCGCGACCAGCAGTTCCGAGGACCGCGCAGCCGCTCCCTGGCCGGCCGCATCGGGATCGAAGCTGAGGACGACTTTCGACGCGAATCGTTTCAGCAGCTTCGCCTGCGACGGCGTCAACGCCGTGCCGGACGAGGCGACAACGTTGGTGATGCCGGCCTGGTACGCCTGGGCAAAATCGAAATAACCCTCGACCATCACGGCATGCTTGGCCCGGGTGATGGCCGTTTTGCTGAGGTGCAGGCCGTACAGCGTGCGCCCCTTCACGTAAATCGGCGTCTCCGGCGAGTTCAGGTACTTCGGCTGCTGTCCTTCGTCCATGGCCCGCCCGCCGAAGGCGACGACCGCGCCGTTGTCGCGGCAAATGGGGATCATCAACCGGTTTCGGAACCGATCCAGTACCGTCCCGTCGGCATTCTGGGCATCTCTTTGCACCAGAAGTCCGCTGCGAACGAGCAGCGGCAGCGAGAACCCCTCGTTGAGAAGACGCGTTTTCAACGCTTGGCGCGCGGCCGGCGCATAGCCGGCGCCGATCCGTTCGATCGTCTCCACGGTCAGCCCGCGGTCGTGCAGCTGGCGCCTCGCGGCCGCGGCGGCCGGGGTCGCGAGCTGCTCGCGGAACCACGCCGCGGCCACTTCGTGCGCCTTGAGCAGCGAATCGCGATCGCGCTGAGACTCCAGGTCCTGCTTCGAGTCCTCGGGCTCGGGCACCGTCAGGCCCACGCGCGCCGCGAGCTGCCGGACCGCCTCGGGAAACGCGACCTTGTCGTACAGCTCAACGAACTTTATGACGTCGCCGCCGACCCCGCAGCCGAAGCAGTGGAAGAAGCCCTTGTCCCCGCTCACCTGGAACGACGGCGTCTTCTCCCCGTGAAACGGACACAACCCCTTCCACGCCGTCCCGCTGCGTCTCAGCGGCACGCGTTCCTGCACGACCTGCACGATGTCGGCGTGGGACTTCAGGTCGTCGATGAAGCTAGCGGGAAAAAGAGCCACGCTACTCCTTGAGCTCCACCACGGTCACGCCGCCTCCCCCCTGCGCGGGTGGCGCGGGGGCGAAATGCGCGACGAACGGCTGCGACTGCAGGAACCCTGCGATGGCCCGGCGCAGCTGGCCGGTGCCGTAGCCGTGAATCAGCCGGACCGACGTGAGCTCGCTCATGAGCGCTTCATCGAGAAACTTTTCCGTCCGCGACAGCGCTTCTTCGATGTGACAGCCGATCACGTTCAGCTCGGTCAGCGACCCTTCGCGCGGCTGCAGGTCGACGTTGACGCGCACGCGGCCTGGCTGGGTGCCGACCGAGGCCGCTGGCGTCACGACCCGGAGCTCGGCGACTTTGGCGCGAAGGCGCTTCCCACGCACGTCGACTTCCGCCTCGCGATCGTGCAGCGCCTGCACCACCCCCTCGAGGCCGAAGGCGCCGACCAGCACGCGGTCTCCGACCGCCGGCGTGCGTCCGGGCCCGGTCCCGGCGACTGGCACGGCCTCGGGGGGCGCGGGCGCCCGAAGCCGCTCGCCGATGGCGTTGAGGGCCGCGCGCGCGTCGGCCCTCGCCGAGCCGGTATCACCCGTCGGGATCAGCCGCGCACTCAGCTTCGCCGCGTCCGCCAGCGAATCGGTCCGCGCCTTCAGGGACTCGACCACCGCGTCGATCTCCCGGCGCGCGTCGCGCAGACGCTCCTCGATGCGCTCGTCGAGCCGGCGGCGGAACGTCTCCTCGCGGTTGCGCAGCTCCATCTCGCGGCTGTGCAGCTTCGCCGCCTGCTCCACGAGGGTCTCGCGCTCCCGCGCGGCGAGACGCCGATCGTGCTCGAGGGCCTGCATGTCGCGCTCGACTTTCGCGAGGTGTTCGGCGAGCTGGGACTCGCGGGCGGAGCGATGCGCCCGGGCCTGCGCGATGACGTCCGCAGGCAGACCCAGCCGGTTCGCAATCTCGAGCGCGAGGCTGCTTCCCGGGGAGCCGTAGTTCAGCCGGTAGGTCGGCGCGAACGTCTGCGGGTCGAAGCCGAAGCCGGCCGCCATCACCCCTTCGGTCGTTGACGCGTACGATTTCAGCGCGTCGTAGTGCGTCGTCGCGATGACCATCGCGCCCCGACGGCGGAAGTGATCGATGATGGCCATCGCGAGCGCGCCCCCTTCCAGGGGATCTGTCCCCGCGCCCGCTTCGTCGAGCAGCACGAGGGCCGGCAGCGCCAGCGCCTTGTCCATGTCGACGATCCTCGCGATGTGCGCGGAGAACGTGCTGAGGCTCGCCGAGATCGACTGTTCGTCGCCGATGTCCGCAAACACCCTGCGGAACACCGGAATCTGCGAGCCCTCGGCCGCCGGAATCAGCAGCCCGGCCTGCGCCATGAGCGACAGCAGTCCGGCGGTCTTGAGCGCGACGGTCTTTCCGCCCGTGTTCGGTCCAGTGATGACGAGGACCGAGACCGGCGGAATCAGGAGGACATCCACCGGCACCGGCTGACGGTCCGGTTGATCGCCGGCGTCACTTCCGTCCGTCACCAGGTGCCTGCGCACCGAGGGAATGAGCAGCGGATGACGGCCGCCACGAATCTCGAGGCGCCCGTCGGCCGCAATCGCGGGCTCGGTCCCGTCGACGGCGATCGAAAACTGCGCGCGCGCGTGCAGCACGTCGAGATCGGTCGCGGCGTCCACGGTCCGCTGGAAGTCGTCGCCGCGCCGTCGGAACGCATCGGTCAGCGCCAGCAGGATGCGCCGGACCTCCTCGGCTTCCTGCTGCTCGAGCGCCACGATGTCGTTGTTGATCTCGACCGTGCTGAGCGGCTCGAGAAACAAGCTGGCCCCGGTGCCGGAGCTGCCGTGGACGATTCCGGGGATTGCGGATCGGTGCTCGGACCTCACGACCAGCACGTACCGCCCGTTCCTGTCAGTCACGATTTGCTGCTGGAGGTACTTCGCGGTGTCCTTCCCGCGCAGGTACGATTCGAGCGTACCGCGCAGCCGCGTGCGCTGCTTGCGCAGCCGATCGCGGAGGCTCCTCAGCTCCGGGCTCGCGTCGTCCACGACCTCGCCGCCAGGGTCGATCTTGCGGCGGATGTCGGCGATCTCGGCCTCGAACGAGGCCGCGCTGTCGGCAATGCCGCGCAGGATCGGGAACGCGCCGCGCGCGCGGCGGACCGCGGCGCACGAGGCGTCGATCGAAGCGAGAAACGCGGCAAGCGCGACGAGATGCGCGGGCTCCAGCGCGCGCCCTTCGACCGACAGCGACGTCAGGATCGCCTCGAGATCGGCCGGCGCATGCAGACTGAGCTGACCGCCCCCGAGAAAGCGGACGGTCTCCGACGTCGCCGCAAGCGCCGCCCGAACGGCGGGCTGGTCGGTCTGCGGCTGCAGTCGCGCGAGCCGCGCCGCGCCGGTAGGCGTCAGCGCGAAGCGGCGGACCGCCTCGACAATCCGATCGAATTCGAGGGCCCTCAGGGCGCCGGCATGCATCGGGCGTGTACTGGAGTGAATGGCCGCAGACGGGGCAATCGTCAACTATAGCTCAGGCGGGGGGCTGTCCACAACGCTCACGGAATATGCGAGCGGGACGCCTTTCTGTCAAGCAGAGCCGGGCCTCTGGGACGGCCGGCAAACCAAGAACCCTGGAATTACCGCAGGTGATTGATAGCGCTGGCCATAGCGGCTGCGCCGAACCCGTTGTCGATGTTCACGACCGACACGCCGTTCGCGCAGCTGTTCAACATCGCGAGAAGCGCCGTGAGCCCCCCGAAACTGGCGCCGTACCCGACGCTCGTGGGGACGGCTATGACGGGGGCGTCGACCAGCCCACCCACGACGCTTGGCAAGGCCCCCTCCATCCCGGCGACGACGATGAGCACGTGCGCGGCGAGCAGCCGATCGTGCGCGGCGAGCAGGCGATGGAGTCCGGCGACGCCGACGTCGTACAAGCGGTCCACCGAATTTCCCATGATTTCGGCGGAAATGGCCGCTTCCTCGGCGACCGGGAGGTCGGAGGTGCCGGCTGCGGCCACCAGGACCGTGCCGCGTCCGGGCGGCATGTTCACGGTACGATTGGTTATCGTGCGCGCCTGTTCGTGAAATGACGCGGAAGGCACGCGCGCGGCCACTGCCGCGTGGGTCTCAAGCGTCGTGCGCGTCACGAGCAGGTTGTGGCCCGCGGCGACGATTCGTTCGGAAATGGCGGCAATTTGCTCCGGGGTCTTGCCGGGCCCGAAGACCACTTCGGGGAAGCCCTGCCGCAGGCTGCGATGGTGATCCACGCGCGCGAAACCGAGGTCTTCGAAAGGGGCCTGGCGCAGATATTGTAGGAGTTGGTCTTGCGCGGCCTCCGGCGTCAGTGCGCCTGACCGTACATCGTCGAGCAGCGCCCGGAGCTGAGGACGAGTCATAGCTCCAAGTGATTGGGTGCCGTTGATTTGTGCGCCTGCGGAGCTGTAGTATTAGCGTTTGGGCTATCTGACGGATTCATCTCTTTATGACGCCTCTTTATGGACCCTGTTGAGACACTGATTCTCGTCCTGTATTTCTTCGTCCTCAGTATCCTGGCCATTTACGGCTGGCACCGCTATTACCTTGTGTATCTTTACATGAAAAACAAGGGGAAGACGCCGTTGCCGCTGCCGGAGCTGGACCCGGCGGCGCTGCCGCGCGTGACGGTGCAGCTGCCCATCTTCAACGAGATGTATGTCGCGGACCGGTTGATCGACACCGTCTGCGAGATGGATTATCCGCGCGAGCTGCTCGAAATCCAGGTCCTGGACGATTCGACGGACGAGACCACCGAAATAGCAGAGCTGGCCGTGCGCCGGCACGCCTCCCGCGGGTTCAACATCCGGTACATGCATCGCGTCGATCGCATCGGCTACAAGGCTGGCGCGCTCGAGGCGGGGCTGAACGACTCGAACGGCAAGTTCATCGTCATCTTCGACGCGGACTTCATTCCGCCGCAGGATTTCCTGAAAAAGACCCTGCCGTATTTTGCGACCGACAGCCGGATCGGGATGGTGCAGGCCCGCTGGGGACACATCAACCAGGACTACTCGCTGCTCACGAAAATTCAGTCGATACTTCTCGACGCGCACTTCGTGCTGGAGCACGGCGGGCGTAATCGCGCCGGCTACTTCTTCAACTTCAACGGCACGGCCGGCGTCTGGCGCCGGGAGGCGATCGA
>CAYZBZ010000218.1:0-2537 GCA_964476725.1 uncultured Vicinamibacterales bacterium
ATCAGGACTTCGGCAGCGGCATCGATGCGGTCCACGTGTGGGCCTATCCGCTGACTGGAGGCGACCCCGTGTTCCTGGGGGCCGCGCACTACGGTGGCGCGCGCCCCGATGTGGCTGCGATCTACGGCGATCGCTTCAAGTCCTCCAGCTACGGCCTGACGGTTGAAGGATTGACGCCCGGCAACTACGACCTCGCGGTGTTTGCCTGGAGCACGGCCACCGGTGGGTTCGTGCCGGCGAAGACCGTGCGCATCACCGTCCGATGAAGTAATCCACGGGCGCTACCGAAATACGCGGACCACCTGTGCCGCATCGAACGCTCCGCTCACGCTGCTGTGGACGTAGACGACGATGTCCCACGTGCCGGAGGGGAGGTTCGCAACCCGCAGGTTATAGCCGCTCGGCGTGAACTGCGATCCGAACGCGGCCCCAACGTCGGGACGAATGCCGCCAAGGGCCGGCAGGCCGAGGAAGATCGGCGCTCCGCCTGCGGCGGGATAGGCATAGATGTGGATCGTGTCCACGCCGGTCCCCGATGCCGCGCCCAGGTCGAGCGCCCATCCGCCCACAATGAACACCGTCACCGGAGAGCCATTCGCCGGCGCGTCGATGGCGAGCCTTGCGCCTGCCTCGACGGTGATGTCAACGGCCTGCGCGATGTCGAACCTTCCGGTGGCGGCGACGTGCGCGAACACGGCAAGCAGATAGCGGCCGGGTTGGAGGCCGCGGCCGGCCAGTCCGAAGCCGGACGAACCGAACTGCGCGCCGAACGCGGCGGCCACGTCCGGCCGACTTCCTCCCGTAGAGGTGGCGCCGAGAAAGATCGGCGGCGCGCCCGATGCCGGATACACCCAGACATGGATGGCGTCGATACCGCTCCCCGAAACGGCGCTCGCATCCAGCGCCCAGCCCCCGATCACGAACGGCTGGCTGACGCGTGCGCCCTGGGTTGGCGCGTCGATCGCCATCAGCGGTGCCGGCGGCTGCACGCCGGTGAGCCGCACGATGGCGCCGCGGCTCCAGTTCGCGATGTACAGCTCGCCGCGCGAGTCCACACCGAACGCGCTGATCAGACCGAGCGTTGCGGCGCCGCCGAGCTCGGCTGTGTGCTCGCGCAGGTCGGAGGCGGTCGCCTCGCCGGCCGGGTCGAGCGCCAGCGCGAGGGACCACACGCGTCCGAAGCTGAAGTCGGCGAAGAAGTACCGCCCCCGCAGCGCGGCGCCGAGCGAGGTACCGCGATAGACGAAGCCGCCGGTGACGGTCGCGCCCATCGCGCGGCCGTACTCGAAGATGGGATCGGTCAGCGGCTGAAACGCCGGCGGCAGGGTCGTGACGTTGTCGTGCGCGCCTTCGCGGTTGCGCCAGCCGTAGTTGCGGCCGCCACGGGCGGCAGGTTCGTAGTCCACTTCCTCCCAGCTGCTCTGGCCGACGTCGCCCGCGACGAGCGCTCCCGTGCCGCCGAGCCGCGTGTCGTCGAAGCTGAACCGCCAGGGGTTCCGCCATCCAAACGACCAGATCTCCGGCCGCGCGCCCGGGACCCCCAGGAACGGATTGTCGGCCGGCACGCGAAAGCCGGCAGCGTCCGCGTCCGGCACGCTGACGTCGATGCGCAGCATCTTTCCGAGCAGGCTGGTGGGATCCTGTGCGCGATGGGCCGGGTCGTTGCCGCTGCCGCCGTCGCCCATGCCGATGTAGAGAAAGCCGTCGGGCCCAAACGCGATGTTGCCGCCGTTGTGGTTCGCGAACGGCTGGGTGATGACGCGCAGGCCGGTGGACCAGAGGAGGTCGAACCGCGACGCCACGTCCGCGCGCAACGGATCGCTGCTGGAGCGCCGGAATCGCGCCACGATCGTGTCACCGGCAAGATTCGTGAAGTTGACGAAGAAGCGGCCGCTGACGGCGTAGTCCGGCGGGAACGCCAGGCCGAGCAGGCCGCGCTCTCCGCCGGATCCCACCACGCTGCGGATGTCGAGGAAGTCAGCCGGCTGAAGCGCGGTATCGCGAATCGCTCGGATGCGCCCCGCCTGCTCGACCACGTACTGCACCGTCGGGTTGGAAGGATCCTGGACGAACGCGACCGGGTTCGTCAGCCCCGTGACGTAGTCGGTCCCGACGATCTGCGCCGCTGAAGGGGTTGCGAGAAGCGAAAGGGCCAGGACGAAAATTGCCGGTCGCATGACAACCTCCAACGCGTCACCCCACGAGGGGAGGCCGCAGTGTGTCGATCGAACCCAGGGGTCAGTGACGGACGCGGCCGGTCATGCACAAACGGATCCGTGCTCGCCGCCGATGTGTCCGAGCACCGCGGCGGACCCGCCGGCAGCGGGGCGCGTCCGGCGTGAAGAAGCCCTCGCCGTCATAGCAGTCGGTCGTGAAGACCGTCACCTCGTCGTTGAACTGGCGGACGAGATCCTCCGACACGCGCCGAATCAGCAGCGCTGCTGCCGCGCGCGCGCATAGCCCTGGGTGACGTGCAGCACCTTCATGCCGTCACCGTCTCCCGGGCCGGACGGTTCGCGTCCCGATGACGGCCTCGT
>CAYZBZ010000218.1:2637-6919 GCA_964476725.1 uncultured Vicinamibacterales bacterium
TCATGCCGTCACCGTCTCCCGGGCCGGACGGTTCGCGTCCCGATGACGGCCTCGTGAAAGCGGCGATCGCGTGCGACAACGCGAATGCGTGCAGGGAGAGGGATGCCGGCCGCCCCGCACGGCATCCAGTAGTTCCATTCGGCCCGATCGGGCGACGCGAAGTCATGGAAGGCCCACGTCAGGTCGGGTCTCGTACCGCGCCGCCAGTCCGCCGCGCCCAGTGGACGCCAGGAGCCGCGCGCCTCATCTTCACGCTCGACCGACACCTCGACTCCGTCCTCGTCGTCAAGAGCCCAGCCCGCGAAGCGCAAGGATGGACCGTCGCACGCCGGATCGAGCGCCGGCAGATCAACGGATCCGAAAGGCCGTCCGGTACCCTCGAATTCATCCAGGAAGCGGACCTGGCCGCGATTCCACGTTGCGATCACGGCGCGGCGCAGAATGGGCTTCAGCAGCACGGTGAACTGATGAGGGGTCCTTCGCACGACCGTGTAGTCGTCCGTGTCGCGCAGCCACTCGTCGACCAGCCTGTTCTGTCCCACATCGACCGTAAACTGGCGGCCGCTCTGTTCGACCTTCACATCGCCTGGCGCGGAGCCGGTATGCATGGCCACGATCCGCACGTGGACCTCGGGCGGCTCGACGGCGGGCGTGCCGAGTCGGAGCGCCGGAAACACGGCGGCGCCGTCAACGAACGGGCGCTCGATTGTATCGGGCATGTTCAGCAGGAAGAACACGGACCGCTCCAGAGGCCCATGCTCGGCTGCGAGCGATCGCACCCCCGAGACGACGGACCGAAACACCGCGTCCTCCCCCTTCCACGTGCGGTTGGACTTGTCCAGGTAGTAAGCGTTTGCTGCCGCCACAGCCGCGATCACGATCGCGGCGAGCGCCGGCGGCTGAACGAGCCGGACGATCAGCCAGGCGGTCAGGATCGAGGAAAAGACGGTGGCGGCGTACAGAAGTCGCTCGGTGAGCGTGCTGGCGAGGGAGATGCTCAGCGGCAGCGCGGGACCGAGCGCGATCAGCGTCGCGATCGCGACAAAGGCCAGACCCCGGCGGCTCTGGGAGTCACGCAACGCCACGATGCCTGCCGCGGTGGCCACGGCCGCGAGGAGGACGAGGTCCAGGTGATGGACCCAGAGGTAGACGGCGACGCGCCCCGGGGGCACGAACGTGCGCAGGATGAACATCCGCGCGACGCCTATTCGCTGGCCCTCGCTCGTGCCCATCCCGGAGTACGCCCCGAGCGCGGACCCGAACCGGTAGGCGCGGAACATCCAGTACCCGGCGCACACGAGTGCCGCGCCTCCAGCGAAGATCGCCGTTCGCGTCAAGCGGCGCCGCCAGTTCTCCGCATGCAGGACCGACATGCCGAAGGCGCCGGCCAGGGCGGGTAGCACCATGGCCGTCTCCTTCCCCAGGAGACCGCATGCGCCCACGATCCACCCGGCCGCCATCCATCGCCCCGGCTTCCGGGCATCGAGCGCTCTGTCGAACAACAGCAGCGCGCCGATGAGAAATGGCACGACCGCGGCGTCGGCCATGCCAGCGACCCAGGCCACGGCCTCCGAATGTCCGGCAAACAGGAGAAAAATCAGGCCCGCTCCAAATCCCATCAGACGCCGTGGCCTCGGGGCCAGGCGAAGCGTCAGCACGCAGACCAGCCAGGCATTGAAGACGTGCAGGAGCACGGCGGCCAGATGCGCGGGGACCGGCCAGAGACCGAAGTACCGATAGTTGAGGTAGTACGTGAATGCGACAATCGGCCGCGTGAAACGCGCATTGAATACCGCGAACGAGACCAGCGCGTTGTCCGCCTTCGCGATGACGTCCAGAAAGAACCAGTCGTCGCCCAGGAAGCCGACCGACAGGATCGGCGCGAATGCCAGCAGGCCCGTCACGAGGTAGACGGCACCGGTCAGAACCAGGAACTGGCGCGTGGGCATGATGAGAGGCGCTTCGTGGTTGGCGAGCCGGGATCCGGATGAGGATACTATCCCACCGCATGCCGCTCATCATCCAACGCGCGCAATCTCTCGAAACCGGGCCCAGCCGTGCACGGGCCCGGCTGCTAACATAGCGGCGTGATCCGGATCGGATTCGACGGCCGGTCGCTGGCGTCGCCGGCGGCCGGCGTGCGCCGGTATTCGCACGAGTTGTTCGGGGCGCTCGGGGATCGCGACGACGTGCAGGTGATAGCGGTCGGCGCGCCGGAAGGCGCCCCGATGCCGCGGGGCGTGCGGGCCGTCCCGGGCGGTCGGTCGCTGCCCACCAATCCCGGGTGGATGCTGACCGGCCTGCCGCGCGCCGCGCGCGGCGCTGCGCTCGACCTGTTCCACGCGCCGTCCTATACCGCTCCGCTCGGCGGGCCGCGGCCGCTGGTCCTCACAATCCATGACGTCAGCTACGAGCGACACCCGGAGTGGTACCCGTACCGGCGCGATCCACTGCGCCGCGCTTTTTACCGGTGGAGCGCGCGCACGGCGGATCGCATCATCACGGATTCAGCATTCTCGAAGAGCGAGATTATCGCCGCCTACGGTCTCGCGCCCGACCGGATCGACGTGGTGCCACTCGCGGCAGCGCCGGGATTTGCTCCCTTCGACGGGCCCGGGCCAGGCTCTTCCGATTCGCGCGGGGCAGGCCCTTACGACAGGCGCAGGGCAGGGTCCGAAACACCGTACCTCCTGCACGTCGGCGATCTGCACCCGCGGCGGAACGTCGAGACGGCCGCGCGCGCGCTGCTGCGCGTGCGGGCGCGCCGCGCCGATCTTGCCGCGGTCCGCCTGGTGCTGGCCGGTGTCGATCGCGGGGCGGGACACGCCCTCGAGCGCATGATGAAGCGCGAGCCTGGGGGCGGCGACCTGGTCGAACTCCACGGCCGCACCACCGATGCCGATCTGCTGGCGCTCTACCGGTCGGCCTCGGCGCTCGTGTATCCCTCGCTCTACGAAGGCTTCGGTTTACCGCTGCTCGAGGCGATGGCGTGCGGCACGCCGGTCATCGCGTCGCGCGCCGCGTCGATCCCGGAAGTCACGGGCGACGCCGCGTTGTTGCTCGACCCGCGCGACGAGCACGCCTGGGCGGACGCGATTGAATCGGTCTTCGATCCCGCGAACGCCGCGCCGCTGCGTGAAGCCGCGCTCTGCCGCGCCGCGATGTTCACCTGGCGCAGCACGGCCGAGCAGACGCTCGACGTCTACCGCCGCGCCCTCGAGACGGCGCGATGACGGGCGTCCCAGCCATCTCGGTCATCGTCCTCAACTTCAACGGGCGTCAATGGCTCGCGCCGTGCCTCGACGCCCTCGCCGCGCAGCAGGGAGCCCCGTCCTTCGAGACCATCCTCGTCGATAACGCATCGAGCGACGGATCGGCGGCGTTGGTTCGCAGCGCGTATCCCGAGGTGCGTGTGCTCGAAACCGGCGCGAATCTTGGTTTCGCGGCGGGGAACAACGCGGGTACCGGCGCTGCGCGTGGGGCCCTGCTGGTGTTTCTGAACAACGACACCGTCCCGGCGCCGGACTGGCTCGCGCGCCTGTACGCGGGCTTGCACGAGCGCCCCGACTTCGCGCTCGCGACCTCCCGGATCGTCTTCCTCAGCGATCCGGCGATCGTTGACAGTGCGGGGGACGGCTACCTGCGCGCCGGGGGCGCCTATAAGCGGGGTCACGGCGGGCCCGCCGAGACGTACGGTGTGTCGGAAGAAGTGTTCGGCGCGTGTGGGGCCGCCTTCATGATTCGGCGCCGTGTCTTCGACGCGCTCGATGGCTTCGATGCGCGCTTCTTCATGGTGTACGAGGATGTCGACCTCTCTTATCGCGCGCGGCTTCTCGGGTACCGATGCTGGTACGCGGCGGATGCGATCGTGCGGCACGCCGGAAGCGGCACGCTTGGCGTGGCGAGCGCCGCTGCGGTGTTTTATGGGCAGCGCAATCTCGAGTGGACCTGGCTGAAAAATACCCCGACTCGGCTTCTCTTCAGAACCGCGATAACTCACGGGTGCTACGCCGTCGCCGGACTCGTCTACTACGCGCGCACTGGCCGGCTGTTGTCGGCACTGCGCGGAAAGTGGGCCGCACTGAAGGGTCTGCCCGGCGTGATGGAATCCCGACGCGCTGTGCAGGCACGCTCGGTGGGTGATGTCCGGGCGGTCGAGGGCATGATGGAGCGAAGCTGGATGGCGCTGAAACGGCGCGAGAAGAGCGCCCGCCGTGACAGGCTGGCCTGACCAGCCTCCGCTAAAGCTACGGCGGTCCGCCGAAGCCTTGGCGAAGGCGGA
>CAYZBZ010000219.1:0-6909 GCA_964476725.1 uncultured Vicinamibacterales bacterium
GTGGCCGCTGCTTGACGCCCGCTGCGGGACGGCGGTGTGGGTCAAGCACGAAAACCAGACGCCGGTCGGGGCGTTCAAGGTGCGGGGCGGCCTGGTCTACTTCGATGATCTCCGCCGCGCGCACCCGGACGTCAAAGGGGTCGTGGCCGCGACGCGCGGCAACCACGGGCAGTCGGTCGCGTTCGCCGCGCGCCGCTACGCCATCTCCGCTGCCGCGGTGGTGCCTCACGGCAACAGCAGCAGCAAGAACCGCGCGATGCGCGCGCTCGGGGCCGAGCTGATTGAGCGAGGGCGCGACTTCCAGGCGTCGCTCGAAGCCGCCGCTGAAATAGCCGCGCAGCGTGGATGGCACCCGATGCCGTCGTTCCACCCGCTTCTGGTCCGCGGCGTGGCGTCCTACGCACTGGAGCTCTTCCGCGCCGCCCCTGACCTCCACACGCTGTATGTGCCGATCGGCCTCGGCTCCGGCATCTGCGGCACGATTGCGGTACGCGACGCCCTCGGGCTGCGCACGAGCATTGTCGGCGTGGTGTCGGCCGCGGCGCCCGCTTACGCGAGGTCATTCGAGCTTGGCCGGCCCGTCTCTCACGAGGTCTCGACGCGGATTGCCGACGGGATGGCGTGCAGAACGCCCGTGCCCGAGGCGCTCGCCGCCATCCGCGCCGGGGCCGAACGCATCGTCGAGGTCACCGACGACGAGATCGAGGAGGCAATGCGCGCCCTGTTCGCCGACACGCACAACGTGGTCGAGGGGGCAGGCGCCGCGGGGCTGGCCGCCCTGCTGAAGGATCGCGATCGGTTGGGCGGACGGTCGGTGGGCATCGTGCTGTCCGGCGCGAACGTGGATTCTGAGCTGTTCGGCCGGATCCTCCTGTCCTGATTCCGTTCTCTTCATTCCTTCAGTGGAACGGCGACGTACCCGTTCCGCGCTCGTACGCGGTAGCCCGCGGCTGTGACTCTGACGCGGATGCTGTGATACTTCCCGTCCCCCGGATGGGGCGATGAGTAGCCGAGCACGTACTGCGTATTGAGCTCCTCGGCGATGCGGCCGGTCGCGGCTGCGAGATCCGCGACGTCGTGCACGACCTCGGTGCGCCCGCCGGTCTGATTGGTGATCTCCCCAAGCGCCTCTGGGTTGACGCGGGCGTTGATCGCCTGGCGTCCGGGAGAGTCGATCGCGATGGCATAGATAAACGCGTCGGTTCGGAGCAGGCCCGACCGGAGATCGTGGAGCGTCGTGTCGCTCGCGGTGTCCGACCCGTCGGATATCAGGACCATCGCGGCGCGATCGCGCGGGCGCTGCTCGATGAGCGGCAGCGCGCGGACGACGGCGTCGTAGAGCGCGGTGGCGCCCCATGGACGCAGCGTGTCGAGCGCCGTGCGGACCGCCCCGGGCTCGCTCGGCGTCGGCGTCGGCGTCGTCCATGGGATCAGCAGCCGCGGTTCGTGGTTGAACGCCATCAGGAAGAACGCGTCGTCCGGCGCGAGCAGCTCGAGGAGGAAGCGTTCGACCGCCGCGCGCGCGTCGCGGATGCGCTGGCCGAACATGCTGTCGCTGACGTCGAGCAGGAGACCAAGGCCCACCGGGACGCGTTCGTGCGTGAACTGCGTGATCCTCTGCGGCTCACCGTCCTCGAAGACCTGGAAGGCTTCACGCGGCAGGTAAGGCACGAGACGGCCGTCGGGATCGCGCACGGTGACCGTGACCGCCGTGACTTCGACGCTCGATCGCAGCGCCCGCGGCGCGCGGTGCAGCGGCGGGCCCTGCTGCGCCTGCACCAGGACCGCCGTCATCAGCGCGACCACCGCGAGCAAGATAGAAGCGCGAGACGTGATGCCGGCGGAAAGGCCGTTCACGCGCCCAGTGTACCGCGCCACGGTCCGCCGCACGCGCCATGATCCGGTCGTTTGCCCACGATGGCAGGCCTGAAGGCCTGCGCTACGAGCCACAATGGCACGTCCGTTGTAGCGCAGCCCTTCAGGGCTGCCTCACGGCAGATGCTTGACCGGAGCTCGACGGGTGTGAGATAAAGAACCGTCATGTTCACGATGGCGGCCAGTGCGTGTTGTTGTCCGGAGGAGCCCTCCGGTCCCGATGCTGCGCCCGTCAGTGTGATTTTCTAGTTTCTCGAAGTCCACAGGAACGGCAGCTCGAAGGCCCGGAAAGCCGTAGCTTCCGGGCCTTTTTATTTGCGGCCCGGAGCTTCTTGGTTCCGGGCCTTTTTGTTTTCGCACGCGACGTGGTTCGAGAGTTCGTAGCGCAGCCCTTTAGGGCTGCCTTAAGGAGCAGCGGGATGTCGATCAGGACCGTGATTGTGAGCGCCGCGGTCGTCACCGTGACGCTGACGCCCGCGGTGGTGGCCGCCCAGGCGCCGGCCGAGCCCCCACCGGCGCCGTTCACCGCAGGCTGGCAGGACGGGTTCGTCCTGCAGTCTTCGAATGGCGACTACCGGCTCGTGCTCGGTGCCGTGGCGCAGACCGATGGGCGGTTCTCGCTGGACGATCCTCCGCCAATCACGAACACCTTCACCATCCGGAAGCTGCGGCCCACGTTCTCCGGCCGGGTTGCGAAGTATTTCGACTTCAAGGTCATGCCTGACTTTGGAAACGGGACCGCCGTCGTCCAGGACGCGTACTTCGACATCCGCTTCTCGCCGAAGTTCCGCGTGCGCACGGGCAAGGACAAGACGCCGGTCGGCTACGAGCTGCTGCAGGGAGACCCCTACCTGCTGTTCCCGGAACGCGCGCTGGCGTCGAGCCTCGTGCCCAATCGCGACATCGGGGTCCAGATCCAGGGAGACCTGTCGCCGAGGCTGTTCTA
This sequence comes from uncultured Vicinamibacterales bacterium, assembly GCA_964476725.1. Classification (GTDB taxonomy): domain Bacteria; phylum Acidobacteriota; class Vicinamibacteria; order Vicinamibacterales; family 2-12-FULL-66-21; genus JALZOC01. The sequence goes on from CAYZBZ010000219.1 coordinate 2,822, forward strand.
TGCGGCGGGGGTATTCAACGGCGTGCCCGACGCACGCAGCACGACCACCGAGCTGGATACCAACAACACGAAGGATCTCGCCGGGCGCGTCGTCTGGCAGCCGTTCCGCTCTACCCGCACACCGGCTGGCGCGCTGAACGGCCTCGGCTTTCAGATCGGCGGCTCGACCGGCAGCCAGGCCGGAGCGCTCCCGTCCTTCAGCACGTCAGTCGGTCACACGTATTTCTCGTACGCCACAGGTGCGGTCGCGAGCGGTGATCGCCGGCGCGTTTCTCCGGCGGTGTTCTACTACTACAAGTCCTTCGGCTCGTTCGGTGAGTACATGCGATCGACCCAGGCGATCGCGAAGACGGGGACCGAGAGAGACGTCACCAACCAGGGGTGGGAAGTCACCGGATCCTACGTGCTGACCGGTGAAGCAGCGTCGGATCGCGGCGTGCGGCCGAAGAACGTCTTCGATCCCGCGAATGGGAACTGGGGTGCGCTCCAGATCGCCGCGCGTTACTCCGCTCTCGCCGTGGACAGCGATGTGTTCGCGGCCGGCTTCGGCCAAGCGACGGCCAGCCGCGAAGCGAGATCGTTCACCCTCGCCGCCAACTGGTATCCCGCGGCGTACATCAAGTACTACGCGACCTTCGAGTGGACGTCTTTCGAGGGAGGCAACGCGGCGCGCCCGACCGAGAACGTGATTCTGTTCCGCGTGCAGCTGGCCTTCTGAGCCACGGACGGACACGGATAACACGGACTGACCAGGCAGCCCTTCCGCCTTCGCAAATGCTTCCGTCTTCGCATTGCTTCGGCGGACCGCCGTAGCCTTGGCGAAGGCTGGTCAGGGCTGCCATGGAGGATAGCGATGGATATACGAAGGATAATTCGTGGTGTCGGATTTGCCGGCGTGCTGGCGGCGTTCAGCGCCGCGCTGGGCGCGCAGACGCTGCTCAACGCATCGTATGACCCCACTCGGGAGCTCTACCAGGAATTCAACGCCGCGTTCGTCAGATATTGGAAGGCGAAAACGGGGCAGGCGGTGGTCATCAGGCAGTCACACGGCGGGTCGGGCGGACAGGCGCGCGCGGTCATCGACGGCCTCGACGCCGACGTCGTCACGCTTGCGCTCGCATACGACGTCGACGCCGTCGCGCAGGCGGGGCTCACAAACGCCGCCTGGCAGAAGCGGCTGCCGCACAACAGCGCGCCATACACGTCCACCATCGTGTTCCTGGTGCGCAAGGGGAACCCGAAGGCCGTCAAGGACTGGAGCGATCTGACGAAGCCCGACGTGCAGATCATCACGCCGAACCCCAAGACGTCTGGCGGTGCGAGGTGGAACTACCTCGCCGCGTGGGGCTACGCCCTGCGGCGGCCCGGCGGCGACGAAGCGAAGGCGCGCCAGTTCGTGACGGACATCTACAGGAAGGTCCCGGTGCTCGACTCCGGCGCGCGGGGTGCGACCATCACCTTCACGCAGCGTGAGATCGGCGACGTCCTGCTGGCCTGGGAGAACGAGGCGTACCTTGCCCTGGGCGAATCAGCCGGCAAGCTCGAGATCGTCGTGCCGTCCGTGAGCATTCTTGCCGAGCCGCCGGTCGCGGTCGTCGACAAGGTCGTCGACCGCAAGGGCACGCGCGCGCTCGCCGAAGCCTACCTTCAGTATCTGTATTCGCCGGAAGGGCAGGAGATCGCGGCGAAGCGGCACTATCGTCCGCGTGACGAGAAGATCGCGGCCAAGTACGCGAGCTCGTTCGGGAAAGTGAAGCTGTTCAACATCGACGAGGTGTTCGGCGGCTGGCAGAAGGCGCAGAAGACCCATTTCGCCGACGGCGGCGTGTTCGACCAGATCTACAAACCCGGAGCTCGATGAGCCGCACCATCTCCTCCCGCGCGCGCCGGCGCGTTCTGCCGGGATTCGGCCTGACGATGGGGCTGACGGTCTTCTACCTCAGCCTCCTCGTCATGATTCCACTCGCGACGCTGCCGGTCCGGACGTTCACGATGACGTGGGAGGCCTTCCGGGCCACGATCACGGACCCGCGGGTCGTCGCGTCGTACCGGTTGAGCATCGGCGCGTCGCTCGTCGCCGCCTCGGTCAACGCCGTCTTCGGGTTCTTCGTGGCATGGGTGCTCGTCCGCTACACGTTTCCCGGCCGGCGCATCGTCGATGCGCTCATCGATCTGCCCTTCGCGCTTCCAACCGCAGTCGCCGGCATCGTGCTGACGACGCTGTACGCGCCGAACGGCTGGCTGGGGGAACCGCTCGCGCGGCACGGCATCAAGGTCGCCTTTACGCCGCTCGGCGTGACCATCGCGCTCATCTTCATCGGGCTGCCGTTCGTCGTCCGCACGCTGCAGCCGGTCATCGAGGATCTCGATCCCGAGGTTGAGGAAGCGGCGACGAGTCTGGGCGCGAACCGCCGGTCCGTGCTCCTGCGCGTCGTCCTGCCGCATCTGTTTCCCGCGTGGCTGACGGGCTTCGCACTGGCGTTCGCACGCGCGGTGGGTGAGTACGGCTCGGTCGTCTTCATTTCCGGCAACATGCCGATGCGGACGGAGATCTCGCCGCTGCTCATCGTCACCAAGCTCGAGCAGTACGACTATGCCGGCGCGACGGCGATCGCGCTCGTCATGCTGGTGCTGTCCTTCACGCTGCTGTTGTGTATCAACGGCCTGCAGAGCTGGACGCGGCGCAGGCTGGCATTTTGAGGATCGCGGAGTGAACAGGCGCCAGCACCTGACGGAGCCGCCTCTTGTTCGCTGGATCGTCACCGCCGTAGCGCTGTCGTTCGTGGCACTCTTCCTGGTGGTGCCGCTCGTCGCGGTGTTCACCGCGGCTTTCGCGAAGGGGTTCGAGGCCTACAAGACCGCCATCACCACACCGGATGCGCTGGCGGCGCTGCGGCTGACGCTCGTCGCGGCGGGGATCGCCGTGCCGCTGAACGTCGTGTTTGGCGTGGCCGCCGGGTGGGCGATCGGGAAGTTCCATTTCCGCGGACGGCAGTTCCTGATGACGCTCATCGACCTGCCTTTTGCGGTCTCGCCGGTGATCTCCGGCCTGGTCTTCGTGCTGCTCTTCGGCCGGCAGGGGTGGCTCGGTCCGTGGATGCTCGACCACGGATTCCGGGTCGTCTTCGCCGTGCCCGGGATCGTGCTCGCGACGATGTTCGTGTCGTTCCCGTTCGTGGCGCGCGAGATCATCCCCATCATGGAAGCCACCGGGACGGAGGAGGAAGAGGCGGCGCGCGTGCTCGGCGCCGGCGGCCTCCAGATGTTCTTCCGCGTCACGCTGCCCAATATCAAATGGGGCCTGCTCTACGGCGTCATCCTCGCGAACGCGCGCGCGATGGGTGAGTTCGGCGCCGTGTCGGTCGTGTCGGGCCACATCCGCGGCGTGACGAATACGTTGCCACTGCACGTCGAGATTCTGTACAACGAGTACAACTCGCAGGCGGCATTCGCCGTCGCGTCGCTGCTGGCGTGCCTGGCGCTCGTGACCCTGATGCTCAAGGCGGTAGTCGAGCGGCGTGTGAGGCATTCGGATAGGGCGCGCGGGCGGCCGGCGGTGGAGGTCGGGGCATGGGAATCGAAGTCCGCGGTCTGAGGAAGACGTTCGGGAGCTTCGTCGCGCTCAACGACGTCAGCCTCGGAGTGGCGTCAGGCGAGCTCGTCGCGCTGCTCGGACCGTCGGGTTCCGGCAAGACGACACTTCTGCGCATCATCGCGGGGCTCGAGGAGGCAGACTCGGGGTCCGTGCTCCTCGAGGGGGAGGACGCGACCGCCCGCAACGCACGCGATCGCGGCGTCGGATTCGTCTTTCAGCATTACGCGCTCTTCCGTCACATGACCGTGTTCGAGAACGTGGCCTTCGGCCTCCGGGTCCGCCCGCGCGATCGGCGGCCGGACGAGGCGGACATCACCCGGCGCGTGCGGCAGCTCCTGGAGCTGGTGCAGCTCGACTTCATGGCGGACCGCCGGCCGTCCGAGCTTTCCGGAGGCCAGCGGCAGCGGGTGGCGCTCGCGCGCGCGCTTGCCGTCGAGCCCAAGGTGCTGCTCCTCGACGAGCCGTTCGGCGCGCTCGACGCGAAAGTGCGTCA
>CAYZBZ010000220.1:0-6895 GCA_964476725.1 uncultured Vicinamibacterales bacterium
ACAGCGACGGCAGCTCGGCCTTGTAGGTCTGGAGCTGCTGGAACGCCGTCCAGATGGTCGCGTCCTCGTCGGCCGCGTTCTTGAGCTCGATCACCGCCAGCGGCAGCCCATTGACGAAGAGGACGACGTCCGGCCGGCGCGTGTGCTTGTTCTCGCTGACCGTGAACTGATTGAGCGCCAGCCAGTCGTTGTTCTTCGGATCGTCGAAGTCGAGCACGCGCGCCTGCGCGCCGCGGATCGCGCCGTCGGGTGCGCGGTATTCGACCGTTACGCCCTCCACCAGCAAGCGATGCACGGCGCGGTTACGCGCCGACAGCTCCGCACCCTCGGGGCGCGTCAGCCGCCGAAAGGCATCCTCCAGCGCCTCGGGCGGCAGCACGGGGTTGAGTCGCGCCAGCGCCTCGCGCAACCGCGCTTTCAGTACCACCTGCGCGTAGTCCGCGCGCTCGGCTTCGGCCTCGCCCGGCGCGATCTCGAGGCCGTGCGTGACCCGCCAGCCGAGGCTCTCGAGCCAGGCGAGGGCTGCCTGTTCGACGACGGATTCAGTGAAGGCACTCATGCCAGTCCCCTCGTTCCCACTCTGAGGCATGTGAGGCCGTTGGCTGGCAGGGGATATCGACCGGAATGAGCGGGAATAAGCAGGAATAAGCAGGACAAAGAGTAGGAATAGGCAGTCATTGACCCGTCAGCTCCCACCGCGCGCCCCGACCCCACCCGGTACTCTGCGTGATGACGTAGTCGCCCGCCTGGATCTCCAGCAGAAAGCGCGCGATCTGCCCGACCTGCTGGCCGATGACGATGTTGCTGGTGTCGTCGGGATGTTCGGCCTTGTAGAGCGGGTACAACTCGTCGCGGGACTTCACCGCCGACAGGTCGGTGTTCGGCATCCAGCCGATGGCCACGAAACCGCCGTCCACGAAGTGTTTCGTGTACGTGCCAAACTCGGCGCGGACGCAGAAGAGGGTGGTCACACCGCCAGTTCCTCTCTGACGCTTTCGCGCTGACTCCACGGTACGGGACGCACATCGTAGCTCCTGAGTGCATCGAGAACACTCGGGGAAACAGCTTGCTCGGAGTCATTCAGCAGCGCATAGGCTCGCGAATCGGCTGGCCGCACTTCCTTGGTGTCGATCCACGAGAGCACCACCGCCTGCGCGGTGTCGCGACTGGGGCGGTTGATCGTCTGGATGATGCGCTCCGGCTGCTCTCTGGACTTGGGGATGACGAAGTCAAAGAGGTGGTCGTAGCCGGTCTTGCCCGTGAACTTGACCTTCGGCGTATATCGGATGTCGTGCACATCAAGCCATTCCACGACGTCCTCATAGAACAGGCTCGCCACCATCGGCACCGCCAGGTAGAACATGTCGTTCACGGCCAGCATGGCTTGAACCAGATTGTGCTTTCGCAGCGGGAAGTTGTCAGGCGACGCATGCACTTCCAGCGCATGGTCCCGAAGCTGAATGCCGAAGCCATTCAAGGTCATCTTCATCAGCTCTTGGCGCTTCGGGCTCTGCAACTTGCAGCCGCTCTGTTCCAGGTCGTTGAGGGTGTACCCGTCGTCGGTGAGCACATAGCCGCCGTTGGCCTTCCTCGCGTAGATCTGGATGTGGTCGTTGTGCCGGTCGAGATACGGCGTCGTGATCTCGATCCAGTCATCGACCTGCCGCAGGGCGGTCTTGTCCTTCAGCCAGGCGTGATAGGCGTCCAGCAGGCGCTGAATGTCCTGGATCATGTGAACAGCCCCGGTTCGATGTGCGGCGGCTGCGTGATGTTGCAGAACCGCATGAAATCTTTGAGCGTCGCCCAGAGGTCGGCGGTCGCAGTGAAGCGGTCAGCCGGAACGGCGATGGCCCATTTGTCGCCGTAGCCTTCGCGGTACACGTGCAGATGCGGAGCCCGTATCTCTTCGTCGTCCGGATTGCGATGGGGAGCGCCGCCCAGATCGAGGCGGACGAGCACGACGACCTGCCGTGCGCGCTTCTGCATTGTGACTTTGAGCAGGTCGATTCGACCCCGGCTCACGTCGAGCAGAAAGTGCTCTCGCTTGTCGGGGGATTGAAGCGGCAAAGTCAGCGACTGCCCGCCCATGGGGAAGTCGCTTCGATCCTCGTTGACGCGATGCTTCTCCATGGCGATCAGCGCATCTGCCTCGGCTTGGGTGAGATCGATATCTGCCATGCCTCCCTCAGTTTTCGATCTTCCCGCGGCTCGCGGCCCGGAAGCGCTCTGGCGAGCCCTTCACCGGGGACGGCACGCCGAGCCTGTCATCGGTGCGCTCTGCTTCGGCCTCGCCCGGCGCGATCTCGAGGCCGTGCGTGACCGACCAGCCGAGGCTCTCAAGTAAGGCGAGCGCGGCTTGCTCGACGACGGATTCCTGGAAGCGGGTCATTCGGCCAGGCCGAGATCTTAGAACCAGCTGTTCTCGGCCAGGCGCCGCCACGCCGCATCCACATGTTCGGGGCGCATCAGATCGGCCTTCCGAGGATTCCAGGTCCTGATCACCTGCAGCGCGTCGTGCGGCGTCGTCGCGGCATCTCGGGTGCCAGCCCAGTGAACCGTCGCCAACAGCTCCATGCCGTACGGCGTTTCAAAGCCTTCGATCAATTCAGCCACGCGATCGATGCGCTCGCGGGTCTGTGGGTAGCCCTCGAGATACGCCTCAGCCTCGCGATCGGCTTCGGCCAGCAACGTAACCGGCGTCTCAGGCTTGCTATGACCGTCGCCGTAGCCACTGATGAAGTGGCCGTCCATCTTCTCCAACACATGCCGCAGGACGTCGGCGTATGGCCCGTAGTGGTGCTTGACGAAGGTCACTTGCCTCATTTCCTCGCCCGCCTCGGTGAGGAAATACACCAGCTTCTGGATTTCCAGGAGAGACACGGAATAGCCGAATCCAGTCGACAGGTAACGCCTGATCAACGCGAGCACCGCTGCCCGGCCAGCGGTCATCTTCGGCCGTTTGGTCTTGTTCCGCATCAGCGACGGATCCGGCGCGCCGGCGGGCTCGAACGCCAACCACTTCACATCGGGGACGTGTTCCGCCGCGGCGCGAATGCGATCGCGGACGTCGTGCCAGGACAGGCCACCGAGTCCGCAACCTAGAGGCGGCAAGGCAATCGATCGGACGCCGAGCCGCTTCACTTCGCCCACGAGCGCATCCAGACCGGCTTCGATGTCTTCCATCCGCGACTTCGACCGCCAGTGCCGCTTTGTCGGAAAGTTGATGATGTAGCGAGGATTTGTCAGCGATTCCCGGTCGAACACGAACATGTGGCCGGGCCGCACCGTGCCCGCCTCACACGCCAGTCGATAGGCCTCAAAATTATCGGGGTAGGCCTTCTTGAACTGGAGCGCCACGCCCTTGCCCATGATGCCTTCCGTGTTGACGGTGTTGACGACCGCCTCCACATCGGCGCGAAGCAAGTCACCACGGGTCACTTCGAACATCGGTGTCTCCAGAATTCAGTAGTACCAGTCCCGCCGAACCTCGACCGGCGGCTGATGATCGGTCTCCGCGACCGCCGCCCGGACTTCATCCGCCGTCGCCTCGTCATATACACCGACTGCCACGATGGATTGCCAGGGGCACCAATCGTGCACCAGGAATTCCGCCTGTCGGCGCTCCCTGACGTCATCCGAGCCTGCCCAGTACTGCAATGGCATGACGCCCCAATCCACGGCAGGCAAGGACGCCAGTGAATCGTACTGCGCGGCGTACCCAAGTTCGGCGTGCCGATCGGTAAAACACCACGGCCTTCCGGTCGCCACCATCGCGTCGACAGACGAGACCAGATGGACCACTCGGCGCTGACCGTCATTGTAGTCCCGGTGGCCGCGAGAGACGACGTAGAGCATCACGGATCGTGGGCAGAAGTTGAAGGGAACATAATCTCCAAGAACGCCCCTCGCGGCGACCGTCACATTGCGCCGCATGCGTCGCTCCTTGATGTGACGATATCCGATATTCGTATGGGGCACGGCGTCGGCGGCGCACTTCACGTCACACCACAGCCTGCCCGCGCCGACGATGCCGGCGAGGTTGTCAATATGTGTGATGTGGTAGATGGCGGGGTTGGCCATGGTAGGTCGCTAACGCGCGATCCCAGCCGCCTCATACAGAAGCTCAACGGATGCCCAGTACCGAGAGGACCCGCCCACGCGTACGCAGGAGGTGGGCGTCATGATTCGGTCCCTTCTTCCTGGTTCTGTTCCGGGGCCCCCCATCGGGTGCCCATATCTTGAATCCTCACAATCAGGGGACGTGCCGAGGAAGACGCTTTGCCGACGAGAATGGCGTGACGCTCTGGAAGAGTAGAGATCGCGTGAGAGTATTCCTCGCCCATGTAGTTCTTCAGAAAATCCAATCCGGTCTGATCGAAGGACTGCAGCGCGAAGATCGTGTTGCACTGATTGAGAATGGTCTTCGTGACATTGGCGGTTCGTTGGGTGATCACCAGCGCGCCCATCCCATATTTCCGACCCTGTAGGATCGCGCGCGTCGTTCGATTGACCTGCTGCTTGTCACCCTCCTGAGAAACTTGGTTCCACTCGGGCACCAACGAATGTGCCTCCTCGAATACAACGCAGAGCCTGGCGGGGATGTTCTTCCCCCTTTCCAGTGGTGCCTTCGCCATCTCTTTGAATGCGGCCTCGACAAAGTCTGCCGTACTCTTTGGTAAGCCGCCTGGGCTCGCTCCGTACTGGTGAATCCCAACCAACGAAGCACCGTCTGCCCATGCAGCTACCTCAGCGGCCGTCTTCAGCGCTGTTGGATCGTGATGCACAAGATGCAGGTCGTGCTGACGGCTGACATCCAGGATTAGTACTTTGATGCCAGCCTTGACCATTGCCTCGATCAAGTGGAAGGCGAGGTACGACTTCCCGCTTCCCGTGACGCCGATGACTGCGGTGTTGTGTGTCACCACGTCCTGCACAGAAACATGGATCGGAAAGGTCGAGTGAGGCACGCAGCCCACCACCGCGCAGTCCGGGGCGACTTCGCCCTGAGCTGGCTCGTCCTTGAGACGGTGCACGATCTCGCCCGCAGACGCGACCCAAGCTATCGGCCTAAACTTCGACTCCCGGGCGTCCCATCTGCCCAGTTGGCCAGCCGTGACCTTGACCGTCTGAACGGCGTTCCCCTGCTCGGCAGGCGACTGGCATACGATGCCAGACACCACCTGATAGAACGCCTCATCGCTCTCAGCCGCAGGCACCCGCACCAACTCCCCTACCTCGAAGGTCACGGCTGGCGGCACGTGAAACACCAGTCTGCCGACGTCCGACCCTGAATCGACGACGCTGACCGGTCGATTCCCGCCGCCCACATCGTCACTGACGAACTCCACGATAGTTCTGCCGGCCATGGCGAGGTCTGACCACGACTTCTCCGTTCGGATGACCGCCAGACGGCCCACTCTCGCTCCAGCTAGGATCCGATCGTCCACGACAATCCCATTGCCAATCACCTGACCGTCACTGTTTTTGATGCTGGCGGTCCTGCCGACAAGAACTGAAGAAAGTCCCACGGCAAAAGCCACCTCGGCAACTCCCGGACTGATCAAACTAGTGACGACTCCCGCTGGAGCCGGCATTTTCATCGATGCATCAACAAAGAGACCATCGATCGAGTTTGCGATTGACGGCACTCTCAGGATCATGAAGACGGCCCAAAAAAGAAAGAGCGCATTGAGTGATTTGGAGCCAGACCCGAATTGCAAAACCGCTCCCCACAAAAGGAACGCGGAGAATAGCGCATCTGGCCTACCGACCTCACGATTGATGCGAGATACAAAGTTTAGGAGTGTTGACTCTCGATGGAATTCTCTCGAACGAATCCACATCAAGACATAGCTGGAGGCCACGAGGTACGTCGATACGATCAGGAAACTCCACCAAATCCCGTCTCGAACCATTGGTTCGACTAGGAGAAGCGAGATCCAAGCGGTCGTCGCATTGATGAAGATGTTTGCGTCCTTGGAGAAATACGGCTGGTCGATGAGCGACAAGAACAAGAGAAGCAAGAATCCAGACGTGAACCAAAACTGTCTGAGAACGAATGTGAAGTCTCCATTCACCGTTCGGCCCACCACCAGCAAGATGCCAAAGGCAAGCGCGAGGAGAACCAGTCGCGCGCGGATTCTCAAGAGCCGGCCCCGAGAGATCGGACCCATTCAGATGACAAGCGAACCTCGCCGGAGATGAGCTTGGGCAGCAGCGCATCGCGCAGGGCGGCGAGGGTGCGGCCTTCCTTGGTCGCCTCACTGGTGCGCGCGAAGAGCGGCTTGACGAACCGCCCGAACAGCTCCGCAATGGGCTTCGGCGGAGTGACCACGCGGAAGTGACAGAGCGACTCCACTGGCACTCGCTGCCGCCCACTGGACCCGGTCATGCTCTGGATCGCGAAGTCGCGGAACTCTGTGCCTCGTGCCAGGCAATACGCGAACTCGTCCGGGAGTGGCGGCTTCGGGCGCAAGACGATGTACTCAGTCGATCCCCATCCGACCTGTCCGGCCTCCAGAAAGTCCACGAAGGCCGTCTTGCCGTTCTCCAGGCACGGCGTGATGCGTGCGACCAGCGTGTCGCCATTCATGAAGCGCATCCCCGATCCGAATGCGCGATCGACCACATCGTCGGGCGAGTGCCCCCGCGTTGGCATGTTCGCCATGTCGAGATAGGGCGCCTCGACACCCTTCCGGAGTGCTCGGGTCGGGTTGACATCAAAGACGTCGGGCAGCGGAGCAGCCCTCCACCCCTTCGGAATCTCCCCCAGCTCCGAGGCCTCGAAGGAATCCGGGAAGAGGTCGGCGAGGGGCTTGGGGAGGCCGCCCGCCTTCGCCACGGCTTCGGCGCGCAAGGGGTCGCGGCCTTCGGCCTTGGCGCGGACTTGTCCGCC
>CAYZBZ010000221.1:0-4234 GCA_964476725.1 uncultured Vicinamibacterales bacterium
GATCGCGAAGCCCCAGCCGACCGGGACGTTGACGCCCCAGATGCCGGTGCCCTTGATGAGCAGCCAGGTGATGGACATCAACAGCATCATCACCAGCATGAAGCCGATGCCGACGCCGAAGAACCAGCTGTACGGGTGGCGCCGCGTCAGAACGATCGCGGCGATCTGCTCCGTGACCGTTCCGAAGGTGTGCCCCGGCTCGATCACCGGCGGCGGCGCGTAGATCGGTTTCGGGTCCATCAGTGCTCAGTCGTCGAGTTGGAAACGCGCCTCCCGGCGCTGGGGGAAGCCGTCGGTTCCAGCTCCGGGTTCGGGTTCCGCAGCGCTGCCAGGTACGTCGTCCGCGGGCGCGTATTCAGATCTTCGAGGATGCCGTAGTTGCGCTCCTGCGCCTTGATCTTCGCGACCTGGCTGCCTGGATCGTTGAGGTTGCCGAAGACGATCGCGTCGGACGGGCAGACCGCCTGGCACGCGGTGACGATCTCGCCATCGCGAATCTGCCGGTTGTCCTCACGCTTGGCGTCGACGCGCGCGGTGTTGATGCGCTGCACGCAGTAGGTGCACTTCTCCATGACGCCGCGGCTCCGCACGGTGACGTCGGGATTGCGCATCGGCTCGAGGCTCGGCGTCGTCCAGTCCTGGTAGAGGAGGAAGTTGAAGCGGCGTACCTTGTACGGGCAGTTGTTCGAGCAGTACCGCGTGCCGACGCACCGGTTGTAGACCATGTCGTTCAGGCCTTCGGAGCTGTGCGTGGTCGCGGCGACCGGGCAGACGAGCTCGCACGGCGCGTTCTCGCACTGCATGCACGGCACCGGCTGGTGGTAGGCCTCGACCGCGGTGTCGTAGTCGTTGCCGGCAAAGTAGTGGTCGACGCGGATCCAGTGCATCTCGCGCCCGGCGGCCACCTGCTCCTTGCCGACGACCGGGATGTTGTTCTCGGCCGTGCACGCCATCGTGCAGGCGCCGCAGCCCGTGCAGCTGTTCAGGTCGATCGCCATGCCCCACTTGTACCCGTCGTACGCGTAGTCGGGATACATCGTGAGGGTCTTCAGCGGCGTTTCACCCATGTGATGGATGATGTCCGGCTCGTTCGTATACTGCTCGAGCGTGGCGATGCGCACCGGGGCGCGGCCTTCCATCAGGTGATGTTCCTGCGTGGTCGCCAGCAGATAGCGGTCGCCGGTCCTCGAGATCTCCAGCCCGTTGCCGAACCACGGGGCGTCGGAGGTGCGAAGGAGGTACGCGTTGAACGCCTCCGCTTCCTTCGTCGCGTTGCCGACGCGTCCTGCCATCCGGCGGCCGTATCCCAGGAACACCGTGACCGACTGCGACGGATGCCCCGGCACCCTGAAGACCGGCAGGCGCGCCGTGTTGCCGCGATAGCGCAGCTCGATCACGTCGCCGTCGCTCAGGCCGCGCTCTTTCGCGAGCTGCGGGCTGATCCACGCCGAGGTGTCCCACGTGATCTTCGTCAGCGGCTTGGGCAGCTCCTGGAGCCAGCCGTTGTTCGCGAAGCGGCCGTCCCAGACCGTCGGATCGGGACGGAAGATGATCTCGAGGCCGCCCTGTGCCGGCGGGGTCGTCGGCGCGGGCTGCTGCGCAGTCTGCGCCGCGGGTGGCGTGGCGGCACCCGCCGCGGCGAATGGGGTCGCTTGCCCGCCGTCGGCGATCGCCGTGCCCGAGATGAAGCCGTCGTGCAGCGCGCGCCGCCAGAACGTGTCCGCGTCCGTGAATGGCTGACCGTCGCTGTTGCGGATTGTCCAGCCGCTGCCACCACCGAACGCGCGCGTCCAGTAGTCCTTGACGATCTGGTGCCCGCGGCGATCGGGCTGCGGCGTGAACACGCCGAGCACTTCGTACGCCGAGCGTCCCTCATACAGCGGCGCGATCAGCGGCTGGACGATGGTGACCGTGCCGTCGTACGCGCGTGCGTCCCCCCAGCTCTCGAGCGGGTGCGTATCGGCGACGTTCCAGTGGCAGAGGTTGGCCGTCTCGTCGACGTACAGCCCGTGGTAGACCGTGAGGCTGACCTTTCCGAGCTTCTCGGAGAACTTCAGGTCGGCCGGCGCCGTGTAGACGGGGTTGCCGCCAAGAATGACGAGCAGCTCGACCTGGCCTCGCTCCATCTCGCGGACGAGATCGTTCAGCGAGGTGGTCTGGTCCGTCGGAGACGCTTCAATCGACGCGCCGTAAGTGACCGTCGTGCCGATGTTGCCGAGCGTCTGGTTCATCGCGTGCGCGAGCGCGTGCACGGATGCCGGCTGGTAGTCCCCCGCGACGATCAACGAGCGGCCGCGGTGCGCCTGCAGATCCTTCGAGAGCGCGGACGTCCACTTCGCCGCGTCCGGATTCGTACCGGCGGAAGCTGCCGCTCCTGCTCCGAGGCTCGCGGCCAGCTGCCGGGCGAAGCCTTCAATCTCCCCCGCCTTCAGCACGAGACGGTGATCCGCCTTGGCGCCGGTCAGCGTCGGCGTGCTCTCGATCGCATAGAGACGATTCATCTCCTTGCGCTCGTCCGTCACGCGGCGACGGGCCGCAAAATCCTTCTGATAGCGAACGCTGCCAGGACCGCACGTCAGGAAGTCCGCGTCGAGCGACACGACCACATCCGCCTTGTCGAAGCGATAGATGGCGTCGGTTGCGGAGCCGGTCGCCTGCCGCCCGCCCACACGGGCGCCGTCGCGGGTGACCGGATCGTACTGATGCCACGTTGCCTGCGGATACTGCGCCAGAATCGTCGCCATGAGCTCGGCGAGCGAGGGAGAAGTGATCGGGCCGGTCAGAAAGCGCAGCCCCGCCCCCTGCCGTGCCTTCTGACGCCCGACCGCCGACTGCATGGCCGCGAGAAACGAGCCCCACGCCTGAATTTCGCCGCGATGCGTGAGGGTCTTGGCCCGATCCGGGTCGTACAGGTCGAGCACCGCCGCCTGGGTGATGGCGTCTGTTGCCCCGAGGCTGGCGGGATGTTCCGGGTTTCCTTCGATTTTGGTCGGACGCCCCATGTGGCTCTCGACCAGGACCGGCTGAGCGACGCCGGAAAACGGGATGGCGCTGGCGAAAAACAGCGGACGGCCGGGGACGAGGTCCTCGGGCTGCTTCACGTAAGGAACAATCTGTTCGAGGGGCTGCTTGGTGCAGGCGCCGACTCCCGCGAGCGCGAGCGACGCGCTCATGAGCTTCAGGAACTGCCGGCGACCCTTCGGGTCGTTCCACTCGGATGCCTGCTCGGGGAACTCCCGGTGCAGATACTCGCGGAACTCGAGGGTGTCAGCCAGCTCGCCGAGGCTGCGCCAGTACAGGCGGCCTTCTGAGCCGGCGAGACGGGATCGGATGGGAGAGAGATCCATGCTCGTATCAGCTTCCAGTTTCAGAGCGTCCAGCTTCCAGCAAGACGCATTGTTCCCGGCTGCCTGCTCTGCTCTAAGTGTTCAATCATTAATATTTTAAGCTGGTAGCTGGTAGCTGGCAGCCGGAAGCTGGAAGCTCACCGGTGACACGTCGAGCAGTTCGTGAGCTGCGGCGGGCTGGCGATCTTGTATTCCCTGACGAGACGCTCGCCGATGCCCGGGTCGTCGGCCGGGCGCTCCCAGGCCATGTTGAACACCTGATCGCGAGGACGCACGAACTTCGCCGGATTGCGGTGGCAGTCGAGGCACCAGGACATCTGCAGGTTGGTTTCCTGGTACATGAGAGGCATGCGATCCACCGGGCCATGGCAGGTCGCGCAGCCGACACCCTGCTTTACGTGAATGCTGTGGTTGAAATAGACGAAATCCGGCAGATCGTAGACCCGCGTCCAGCGGAGTGGCTTGTTGTCCCGGAAGCTCGCCCGCACCGGCTCGAGAATCGGCGCATTGGTCCAGATCTGGGAGTGGCAGTTCATGCAGGTCTTCGTCGGCGGGATATTGGCGAACGCCGATTCCTCCACAGAGGTGTGGCAGTAGCGGCAGTCGATCCCCATCCCCCCGACATGGTGAGCGTGGCTGAACTGAATGGGCTGCTCGACGAATATCCCCTGGTTGGTGTTGTACCCGGATAGATTCAGCAAGCCGACCGCACCGCCGAGCACAGCGGCGAATCCGACGACGGCCAGAATGCCCAGCCGGGTGTAGATGTTCGTGTGGCGATGGAAAATCTGACTCATCGTGTCGACGCCCGCGCCGCGTTCCCCAAGAGCCTACTCGAAACGGCGGCCTTTGCAGAAGGGGACAGTATGGGCGCGTCCGCGCGCAGG
>CAYZBZ010000221.1:4334-6866 GCA_964476725.1 uncultured Vicinamibacterales bacterium
CAAACCCCGCCCTCGTCCTGCGCGGCGTCACGAAGCGCTTCGACGGCATGGTGGCCGTCGACGACCTGTCGCTGACGGTACCCCGGGGATCGATCTACGGCTTCATCGGACCGAACGGGTCCGGCAAGACGACGACCCTCAGGATGATCATGCACATCCTGCTTCCCGACGAAGGGGACATCGAGGTGCTCGGATCCAACGACACGGCCGCCGTGCGCGACCGCGTCGGCTACCTGCCCGAGGAGCGCGGTCTCTACAAGAAGATGACCATCCGACGCCTGCTGCGCTACTATGCGCGGCTCAAAGGGGGGAGACTCTCGCAGATCGACGCGGCGATCGACGAGTGGATGCAGCGGATGGAGCTCCCGGGGCTGCTGGACCGGCAGATCGAGACACTCTCGAAGGGCATGTCGCAGAAAGTCCAGTTCGTTGCCGCAGTCGTGTCGAACCCCGAGCTGCTCATCCTCGACGAGCCGTTTTCCGGCCTCGACCCGGTCAATGCCCAGGTACTGAAGGACGCGGTGCTCGAGATGCGCCGCCGCGGCGCCACCGTGGTCTTCAGCACGCACGACATGGCGACCGCCGAGAGGATGTGCGATCGCATCTTCATGATTTTTAGCGGCCGCAAGGTCCTCGACGGCTCGCTCGAGAGCATCCAGGACCAGTACGGCGCGGACACCGTTCGCATCCGCACATCGAGCGGCGCCGCCGCGCTCGCCGACCTGCCCGACGTCGAGTGCGTGAACGACTTCGGCCAGCTCCAGGAGGTCCGGTTGAAAGGGGACCCGCAGGCCTTCCTGTCCCGGCTCGCCGCGCGCACGGCGGTCTATCACTTCGAGGTCACCCGGCCGTCGCTCCAGGACATCTTCGTGAGGATTGCAAAGCCGTAGCGCCCGCGGCCCGCGAGCAGTGAGAAGCGCGTGGGGGTGGGGCCCCACGCGCCATAATAAATGCAGACACAGACACCATGCGTAAGACTCTAATCGTCGCCCAGTCGGAGTTCGCGACCCTCGTCCGCAGCAAGGCGTTCATCATCAGCATCATCCTGATGCCCGTGGTGATGGTGATGTCGGTGGTGCTCGTGCGCGCGACGAAGGACGCGTCGGACGGCAAGGACCGCGCGTTCGCGTTCGTGGACTACACCGGGGTGCTCGGCGAGCCGGTGAGGGCGGCCGCGCGCGCGTGGAACTCGTCGACCGACGGCGCGGCCGGCGCCGCGCGAACCGCGCCGCGCTTTCTGGCCACGCAGATCGAGCCGGACGGCCGCAATCCGGACGAGCTGCGGCTGGAGCTCTCGGATCGCGTGCGCCGCGGCGAGCTCTTCGCGTTCGTCGAGGTGCCCGCCGACATCCTGAATCCGGACACAGGCTCCGAGATCCGCTACTACTCGGATCATCCGTCGTACATGGCGCTCCCGGATTGGCTGCGGACGACGGTGAACCGCGTGATTTTGAACGAGCGATTCCGTCAGGCGTCGATCGATCGGGCGCTGGTGACGCGGCTCACCCGGCAGGCCCCTGTCGAAACCCTCGGCCTCGTCGCGCGCGACGAGCAGGGGCACACCAAGCCGGCGGAGGCGGTGGACAAGGCCCGGGCGTTCGGCATGCCGGTGGCGGCGCTGTTCCTGATGTACATCACCGTGATGTCGAGCGCGCCGCAGCTCCTCAACAGCGTCATCGAAGAGAAGATGAGCCGCATCAGCGAAGTGCTGATGGGATCGGTCACGCCGTTTCAGCTGATGCTGGGGAAGCTCATCGGCAGCGTCGCCGTGTCGACCCTGCTCGCCGCGATTTACATCGCCGGAGGCCTGGTCGTGGCGCAGTACTGGGGCGGCTACGCGAGCGCCGTCACGCCGCGGATGCTCGCCTGGTTCGTGCTGTTCCTGGTGATGTCGGTGCTGATCTTCGGGTCGATGTTCGTCGCCATCGGCGCGGCCTGCACCGACCTGAAGGACTCGCAGGGCATGATGACGCCCGTCATGGTGCTCGTCATGCTGCCGATGTTCACGTGGGTCTCCGTGCTGCGCGCGCCCGACGGCACGATGGCCACCGTCCTGTCGCTCGTCCCGACCGCGGCGCCGTTTCTGATGATGATGCGCATCTCGCTGCAGCCGGGGCCGCCGCTGTGGCAGATCCTGCTCTCGCTCGCGCTCATGACCGGCACGGTCGTCCTCGTCGTCTGGGCCGCCGGCAAAATCTTCCGCACGGGCCTGCTGATGCAGGGCAAGTCGGCGACCGTCGCGGAGATGCTGCGATGGGTCAGGGCGAAGTAAAGGTTCTACGAGGTTCCACAGGTTCCTCAAGGTTCTTCAGGTTCTTCAGGTTCAGCCAGTATTCCAGCATCGCCTCGACGCCCAGCGCAGCACGCGCCGCTCGTCCGTGAGCTGGTCCGCAATCTCGTCACCGCACCGGGGACGCGCGCCGTTCGCGACCGCGGCAAGGCTTCACGCGCTTGACAATCCGTGGCAGGAGTCATACGGTCCTGCTTCACGTGGGCCAGTCCGCGCTGGGGGGCAGGGCGTCTGGCGAGGGC
>CAYZBZ010000222.1:0-6866 GCA_964476725.1 uncultured Vicinamibacterales bacterium
GCCCGCGCGCGTCGGCCACCGCGCGCCGCAGCGCCTCGCGATCCGCGGCGGCACGGTCCTTCAAGTCGAAGCGCACGCCGCGGACCGACGTCGCCCCTGAGCCGACGGCCCCGTCGAGAATCTCCCCGACACGCCCGATGTCGTCCACGCGAACTTCGACCGCGTTTCGCGCGACATATCCGCGAAGAGTCTGCTTCCCGTTGGCGTAGTCGAACTCCGGCTGGAGGTCGTACCCGCTCGTGCGGATAGCGTCAGCCGGAAGTCCCGCGCCCTTCAGCTTGTCGAGGACCGCCGACATCGCCTCCGCGTTCGCGCGCTGGGCGTCCCTGGGACTGCGCGCCCGCGTTTCAGCGGCGACCGAAACCCACGCCCGATCGGGCGCGAGCTTCACGACACCCTCGCCCGTCGTGACGATGACGGAACCGTCGACGACGGCGGGTACTGCGGTTTGCGCGGCAGCAGGGAGCGCGGCCGCCAGGGTCAGCACGACAGCAAGCGTTGAATGTCTGAGCACGGTTGACTCCAGTAGCGCTCCCAGCGGCTGGAAGCTTTCATCGGCACATCACCGAAGAACGTTAGAACGTTAGACTTCAGCTGTCAGGCTTCAGCCGGAAAAATGTCCGGCCCTGCGCCGGAGGCTCAGAACCATCCTTCAGTCCGCCGGGCAGACGATCCGGACACCAATCCCATACGAGTATGTGTCTGGCGGGACCTTGTGGCGATGGCTGCAGGAGAGCATGCACGCCTCCGCCACGAGCCAGCTGCCGCCGCGCAGCACGCGCAGCGTCCCCTCGCGCGGCCCGGCCGGGGAGTGCGTGGGCGAGGCCGCGTAGTACCGCGGATCATACCAATCGTGCACCCACTCCCAGACGTTCCCCACCATGTCGAACAAGCCGTAGCCATTCGGCGGATGGTTCCTGCACTGCGTGGTGCCGTGCGTGGGTTTCTGCGACGGCTCGCTCAGAAAATTCGCCTTGGTGCGATCGAGCCGATCGCCCCAGGGATAGCGGCGGCCCTCGAGGCCGCCGCGCGCGGCTTTTTCCCATTCTGCTTCGGTCGGCAGCCGCACCGTGCGGCCACTCGCTGCAGACAGCCAGGCGCAATACGCGATCGCGTCGTCCCAGCGCACGAGGGTGACGGGATGATCGAGCCGGTCTTTCGGAGCCTCGGAGTCCATCCACACGTACGGCTGACCGGCCGCGCGGAAAGCGCGCTCGCGTTCGGGGCCTCCGGCCGTCACGACCAGAGGCAGCTCGTAAATGGCCGGGGCCCGGTACCCGGTCTCGCGCACGAAACGGGAGTATTCCGCCTGGGTGACCGGGTGTACGGCGATTAGAAAGTCGTCGACGCTGACCCGGTGGGCGGGCCGTTCATCCTCGTCGGCGTCCTCCGATCCCATGACGAACTCACCCGAGGGGATCAACGCCAGTTCCGGCAACAGGTCGGCAGCCATCGCGTTCCAGCGCGGTCCACAGGATAGCGCAAGTTCTTTTCGGGTACACTTCTCGATCGATGAGGCTGGAATCACGCCATCAACTCGACGGCGCTCGTCGAGCGGCTGCGCGACGAGCAGAGGGTGCTCCTCGTCCCTGGCGACCACTTCGACATGGACGGATATTTTCGCATCGGGTTCGGCACCGATCCCGCGCACCTCTCCTCTGCCCTGACCGCGTCGGGGAAGTGCTGGATCGCATCGCATGATGTTGCGGATTTTTGACAGCTGGCCGTCCACAAGGCAGCCCTAAAGGGCTGCCAATCATCAATCAGCAATTCATTCACGGTAACATCCACCGTTCATGCCGCGCGCTGATCTCGCGTTGATCGGATTCGGCCACGTCGGCCGCCGCTTCGCGCGCCTGCTGACAGAGAAACGCGACCGCCTGACGGCCGACTACGATCTGAGCTGCCGCGTAGTCGGAATCGCAACGGCGCGCCACGGGACGGCGTGGTGCGAAGAGGGCCTGGACGTCGATGCCGCAGCCGCGCGCGTTGAGCGCGGCGCGCAGGTGGCGGCGGGCGACGAGACGCCGGGCACCAGCTTCGACGTCATCGAGCGCCTCGGGCGGACCGACGCGGATCTGCGCGTGGTCGTCGAGACGACAACGCTCGATATCGCGCAGGGACAGCCGGCGATCGGTCACGTGCGTGCTGCGTTCGCCGCCGGCTGCCACGTCGTGACGGCCAACAAGGGACCGGCGGCATTCGCATACGCCTCGCTCGGTGCCGCCGCCGAGGCGGCGGGGGTGGCGTTTCTCTTCGAGGGGACCGTCATGGACGGCGTCCCGGTGTTCAATCTCGTGCGGGAGACGATGCCGGCGGTCGAGATCCTGGGCTTTCGCGGGGTGGTCAACAGCACGACGAATCACATTCTGTCGGCGCTCGAGGACGGCGACGAGTTCGCCCCGGCGCTCGCAAGGATGCAGGCGATCGGCATCGCGGAGGCGGATCCTTCGCTCGACCTGGATGGATGGGATGCCGCGGCAAAGACGGCTGCGCTGGCCAACGTCCTGATGAATGCCGGGATCACTCCGGCGGCTGTCAACCGGATCGGGATCGGCGCGGGCTCGAGCGAGGCGGCACGACGCGCGAAGAGAGAGGGGCGCCGGCTGCGTCTCGTGGCCTCGGCGTGGCGCCGCGCCGACGGCGGCATCGACGCCACGGTCGCGCCAACCGAGTTGCCGGGCGACGACCTGCTGGCAGGATTGCGCGGCCAGTCCAACGCGCTGGTGCTTCGAACGGACCTGCTGGGCGACGTCGCGATCTGCCAGCTCGATGGGAGCCTGACGCACACCGCCTACGCGCTGCTGAGCGATCTCGTCACGATTCGGCGGCGGCGGCCAGCGCATGTCGGAGCGCCGGCTCGTCGAAGCCTTTGATCGCGCGGCCGTTCACAATTATGACTGATTCCACGTCGCCTGATGTCGCGCCGCTCGCCGGCGTCACGATCGTCGACTTCACCCGCGTGCTGTCCGGGCCGTACTGCACCATGCTCCTCGCCGACATGGGGGCGCGGGTGATCAAGATCGAGCAGCCCGGCCGCGGCGACGACACGCGCGCGTGGGGTCCGCCCTTCGTCCACGGCGAGAGCGCGTATTTCCTGAGCATCAACCGCAACAAGGAGAGCCTGACGCTCGACCTGAAGCACGCCGCCGCACGAGGCATCCTCGACTGCCTGCTCGAACGCGCGGACGTGCTGGTGGAAAACTTCCGGCCCGGGACGATGGAGCGGCTCGGGCTCAGCTTCGAGACGCTCGCGGCCCGATATCCCCGGCTCGTGTACTGCTCGATTTCCGGCTTCGGGCAGACGGGACCTCGCAGCAGCGAGCCCGGATACGACGCCGTCATGCAGGGTGAAGGCGGCCTGATGAGCATCACCGGCGCGGCCGACGGTCCGCCATTCAGACTCGGCGTCGCGATCTCCGATATCGTCACCGGCATGTTCGCCGCGCAAGGAGTCGCGATGGCGCTGCTCGCCAGGGTCCGTTCGGGACGAGGCCAGCGGGTGGACGTCGGCATGCTCGACTCGACCGCCGCGCTGCTCACGTATCAGGCGGGGATTTATTTCGCGACGGGGACGACTCCCGGGCGCATGGGGAACCGCCATCCGACGATCGTGCCGTACGAGACCTTCGCCGCCTCAGATGGCCAGTTCGTGGTCGCGGTCGGCAACGACGAGCAGTGGCGCCGTTTCTGCGGCGTGCTTGGCGCGCGCGCGCTCGCCGACGACCCGCGGTTTGCGGTGAACGGGGCGCGGGTGAACCACTACGAGGAGCTGCGGCCGCTGATCGCCGGGCGACTGCGATCGCGAACGCGAAGCGAATGGGTCGAGGCGCTGAAGGGCGCCGGGGTGCCGTGCGGTTCCGTGCGTGATGTCGCCGAAGTTCTCCAGGATGCGCAGCTCGATGCGCGCGGCATGGTGGAGACGGTCGACCACGTATCAGCGGGCGCTCTGCGGGTGCTCGGCGTGCCCATCAAACTGTCGGACACCCCGGGAGGCATTCGAACCGCGCCCCCCGCGCTCGGCCAGCACACGGAGCCGATCCTCAGAGCCGACTGCGGCTTGTCTCCTGCTGAGATTGAGGAGCTGCGCGTGTCCGGGGCGATCGGGTAGGAGCGATCAGCGCTCGATGAACGGGGCGATCTCTTCGAGCAGGAACGACAGGACGTCCTCCTCGGTGAGCTGGGCAATCGGGGCGCCTCCTTGAAGAGGCAGAGGGCGCTCAGAGCTGATCATGCGGCGCCCGCGGCCGCGCGTCGTCCGGCCGACAACGGCGGGAGTATCCGAGGTGTCGTCGAGGACCAGCTCGATGAACTCTTCCGGCGACCGATCGAAGGCCAGGCGCACGGATGAGGCCGGCGTGAACACGCGGAACAGGTGGCCTTCACCGGTCAGCGCAGCGGCGAACTGGTGAAACACGGGCACCGCCCGCTGGCGGAGAAAATCTTCGTAATCGCGGGCTGCGGCATCGTTCCGCACCCGCCGTTTCGCCGCGCCCTGCCGCGCTTTTTCGATCGCGCCGCGCAGGCGGCGGCGGATGTCCGATACTTCCATTCCGTCAGGCCCGCCTCTCAACACCGGTAACATCGACGCCGTCGCGCGCGAGCGCGGCAATCAGCGCGCGGCGATCCGGCGCCGCGGCGCATGCCTCGCCGATCTCGACGACGCCGTCGCGGACGAGCGCACCCAGTGAATCCACCATCGTGTTCATGCCGAGGCTGCGTCCGCTTTCGACGGCGATCGGCAGCTGCCACGTCGCGCCGTCGAGCAACAGCTTCCGCACTGCGGGGCTGCTGAGCAGCACCTCACGCGCTGCAACCCGGCCGCCGGCCTTCTTGCGCACCAGCACCTGCGCCACGACGGCGCGCAACGCGCCCGCGAGCGCCGCGCGTATCTGCGATCGGCGATCCGCCGGAAAAGCGTCGATGAGCCGCTCGACCGCGTCGGGGGCCGTCTGGGCCGAGATCGTCCCGAACACGAGGCGGCCGGCGCGGGCCGCGTCGAGCGCGGCTACGAGCGCCTCCGGCGCGCGAAGATCTTCGATTACGAGCACATCCGGACCTTCTCGGAGCGCAGCGCGCGCAGCCGCCGCGATCGTCTCGCCGTCGCCGCGCACTTCGCGCTGACTGATGAAGGAAAGCCGCTTCTCGTGGAGGACGCGAATCTGAGATTCGATCGTGATGACGTGATCGTACCGGGTGCGATTGATGAGATCGACGAACGCGCTGAGCAACGTCGACTTGCCGCTGAAGCGCGGGCCCGCGACGACGATCAGGCCGTCGGCCTCGCCGCAGAGCGCCTGCACTTCGCGACCGAGGCCGATTTCATCCGCCGTGCTGACGTCGGGCGACGTCAGGTGGAAGATCAGGCCCGCACCCGACTGATCGTGGAACGTGACGCAGCGCACGCGGCCGACACCAGGCACCGCGCAGGTCCACTCGGGCGCGGCGTCCGCGACCAGATCGCGCGGCGCGAACTCGTAGATGAAGCGCTCGACGTCGCCGCCGGCGATGGCCGCCTGGGTGCCCACGAGCGCGATCTGTCCGTCGACGCGCATCATCGGGCGCGTGTCGACGAGCGCGTAGACCGTCGACGCGCGGTGTGCCGCGGCCGCGCGCAGCAGCTCGACGAGCGAGGCCTCGGTCGACGGTCCCGCCGGCGGCGCGGGCGGCTGCGGTGGCTGAAACTTCAGTGAGGGACGGGCGATCGGGCGGACGACGGCAACAGGTGCCGCATCCGAGCGCCACTCGGCTCCCGCCTCTGTTTCCAGCGGCAGTTCGCGCTCAGCTTCGGCCTCAGCTGCGAGCGCGGCCTCGACCTCCGCTGCGAGCGCGGCCTCGGCGTCCGCCTCGAGCCCCGCCTGCGCCGCAGCGAGCGCGGCGTCCACTTCCGCGGCAAGCGCATATTCCGCTTCGTGTGCCTGTGCTGCCCGCGCTGCGGCGGCCAGATCGACCTCCGCCTGCGCGGCCAGGAGAGCCCGCGCCTCCGCGGCCATCGCAGCCTCGGCCTCTGCGGCAAGCGCCGCTTCGTCCTCGGCCGCGAGATATGCCTCCTTCGCGGCAAGAGCGTGCGCCGCTTCGGCGGCCAAGGCCTCTTCTCGCGCGGCAAGAGCGTGCGCCGCTTCGGCGGCCAAGGCCTCTTCTCGCGCGGCAAGAGCGTGCGCCGCTTCGGCGGCCAAGGCCTCTTCTCGCGCGGCAAGGACGCGCGCGGCTTCGGCGGCCAGATCAGCCGCCTTCGCCGCAAGAGTACGCGCGGCGTCGGCGGCCAAGGCCTCTTCCCGCACGGCAAGAGCGTGCGCCACTTCGGCGGCCAAGGCCTCTTCCCGCACGGCAAGAGCGTGCGCCGCTTCGGCGGCCAAGGCAGCTTCTCGCGCGGCAAGGACGCGCTCGGCTTCCGCGGCCAGATCGGCCGCCTTCGCCGCAAGAGTACGCGCGGCTTCGGCGGCCAAGGCCTCTTCCCGCACGGCAAGAGCGTGCGCCGCTTCGGCGGCCAGGGCAGCTTCTCGCGCCGCCAGGGCGCGCTCGGCTTCCGCCACCAGATCGGCCGCCTTCGTCGCAAGAGTTCGCGCGGCGTCGGCGGCCAAGGCCTCTTCCCGCACGGCAAGAGCGTGCGCCGCTTCGGCGGCCAGGGCGACTTCCCGCTCCGCGAGGGTGCTCTCCGTCCCCGCCGCGATCGCGTCCCTTCTCGCTGCATACGCCGCCTCGGCCTCAGCGACGATGGCCGACTCCTTCGCAGCGAGAGCGGCCTTGGCTTCCGCCGCCAGAGCCACTTCCCTGGCGGCGAGCGCGGTCTCTGCTTCCGCGGCCAGGGCGGCTTCCCTGGCGGCGAGCGCCGTCTCCGCTTCCGAGGTCAGCGCAGCCGCCTTCGC
>CAYZBZ010000223.1:0-6854 GCA_964476725.1 uncultured Vicinamibacterales bacterium
TGACCACGCCACCCGGGCTGTTGATATACAGCAGGATGTCCCGATCGGGGTCTTCCGCCTCCAGAAAGAGCATCTGCGCGATGACGAGGTTCGCGACGTTGTCGTCGATCGGCGTCCCGACGAAGATGATGCTGTCTTTCAGCAGGCGCGAAAAGATGTCGTAAGCGCGTTCACCGCGGTTGGTCTGTTCGACCACCATCGGGATGAGCTGCATGCGTTCAGCCATAGAAATCCAACCCCGGGTTCGTGCGGATCTTCAGTTTGCTGGGGATGTCTTCGTTCGACAGGGCGGGTCTATAGAAACGACGACCTTGAGTGTACCATGCCCGGTCCGACGAATGTCAATTAAGGTATCGGCCGGTCAGGCCTGGAGCTTTGTAGCCCTGGACAGGAGAAAATCCACGGTTTTTTCGCGTCTGAGCCCCGAGTAGAGCCGGGCGATGCCCCCCTCCTTCTCGAGCCGGGCGCGGACAGCGGCGCTCGTCCGGCCGCTCCGCTCCGCGTAGCGCTCCACCTCGGCGTTGATTTCCTCCTCCGTCGCCGCGATTTGCTCCCGACGGGCCACCTCGTCCAGCGCCAGCGCGCCGCGGACCGCCTCGGAGGCCGCCTCGCGCTGTTTGTCGCGGAACTCCTCCCAGTTGATGTTCACCTTCATCGGGTCGATCTGCTGGTCCGTCAGGCGCCGGACGAAATCCTCGACGCGCCGATCGATTTCGCGGTCGAGCAGGGACGCCGGCACATCGAAGGTGACCCGGGCCGCGAGCTGCTTCAGCAGTTCGCCGCGCGCCTCACGCTCCGCTTCGTGCATGGCTTCGTGTTCGAGGTCGGCCCGCACCCGCGCGCGCAGCGCCTCGAGATTCTGGAAATCCCCCAGGTCCTTCGCGAACTCGTCGTCCAGCTCCGGCACGA
The DNA here is from genome assembly GCA_964476725.1 of uncultured Vicinamibacterales bacterium. Lineage (GTDB taxonomy): Bacteria > Acidobacteriota > Vicinamibacteria > Vicinamibacterales > 2-12-FULL-66-21 > JALZOC01. Next base: position 910 of record CAYZBZ010000223.1, read on the forward strand.
TGCGCTTCCGCACGGCCTTCACGTTGACCGCGTACTTCACAGTCGTTCCGGCCAGCTCGCTAATCGCGTAGTCGGCGGGATACTGGACGTCGAACGTCTTCGTGCCGCCCGCAGAGAGGCCCAGGAGCTGGTCGTCGAACCCCGGGGGATTCGCGGTCGCGCCGATCTCGACCGTCACGCCGTCGTTGCGATCGGTCTGCGGCTCCGCCGGCGGCTTTGGGGGCGCCGGCTCGCCGGCGATGACGATGAGCGGCTCTTCGGCCGTCTCCTTCGGCGTCGCCGTGCGCTCGAGATCCATCACCACCGAGTCGCCCTTTCCGATGCCGCGCCCTTCGACCGGCTCGTATCGGGCCCCGCGCTCGCGCAGGTTGGCCAGCGCCTCATCGACGGCGGCGTCGTCGACCGTCGCGCTCTTTTGGTACAGCGTGATGCTGGCGTAGTCCCCCGGCTCGATTGGCGGGACCGTTTCGAACGTCGCCGTGAACTTGAGCGGCTGTCCTTCCTCGACGACGACGTCGCGGATGTCGGGTGTGTCAACCGGCTCGACCCCGCGCGCGCGCAGCGCCTCGTCGACCGCGCGCGGAATCAACCCGTGCGCCACGTCGTGGAGGATCTGATCGCGGAACCGCTGGCGCACGACCTTCGCGGGGACCTTGCCGGGGCGGAAGCCGGGCACACGCGCTGCGCGGCTGTAATCACGCGCGACCTTGTCGATCTCGGCGTCGACGACGGTGCTGGGGATTTCCACGACGAGGTTCTTCTGCGTATCGCTGACGTCGATGAATTCTGTCTTCATTGAAAGAAAGCTAAAGGGACAGCCGCTACAGGCTCACGGCTTGAAGCTGGAGAGCCGGGTACATCCAGGGCATTTTACCGCCAATACCGCCGGCCGGCCGGATCTTCTGCCCGGATCTGGCTCCGCCGCCCTTGACGGCTGGTAGAATCAGGGCCTGGCGGCGTGGCGAAACTGGCAGACGCGAGAGACTTAGGATCTCTTGGTGCAAGCCGTGGGGGTTCGAGTCCCTCCGCCGCCACTCTTCGAATCCCTAATCCCTGATCCCTGATCCCTAATCGTCAGGAAGGCAGTATCTCCTCGCGAATCGGATCGAAAGCGATACGGCGCTTCTGCAGATACGCGATGTTGCCGAGGTGCGACGCCTGGGCGGAACGGTGACCGATCAGCACATCGCCGTTCGGCAGCTTCCGCGACTTGAGACAGTCGATGAAATTCTGCATGTGGTCGCGGTCGAGGCTGCCGGACGCCTGCACGACGGCGCTGGGCATGGCGTCGCCGCCAACCGGCTGCTGGCCAGTCCCTCGCACCTGGTAGTACTCGTACTGGCCGCGCGATATCACCAGGCGTCCTTCCGTGCCACAGAACTCCATGGCGGCGCCGGTGACGCCCGGCACCAGCGTGGCCTCGAAGGTCGCGGTGAACTGCGAGGGGTACTCCAGGAGCACGTTGATCGTGTCGGGCGCGGTGCGGCCGTCCTTGTAGTTGTAGACGCCCCCCGACGCTGACGCCGCGATGGGGATGTCCTGCCCCATGAACATGTGGACGACGTCGATCCAGTGCGTGAAGAGATCCGTGATCTGGCCGCCGCCGAAGTCGAGGTACGCGCGCCAGTTGTAGTACTGCTGCGGATCCCAGTCGCGCCACTTGAGCGGCCCGAGAAAAGCCGTCCAGTCGAGGTCGGCCGGCTGGGACTGGAGCGTCGGCGGCGCCTTGCGCAGGTGCCACGAGTTGCCGTGCCACCACGTGCGCACGTACGTGATCTTCCCCAGCTTGCCCGTGTCGAAATATTCCTGCTTCGCCTGCAGGTAATGCCTGCCGGAGCGCTGCTGCATGCCGACCTGGCAGATCCGCTTGTTGATGCGCGCGGCTTTGACGATGGCGGGACCTTCTTCGACGCGAAGCGTCAGCGGCTTTTCGATGTACACGTCTTTGCCGGCGTTCATCGCCTCGATAGCCATCGCGGCGTGCCAGTGGTCCGGCACCGCGATCAGCACCGCATCCAGATCGTTCAGCTCCAGGACCTTGCGATAGTCCCTGAACGTCCGGGCGCCCGGCGCCGACTGCTTGGCGCGAGCGATCTGCGCGTCGTACACGTCGCAGAGCGCCGTCACGTCGACGTTGCCGAGCTTGATGAAGTTGTCCAGATCGCCGACGCCGCGCCCCCCGCAGCCAATCAGCCCGAGGCGCACGCGGTCGGCCGCTCCAGCGACCCGGGTGTACGAAAGCGCGCTCGCGGCCGCCGCCGCGGTGATGGTCTGAAGGAACTCGCGGCGGGGAAGATTGTTGTCGCTCATCTCTGCTTCTCCGTTGCCCGTGCCACCGAGCTGATATCGAGCCCGATCCGGCTGGGTATACCACAGAACGGCTGTGTTTCTCCTGCCATGCCCCGATGGATGAGCTGGGGCAGCCGCTCCGTGTCTTCGTGGTTGGCTTTTCCCCGTGCCCCCCGTGATCCGTGATTGCGCGCTCATAAAGGTGCACGCGCGTCATGCCGATATCTCCCGCGTGGGCACCCGTCGCGCGCGTGTCGTGACCGCAGATCGGTGGGGAAAGCCCGATCGCAATGAGGCGGGAGAGCCAATCTGCCGGTGGTGCCGTGAACCGGTGAAGCCGCCGCGCCGGACGTTCTGCGGCGACGCGTGCGTGCACGAGTGGAAGATCCGCAGCAGCCCGTGGTATGTGCGGCAGCACGTGAAGAAGCGCGACAGGGGCACGTGCCGGCTGTGCGGCTTCAATGTCGCCAAGGCGCATCGCGAGTGGACCCGCGCGAAACCGCCGGCGGGAGATCGCGCGGCGCGGCGGGCCTGGCGCGCGGCGCGCCCGCGGTGGGAAGCGGATCACATCGTGCCCGTTGCCGACGGCGGCGGCGAGTGCGGGCTCGACAACTACCGGCTGCTGTGCCGTCCGTGCCACCAGACTGTCACGCTCACATGGCGCGCGCAGCGGGCCACCGACGAACATCCGTCACATGGCGCCGCGATTGACGGAACTACAATTTCGTGTGGACGGGGTCAGACTCTTCTTACGTAAGCTTCTCCGTTTCTTCGTTTCTCCGTGTGGATGCCCTCCGTTCTCTCCGTCCACTCCGTTCCCTCTCTCCGCCTGACGCCGTCGGTACGTAGCGCGCTGCAGTGATGCGCGGGCCTTTACGGTTGTCACTCCCGTCCCATTGCCGGACACCAATCGCCCTTCGTTCCCTTGCGCGTTTCTGCGGCCGTTCCGTAAACCATCGCCCCCCGGGTTCCGTCTAAGCCAAGGTCTGAAGAAAGCCACTGACATGCGTAAATTGATTTTGGTTTTCATCGGGTGCTGCGCGGCCGCGCTGGTCGAGGCTGCGTCCGCGCCGGTCCGGGTGGCTGCGACGCCGATACCCGAGGCTACCGCGATCCGCGTCGACGGCGATCTCAACGACGCAATCTGGCAGACCGTGCCTGCGATTGCCGGATTCCGCCAGCGCGAGCCTCGCGAAGGCGCGGCGCCGACGTACGAGACCGAGGCGCGCGTGGCATACGACGCCACTGCGCTGTACATCGCCGTCCAGGCATTCGACCCCGAGCCCAAGCGCATCGTCGGCATCCGCACGCGGCGCGACGAGGGGTCCCCCTCCGATTGGGTGAGCGTGCTCGTCGATTCGTTTCACGACCGCCGCTCGGCGTTCGAGTTCGCCGTCAATCCCGCGGGGGTCAAGCAGGACAGCTACTGGTTCAACGACACCAACAACGATCAGGGGTGGGACGCGGTGTGGGACGTCGCGGTCTCGCGCGGCGAGCGCGGCTGGCGCGCCGAGTTCCGCATTCCCTTCTCGCAGCTTCGATACCGTCCTTCAGAGGCTTCGACCTTCGGGCTGGCCTTCGTCCGCAAGATCGGACGGCTGAACGAGACGACGACCTGGCCGCTGCTGTCGAAGAGCGCGAACGGCTATGTGTCGTCGTTCGGCGAGCTCACCGGGCTCCGGCTCGATCGCTCGCCGAAGCGGCTCGAAGTCGTGCCGTACGTCCTCGGCGACGTGAAGACGCAGCCGGCCGAATTGGGCAATCCGCTGAACAAGACCACCGATCCGAACGGATCCGTCGGCGTGGATTTGAAGTACGCGCTGCGGCCGGGCCTCACGCTGACCGGGACCGTCAATCCGGACTTCGGCCAGGTGGAAGCCGATCCCGCGGTCGTGAATCTTTCCGCCTTCGAGACGTTCTTCTCGGAACGGCGCCCGTTCTTCGTCGAGGGGTCCGGCATTTTCAGCTTCGACATCGACTGCAACGACGGCAGCTGCAGCGGGCTCTTCTACTCACGCCGGATCGGCCGCACGCCGCGGGGCGAGGCGGACGTGCCTGAAGGCGGCTACTCGTCGTCGCCCAACCAGACGACGATCATCGGCGCCGCGAAGCTGACTGGGCGGATCGGCGCCTTCTCGGTCGGCGCGCTCAATGCCGTCACGTCCGACGAAGACGCGGTCATCGTGAACGGCGCCGTGCACACGCGGCAGACCGTCGAGCCGCTTGCCAGCTACTCCGTGTTGCGCGCACGACGCGAGTTCACGAACCAGTCGTCGCTCGGGTTGATGGCGACGTCGACGAACCGGAACCTGGATGCCGCCACGCGGTTTCTGCCCGGGCAGGCCCACACAGGTGGTCTGGATGTGGACTGGCGCCTGAGCTCGAAGTACGCGATCAAGGGATTTCTGGCGGGCAGCAGCGTGCACGGCGAGGCGGCGGCGATCGCCGCCCTGCAGCGCAGCAACGTCCACAGCTTCCAGCGGCCGGACTCGGGCAGCCTCACCTACGATCCCTCGCGCGGCTCGCTGAGCGGATATGGCGGGTCGGCGATGTTCACCAAGATTGCGGGGGAGCGTGTCCGGTTCACGACGAGCGTCGGCGTCAAGAGCCCCGGCTTCGAGATCAACGACGTGGGCTTCATGCGCCGCGCGGACCAGCGCTCGATGAGCAACTGGGTGCAGGTCCGGTACGAGAAGCCGTCGAAGTACCTCCGCAGCTTCCGCTACAACCTGAATCAGTGGGCGGGATGGAACTTCGACGGCGATCGGCTGTCCTCGGGCATCAACGTCAACGCGCATGCGATGTTCAAGAACAACTGGGCCACAGGGACGGGGGGCAACATCAACTGGCAGCCCTTCGACGACCGCGGCACGCGCGGCGGCCCCGGCGTGTATGGCAACGCCCAGCGCTCGATCTGGGCGTACGTCGAGAGCGACGAACGGCCTGCCGTGTCGGCCGGGGCCTTCACCTTCATCTCGACCGACGGCAAGGGCACGACGACTAACGATTTCAGCCCGTACGTGTCGTATCGTCCGTCCTCGTTCCTCAAGGTGACCGGCGGTCTCCGCGTCGGCCGGAACCGCGACGAGTCGCAGTGGGTCGAAGCGACCGACGATGGGCGCTTCGTCTTCGGGCGGCTGCATCAGCAGACGGTCGGCCTGACGGCGCGGCTGAACTACACCGTGACGCCCGCGCTGTCGATCCAGCTTTACGCGGAGCCGTTCGTGTCCGCCGGCGACTACTCGAGCTTCAAGGAGCTCGCGAACGGCCGCTCGAAATCGTACGACGGGCGTTACAGACCGGTCGCGTATGCCGGCAATCCGGACTTCAACTTCCGCTCGTTCAGGACCACCAACGTCATGCGGTGGGAATACAAGCCCGGCTCCGCGCTGTTCGTCGTCTGGCAGCAGGGGCGGGAACGGAGCATCGATCGCGGCACGTTCGATTTCAATCGCGACTTCGGCGGCGTCTTCGACGCCCCGGCGCGGAACGTGTTCCTGATCAAGTGGTCGTACTGGCTGAACTACTGACGCGGGGCGTCTACTCCAGATTCGGCACGTAGCGCGACCGCGTCTGCTCGATCTCGTCCAGGATCTGTCGAGCGAGCTCCGGCGGCGAGATGACGCGGGCCAGCGGCCCGAACCCCAGGATCCAGC
>CAYZBZ010000224.1:0-6846 GCA_964476725.1 uncultured Vicinamibacterales bacterium
CGCGAGTGCGGCTTCCAGGCGCCGCGCCGACGCCAGCGCCGCGGCGCAGCGCGGGCAGCTCTCGAAATGAGCACGACCGGCGGCGGCCGGCTCGAGATCGCCTGCCGCGATCGGCTCGACGAGCTCGAGCGCCTCCTTGCAGGTCATTGCAGCAATTCCCGGAGGCGCCGCTTGGCGCGATAGAGGTGCGTCTTCACTGTGCCTATGGGGATGTCGAGCGCCTCGGCGAGCGCCTCGTACTGGACCCCCTTGAGATAGTGCGCCGCGATCAGCATCTGATAATTGTCGGGGAGCTGCGCGATGGCCTTCTCCAGACGGTCGCGCAGCTCCAGGTCCGCGAACGCCCCATCGGCCGCCCCTGGTTCTCGACGCGGCCGGTCGTCCTCGTCCGCATCGCGAGAGAGATGGGGCGCGTGGTGGGTGCGCGCCTGCGAGCAGACGTTGGAGACGATTCGATAAATCCAGGTCGACAGCCGCGCGTCGCCGCGAAAATAGGGCAGCCCGCGGTGGACCTTGAGGAACACGTCCTGGGCGAGATCGTCAGCCTGCGATCGATCGCTCACCATGCGGAAAACCATGCCGTACACGAGGTTCTTGTACCGGTCGACGAGCTCGCTGAACGCGATGTCGTCGCCAGTCCGACATCGCTTAATCAGCGCGCGTTCGTCGAAATCGGCCATCCGCCAGCCATGTTAGAGCGGCGCTCGCCATGTTTTGTTTCAAGGCAGGGGCTGAAACAATTGCCGCCGGCGCCAAGTCTAATGCACCTGTAACGCTCGGGAGGAGGGTCCTTTGAGAGAAGAAGAAGCAATTGTGTTCGTCATGATGATGATTATCCTGGCGGGCGTGGGCCTGATGATCGCGGCCATGATGCACCGCCGCAAGATACGCGAGATGGAGCACCGTGAGCGGCTGGCGATGATCGACCGCGGGTTGATCCCCTCCCCCGAGAGCGACCCCGGAGGATTCGAGGCGGCCGCCGGATTTGCTCCGGAGAACGGGGACGCCGGGGTCCGATACCGCACGGCCGGGATCCTGATGATCGGCTTCGGGCTGGGCCTGATGGTGCTGATCACTTTTACCGCGGGGGCTCTGGGGGCCGGGGTGGGGATCGGCGGCGGCTGGGCAATTCTGGGCGCCGCGTCGCTGCTGAACTACTCCTTGATTTCACGCCGCGTGCAGGAGCGGAGCAGTTCGCAACGTTGGAAGCCACCCGTTTCGCGCCGGCCGGATCCGCCCACAAACGGCGCGCCATAGCTTCGCGTGCCCGTCGCACGGTGGTGACTCCTCAGGCTGATGATCTCTTTGGACGGACGCCAGGGCGGGCAGCACGACGACAATGCTCGTCACGTGGTCACAACCGGGGAGCGGGCGCGGCAGGAATCTCGTCGGGACGGCCCCGCCGCAGCCGCGCGTAGGCCGCGGTCACCTCGGCGCCGTACAACAGGATCACGGCAGAGATGTACACCCAGAGGAGAAACACCACGACCGCCGCGATCGACCCGTGGACGTTGAACCGTGTAAGGTCGCGCACGTAGTGTGAAAATCCCGTCAGTGCGGCCCGCCATAGCAAACCGGTAAGCACCGCCCCGACCCAGACGTCGCGGAAACGTACGGCGGCGTTCGGAACGAAGTAGAAGATCAGCCCGACGATCACGATGAAAATCACCGTGCTCGCCGACTTCACCGCGAACCCCTGCAGGACGACGAGCAGGTTCGGCGTGTGCGCGATCACGCCCACGAACCAGCTCGTCTCGGCGATGTTGATCGCGCTGACGAGCAGCAGGCCCACGAGCAGCAGGAGGCTCGCGGTCACGAGCATGACAAACGAGATCAGCTTGTGCTTCAGGTAGCTTGGCTGCTTGTCCACGCCCCAGGCATGATTCACCGCCGAGGTGACCGCGCCAAAGACGCCCATGGCGGCCCACACCATCAGCACGCTGCCGAGGATGCCCAAGGGCACGCCGGTCTGCCGCATGGCCGCCAGCTGCTGTCTGATGAACTCGAACTGCAGAGGGAAATAGCGCAGCGCGAAGCCGAGCACGCGGTCCCGATCCGCGTCGGTGCCGGTGGCGCTCGCGAGAATCGACAACGCGAGCAGGAAGAAGGGAAAGAGCGAGAGCAGCGCGTAGTACGCGATGGAGGCGGCAAAGGTGAGGTCGTTGCCGTGATAGACGCCGGTGACGCCGCGCCAGATGGCCAGCGCCGTCAGGCGGACTTCGGCCCATCCGCGCACCGTGGCCCGCCGAATGTAGGAAAGCGGCAGCGGCCTCTGCGCTTCCCTCGTGGCCTGCGCACTCACCCCGCCATCATATCGCGCCCCGGCGTAAGCGTTATGAGGTGCCCGACGCGCCGCTGCTGCCCGCACTGCTGTCCGCGCCCGCGCCCGTGCGCGCGCGGTCGTAGGCCTCGCGGCCGCGATCGACCATCTGGCTCACCTTCTCCGTCGCCTGCTGGTAGCCGTCGGTCGCCGTCGTCCGGAGCCGGCCGGCCTGTTCCGTCAACTGGTTGCGGAGCTCGGAACCGGCCTTGGGCGCGAAGAGCATCCCGAGACCCGCGCCCAGTACCGTGCCCGCCAGCAGGCCCATCAGGAACGACCCGCCGCCGTCTTCCCGTTCGAAGCGATCATATTCGTACGCCATGCACCCTCCTGTTCGTCTTGATTGCCTGGCCGTGTCGAGACTGCCGCCCATCCCCTTACGCCGACCAGCGGCCCTGCGCGCCGCCCGTGACGTCGTTGAGCGACCGCCATCCCTCGCTCGCCGCGGTGCGAGCCTTCTCGACGGTGCCGCGCGCTCGCCCGAGCTCTCTGACGAAGTCGTCCAGCTTCGGTTCGATCCGGTCGCGAACCCGGCGGCCGTCCTCCGTCATGTAGAGCCAGCCCCAGGCGCCACCAAACACGGCGCCGATACACGTGGCCAGCAGCACTCGCGATCGCTCGTCCACTTTCCCCTCCTTATAACCCTGGGGATCGCCCGCAAAGCATCCCGGTCAGTGTCTACCTATCAAACGACATGCCACCACGCCGCCCGCCCACCGTGGTGAGGAAGGAGCGACGTAACGGCGGTCCCGGCGCGATCCACCATCCGGCCCGTTGAGAGTGCAAGGCTCGGGCCGAGTCGCCCAGCCTACTGGACCGATGCGGCGCGGCGGGCCCCTTTGCCGCCGTCCTGGATCTCGTGCTTCTTCATCTTGCTGTACAAGGTCGGCCGATACAGGCCGAGAATCTGCGCCGCCTCCTGCTTGTTCCAATTCGTGCGCTGCAAGGTCTGCAGGATGGCCATCTTCTCGATTTCCGCAAGCGTCCGGTGCGGCGGAACCACGAACTCCGTGGTCGTGGCGTTCTCGGTCCGCAGCGACTCCGGAAGATCGGTGACGGTGATTTCGGTGCCCTTCGCGACGAGCACGCCGCGCTCGATCACGTTCTCAAGCTCACGGACGTTGCCGGGCCACCGATGCCGGATGAGCATGTGGTACGCCGCGGGCGCAATCGATTTGGCGTTGCGCTGATGGCGCTGGCGATACTTCTCGAGGAAGTGCTCGCACAGCAGCGGGATGTCCTCGGTCCGCTCGCGCAGCGGCGGCACCCGGAGCGTAATCGTGTTGATCCGGAAGTACAAATCCTCGCGCAGCTTGCCGTCGCGCAGCGCGGCGTCGAGGTCGATGTTCGTCGCGCAGATGAGCCGGAAGTCCACGCGCACGATGCGGTCGCTGCCGATCGGACGGTATTCGCGCTCCTGCAGCACACGGAGGAGCTTGGTCTGCAGGTACGGAGGCATCTCGCCGATTTCGTCGAGGAGCAGCGAGCCCCCCTCCGCCATCTCGAACAGCCCTTCCTTGTCGCCGGTCGCCCCCGTGAAGGCGCCCTTCTTGTAACCGAAGAGCTCGGACTCGATCAGGTCCTTCGGGATCGCCGCGCAGTTGATCTTGATGAAGGGGCCCTTGGCGCGTTTGCTGTTGTAGTGGAGCGCGTTGGAGATGAGCTCCTTGCCCGTGCCGTTCTCACCCTGGATGAGGATGTTCGCGTCGCTGCCGGCAACGCTTTCGACCAGCTCGAGCAGCTCGTGCATCTTCTTGCTCTTGCCGATGATGTTGCCGAAGCGGAACTGTCCCACGAGCTTCTGCTTGAGCAGCAGGTTCTCGCCGACCAGATCGCGCCGCTCGATCGCCCGCTCGAGCATGGCCAGCAGCGTATCCGGCTCGATGGGCTTCTCCACGAAGCTGTGCGCGCCCGCCTTCATGGCTTCGACGGCCTTCGGGACGCTGCCATGCCCGGTGACGACGATTACCTCGGTATCGGCGTGGATTTGCTTGAACTTGCGCAGCAGTTCGAGGCCGTCGGCGTCGGGCAGCAGCATGTCGGTGACGACGACGTCCGGCTTCCATGTCTTGAAGATCTCCTCGCCGCGCGTGCCAATCATCGCGGTCCGGACCTCGTAGCCCTCGTGCTCGAGCAGAATCTTCAACCACTCGATCATCGCCGGCTCGTCGTCTATGGCAAGCACGCGGTTGCGCTTCTTAATCGTCATGTCATCCAGCCAGCGTCTCAGCCGGGTTGGTAGTCGTCCCGCATTGAAGCGGTCCATTAGTACACGGCCGCTGCGTACGGGCCCGGATAAGTATACACATTCCCGCAGGGCTGTTCGATATGCAGACAGTTGTCGTAATTGAATACAGTGCAAGTGACTACGGCTGAACCGTTTACAGATGCCCGTCCGGCCAGGCGTGGAGGCCGATCAGCGGGACGAAGATGCAGGCTTCACCTTCGCGCTGGTCGTACTGGTCGTCGCGGCGATCGACGATCATCAGATGCTGAAGCCCTGCGGGGCCGACCGGGATGACGAGCCGGCCGCCGTCGGCGAGCTCTTCCATGAGCGCCGTTGGAATCGCGGGTGCGCCCGCCGTGACGAGGATGCGTTCGAACGGCGCCCCCTCAGGGAAACCTGCGGTCCCATCGGCCACGTGGATCTGCACGTTCGTGATGCCGAGCGACGCGAGCACCTCCCGTGCGTGCGCCGCCAGCGGCGCGTGTCGTTCGAGGGACACCACGCTCGCCGCCAGCCGCGACAGGATGGCGGTCTGGTAGCCGGACCCGGTGCCGATTTCGAGCACGCGATCGTCCGGCCCCGGCGCGAGGGATGCGGTCATGATCGCGACCATGTAGGGCTGCGAGATGGTCTGCCCCTCGCCGATCGGCAGCGGCCGATCGTCGTACGCGCCGTCGCGAAGCGCCTCGGGCACGAAACGGTGGCGGGGTACGTCGCGCATCGCCTCGAGCACCCGCGCATCCTGCACGCCCCGGGCGACGATCTGCTTCTCGACCATGTCCAGCCGACGCAGCCGAACGTCCATCCCACCATTCTAGGATCTGACACGCTTCAGTGCGTAGCGTGTGGGCGGACCTGACCTTCCGGCCTGCGTGCGGCGTCCGTACTGTCTGCCGTGCTCTCCGTTCCCTCCGTCCGCCTACACGCTCAACATCGCGTCATCTGCCCTATAATCCCCACGCATGGCCGAACCAGATCAGCCCGCGGCGCCAGCCGCATCCACGCCGCCCGCAACTACCAGAAACCAGCGATCCTTCAATCGATAGATGGACATCATTGAGACGCACGTAGATCCCGGCTCCGAGCTGTTCCGCGCCAATTGCGAGCGTATGTCGGCGCTCGTCGCCGAGCTGCGTGAGCGCACGGCGCTCGTCCGGCAGGGCGGCGGGGCAAAGTACATCGAGCGCCACCGCGAGCAAGGCAAGCTGCCGGCGCGCGACCGCATTCAGCGCCTGCTGGACATCGGGTCGCCGTTCCTGGAGCTTTCGGCGCTGGCGGCGTGGGATCTGTATGAGAACGGCGCGCCAGCCGCGGGCATCGTCACTGGCATCGGACGCGTGTCGGGGCGCGAGGTGATGATCGTGGCGAACGACGCCACGGTGAAGGGGGGCGCCTATTATCCCATCACCGTCAAGAAGCACGTGCGCGCGCAGCAGATCGCGATCGAGAACCGGCTGCCCTGCGTGTACCTGGTCGATTCGGGCGGCGCATTCCTGCCGCTCCAGGCGGAAGTCTTCCCGGACCGCGAGCACTTCGGCCGCATTTTCTTCAATCAGGCGCGGATGTCCGCCGAGCGAATCCCGCAGATTGCGGTCGTCATGGGGTCGTGCACGGCGGGCGGCGCGTACGTGCCGGCGATGTCCGACGAGACGATCATCGTGAAGGGCACCGGCACGATTTTCCTTGGGGGCCCGCCGCTGGTGAAGGCCGCGACGGGGGAAGAGGTCACGGCCGAGGATCTCGGGGGGGCCGACGTCCATACCCGTCTCTCCGGCGTCGCCGACTACCTCGCGGAAGACGACGAGCACGCGCTGCAGCAGGCGCGCACGATCGTGAGCACGCTGAACACGGTCAAGCGGCTGCCGGCCGACGTGACGCCCCCCGAAGATCCTCTGTACGATCCGCAGGAGATTTACGGCCTCGTCAACGCCGACACCCGCAAGGCGTACGAGGTGCGCGAGATCATCGCGCGCCTGGTGGACGGGTCGCGGTTCGACGAGTTCAAGGAGCGCTATGGCACGACGCTCGTGACCGGGTTCGCGCGGCTGCATGGGTTCCTCGTGGGCATCATCGCGAACAACGGCGTCCTGTTTTCGGAATCGGCGTTGAAGGCGACGCACTTCATCGAGCTCTGCAACCTGCGGGGGATCCCTCTCGTCTTCCTGCAGAACATCACCGGCTTCATGGTCGGCCGCGAGTACGAGCGCGGCGGCATCGCCAAGGACGGCGCCAAGATGGTGCACGCCGTGGCCAACTCCGTCGTCCCGAAGTGCACCGTGGTCATCGGAGGCTCGTTCGG
>CAYZBZ010000225.1:0-6833 GCA_964476725.1 uncultured Vicinamibacterales bacterium
CCCATCGTGAACGAGCCCGATCGCCCGTCAAAGCCTTGAATGCCGGGATCCTAGCACGGTCTGCAGAGCTTCCGCGGGACGCGGTTACGCGCAACGCCCGTGGAGACGCGGTCGGGCTAATGCGGTGCGCGCCAGAGGCTCACGCCAGCAACCGGCGTGTGAGCAGCAGGTTTCGGGACCGCAATCCAAAACGGTGCAGCGGATACGCGCGGGGGCCCGCAGCTAACAACAATCAGAGCCGATCCAGCGGGCCTTCTCACGCCCAACGGGTGTTTCTTCCGATGAAACAGGCTGTACCGCCGAATCCAGTCGACCTGCCCGCGCGAGCGCGGCGACACCAGCCCGCGGCGTCGACGAGACTCCGTGGCCTCCGTGCCTCCGTGGTGATGCATTGTTCCCGTTACTCCTGGGACAGGCCACAGCCCCGGAACGGAAACTCAACGCGACGGGCTGCTAAGAGTCTTCCCGCCGGTAGGCGCGCGCGAGCAGCGAGATCGGGTGCACGACGCGCACGCGGCTCCCGCTCGCTGCGAGACCTCTGGCGATCTGCAGATGGCACCCGGGATTTGCCGTGGCGACGACGGGAGCGTCCGTCTCGGCGATGTGCTTCACTTTTCGCTGCAGCAGGAGATCGGCCTGCTCCGGCTGCGTCAGCGCGTAGATGCCCGCGGCCCCGCAGCACCATGACGACTCCGTGAGCTCGACGAGCGAGAGACCGGGCACGAGCCCGAGCACCGCGCGCGGCTGCCGGACGATCTTCTGGCCGTGCGCCAGGTGGCAGGACTCGTGATACGTGACAGTTACCGGCTCGTCGAACGCGCCGGCAAGAGGGGCGCGGCACTGTATCTCGGCCAGCCACTCGTGTATGTCCCGCAGCTTCTGATCCCACGCGGCCGCGCGCGCGCGGTAGTCCGGGTCGTCCGCGAGGAGCGGACCGTATCGCCGCAGATGCGAGCCGCATCCGCCGGCGTTGCTGATGATCGCGTCGTAGCGATCGGGCGGAAAGAGGTCGATCATCCGGCGCGCGAGCGTGCGCGCGCCGTCGAGATCGCCGTTGTGGGCGTGCAGCGACCCGCAGCACGGCTGAACCGGGGGAGCGTCGACGGCGCACCCGTTCGCGAGCAGCACGTCCGCGGTGTCGCGGTTGACGTCTGGAAAAACGAGATCCTGCACGCAGCCCGTGAGCAGGGCGACCTGGTATCGCGAGGAGCCGGCCGGTTCCTCGTGCGGCGCGATCAGGGCGTTCGAAAACGCGGACGCCATCCTCGGCGCCTGCGGCTCGACCCGGCGTAAGGTCGGCGGCAGCAACCGCGTGAGTCCGAGGCGGCGCACCATCGCCTCGAGCCCGGTGCGCTGATAGAGGCGCAGGACCCGACCGGCGGCACGCAGGGCGCGAGGGTGCATGAAGAGAAAGCCGAGCGTGACGCCCCGCCAGAACTTCCGCCGCACTCCGGGGCTCGCCCCGCGCCTCTCGATGTCCGCCCGCGCCGTCTCGAACAGCTCGGCGTAGTTGACGCCTGCCGGGCACGCGGTCTGACACGCGAGGCAGCCGAGGCAGTAACTCATCTCGTCGGCGAACTCCCGCGTGACCCCGAGCTCTCCATCCGCGATCGCGCGCATCAGCGCGATGCGCCCGCGCGGGCTGTTCCGTTCGCGTTTGGTGGTGTCGTACGTCGGGCAGGTCGGCAGGCACATGCCGCAGTGCATGCACTGCTGCAGCACCCGGTAATCCAGTGACGCCAGCGTCGCCGTCATGCAATCAGTCGAAGATCTTGCCGGGATTCAACAGGCCGGCCGGGTCGATCGCTCGTTTGACCTGCTTCATCAGCTCAAAGCTGCCGTCGCCCATCTGCTGTCGCAGCCAGGCCTTCTTCGCCAGGCCGACGCCGTGCTCGCCTGTGATCGTCCCGCCGAGCGACAGCGTCTTCTTCGCGATGAGGTCGAGCGCGTGATGCACGCGCGCCATCTCGTCCGCATCCCGCTCGTCGGTCAGAAACGTCGGATGGAGGTTCCCGTCCCCCATGTGACCGAACGTGCCGACCTGCAGGCTGGAGGCCCGCGCCGTTTCCGCGATGAACGCCACCATCGCCGCCAGCTCGCTTCGCGGCACGGTAAAGTCCTCGAGAATCGTCGTCGGCCTGCGGCGGGCGAGCGCTGAAAAGGCGTTCCGCCGCGCCGACGCCAGCGCCAGCGCCTCCGCGGCGTCGCGGGCGGTCCGTACATCGCGCGCGCGATGGTCGCGGGCGATCGCCGCCATCCGGTCCGCTTCGTCGGCGACCGCGGCCGGGTGCCCGTCGGTTTCCATGAGCAGCACGGCGGCGCAGTCGGTGGGGAGCCCGACGTGCGCGTACTCTTCGACGCAGGACGCCGTCATCCGGTCCAGGAACTCGAGCGTGCATGGGATGATGCGCGCCGCGATGATGGCCGAGACGGTGTCGGCGGCGTCCTCGATCCGGTCGTACAGCGCCAGCATGGTGCGCCGGGCGGCAGCCCGCGGGACGAGCCTCAGCAATACCTCGGTGATGATGCCGAGCGTCCCCTCGGAGCCGATGAACAGGTCCTTCATCGAATAGCCGGCGACGTCCTTCACGCACGCGCTGCCAAGCCGCGCAATCCGCCCGTCGGCCAGGACCACCTCGAGCGCCATGACGTAGTCGCGCGTCACGCCGTACTTCAATCCGCGCAGGCCTCCGGAATTCTCGGCGACGTTCCCGCCGATCGTGCTGATGCGCATCGAGCCGGGATCTGGAGGATAGAAGAAGCCATGACGGGCCGCCGCCTCGTCGATGGCCTGAGTGATCACCCCCGCCTGCGCACGCAGGGTGAGGTTCCGCGGATCGACGTCGACGATCGCGTTCATCTGCGCGAGGCACAGCACCACGCTGTCGACGTTCGGCACGCAACCGCCGCTGAGGCCCGTGCCTGATCCCCGCGCCACGATCGGCAGCGAGTGGGCCGCCGCGAACTGGACGCACCGCGCGACTTCTTCAGTGGTGCGCGGAAACACGACGGCGGCCGGTCGTTGCCGGAGCGCAGCGGTGCCGTCGAAGCCGTACGGCACGACGTCTTCCGGCTTCGTCAACACCCCGCCGGAACCGACGATGCTGGCGAGGCCGTCAGCGATGGATTCGGGCAAGGACATATAGATGTGAATTGCTGATTGTCGATTGCTGAGTGCTGATTGGCTCAGCACCATCAATCATCAATCATCAATCAGAAATCAGCAATCACTCGCTGCCGCTGCTCGCCGAGCCTCTGGACCCCGAGGCGGACGACGTTACCCGCGCGCAGGTAGACGGGCGGCTTCTGGCCCAGCCCGACTCCCGGCGGCGTCCCGGTCGAGATCACGTCGCCAGGCTGCAGGCTCATGAAGCGGCTCAGATAGGCGATGAGATGCGGGACGCCGAAGACGAGCGTCTCGGTCGAGCCGTTTTGATACCGGCGCCCATCGACCTCGAGCCACAGATCCAGGTCGCTCCAGTTCGGCACCTCGTCCGCAGTCACGAGCCACGGCCCGATCGGCCCGAAGGTGTCGGCGCTCTTCCCCTTCACCCACTGCCCCGTGCCTTCGAGCTGATATGCACGCTCAGACAGGTCGTTGATGACGCAGTATCCCGCGACGTGAGACAGTGCGTCCTTCTCCTCGACGTACTTCGCGGGCTTGCCAATCACCACGCCCAGTTCGACTTCCCAGTCGGTCTTCTGCGAGCCGCGCGGCAGCACGATGTCGTCGTTCGGCCCGCTGATGCAGGAGGTGGCCTTCATGAAGATGATTGGCTCGGCCGGCACCGCCATGCCCGACTCCGCCGCGTGGTCGGAGTAATTCAGCCCGACGCAGATGAACTTCCCGACGTGACCGACGCATGGACCGATGCGGGGCGTCCCCGCGACGGCCGGCAGGCTCTTCGGATCGATCCGGCGGAGCCGGTCGAGAGAGTCCGGCAGCAGCGTGTTCCGTGCGATGTCCGGCACGACGCCCGACAGGTCGCGGATGACGCCGTCGGCGTCCAGGAGGCCCGGCTTCTCTTCACCAGCCGGCCCGTAACGGAGTAGCTTCACTAGTGGTCAGTCCTTCCCTTCCGCCTTTAGGCGGAAGCCACCCTTGGCACCCCTGGCACCCTTCAATGTGATTCGCGCGCGACGTCGTGCCCTCGACAGCCGACGAGGAAGTCGAGGTCGGCCCCCTGGTCCGCGCCGAGCACGTGCTCGATATACAGACGCGCGTAGCCGCCGGGCGGCACGACCGGTTCAGGTACGCGCCAGGCGGCGCGCCGCGTCGCCAGCTCCGCGTCGCTGACCTCCAGGTGCAGCCGGCGCGCCTCGACGTCGAGCTCGATCATGTCGCCGTCCTGCACGAGCGCGAGCGGTCCACCGGCGGCCGCCTCCGGTGCGACGTGCAGGACGGCCGTGCCGTACGCAGTGCCGCTCATCCGCGCGTCCGAGATCCTCACCATGTCGGTGACGCCCTGCTTGAGCACCTTCGGCGGCAACCCCATGTTTCCGACCTCCGCCATGCCGGGATAGCCCTTCGGCCCGCACCCCTTGAGCACGAGCACGCAGCCGGCGTCGACGTCGAGCGCCGGGTCTCCGATGCGTGCGTTGTAGTGCTCGATGTTCTCGAAGACAACGGCCCGTCCGCGATGCTGCATCAGGTGCGGAGATGCCGCCGACGGCTTGAGCACCGCGCCGGAGGGGGCGAGGTTGCCGCGCAGGACGGCGATCCCGCCGCTCGCCGCCAGCGGCTTGTCGAAGGGGCGGATCACCTCCGCGTTCCAGTTCGAGGCGTCCCGGCAATTCTCCCAGATCGTGTGGCCGTTGACGGTCATCGCGTCGCGGTTGATCAGCCCGTGCTCTCCGAGCATCCTGATCACCGGCGGAAGACCGCCGGCGTAGTAGAAATCTTCCATGAGGAACCGGCCGGACGGCATGAGGTCGACGAGCGTGGGCACGTCTTTGCCGAAGTCGTCCCAGTCCTGGAGCGAGAGCGGCACGCCGACCCGTCCCGCGATCGCGAGCAGGTGCAGGACCGCGTTCGTCGATCCGCCGACCGCGCCGTTCACGCGGATGGCGTTCTCGAACGCCGCACGGGTCAGGATGTGCGAGATCCGGATGTCCTGCTCCACCATTTCCACGATGCGCCGGCCGGCCAGGTGCGCCTGCGCGAACCGCCGGGAGTCGACGGCGGGAATGGCGGCATTGTTCGGGAGCCCGAGGCCGAGCGACTCCGCCATGACCGCCATGGTCGACGCCGTCCCCATGACGTTGCACGTCCCCGTCGATCGCGACATGCACGATTCGGCCTGCATGAATTCCTTCACGCTCATCGTGCCGCCCCGGACCTCTTCGCTGAAGCGCCAGACGTCGGTGCCCGATCCGATCTCCGTGCCGCGGAACTTGCCGTTCAGCATCGCGCCGCCGGAGACGACGAGCGCCGGCACGTCGCAGCTTGCGGCCCCCATGACAAGCGACGGCGTGGTCTTGTCGCAGCCGCCGAGCAGGACGACGCCGTCGATCGGGTTCGCGCGGATCGATTCCTCGACGTCCATGCTCGCCAGGTTGCGGAAGAGCATGGCGGTCGGCCGCACGCTCGTCTCGCCGAGCGACATCACGGGAAACTCGAACGGCAGCCCGCCGGCTTCCCAGACGCCGCGCTTCACGTGCTCGGCAAGCTCCCGAAAATGCCCGTTGCACGGCGTGAGCTCCGACCACGTGTTGCAGATGCCGATGAGCGGACGGCCGTCAAAGATCCCCTCCGGGAGGCCGCGGCCGACCCAGCTGCGGTGGATGAACCCGTCTTTGTCCAGTTTGCCGAACCACGCCGCCGAACGGTACTTGCGCTTCTGCTCAGACACTCAATCGCCTCCACGTCCGTCGGAAGCCGTCCCGCCGCGGCCGCCGCGGCCTCCCCGGCCTCCGCGCGCGGGCCGCTCGGTCATGAGCGCATCCGCCGGGTGCTTCGCCGCCCACGCGATGCCGCGAAGGAGCATCCCCTGTACCTGCGGCAGGGAGAAATTCGAGTAGTTGTGCCCCTGCATCCACACGAACGCTCGATAGGGTTGCCCCGTGGGCGCCGGCACCAGCTGGTTCTCATACGTCCAGATCTGCGGCACCACTTCCCCCTCGTGCCCCTTCGCGCTCGGCGTGGGCGCCATCGTGGCGGTCGCCAGCACGTGGATCTCCGGAGACTTCGCCCAGGTCATGTTGAAGAAGGCTTCGTCCTTGATCTGGAAATTGGACATCCCCTGCATGATCGGGTGCGCCGGATCGGCGATCGTATAGGGAACGTCCGCTTCGAGCGTGTAGTTCACCTGGCCGTGCTTTTTCGCCCCGCCGACGATTGTCGAGAAGTGCTCCGGATCGGGGCCGCAGAGCGCGTCGTGGAGGCTCACCACTCCGCCGCCTCTCCGCAGATACGCGTCGAGATTGGCGCGATCCTCCTGGCTGAGATACCCGGCGTCCCCTTTGTAGATGACCATCACGTCGACGTTGGCGAGCTCCCTGGCCGACGGAAAGTGCAGGCCGCCGTCCACGACCGCGTTGCGATTCATCAGGAGCTTGCTCCAGTCCGCCAGGAACTGGGGGTAGTCGTGCTGCCCTTCGGCGTGCGTCTTGAGCCCCGCGTAAATGAAGACGTGCACCGGCGGCGTCTGGAACGGGCTCGCCTGCGGCGGCTGCTGGCCTCGCCCG
The DNA here is from genome assembly GCA_964476725.1 of uncultured Vicinamibacterales bacterium. Classification (GTDB taxonomy): domain Bacteria; phylum Acidobacteriota; class Vicinamibacteria; order Vicinamibacterales; family 2-12-FULL-66-21; genus JALZOC01. The sequence continues at coordinate 6,688 of CAYZBZ010000225.1, forward strand.
GCCGGCGGCTGTTGCGCAGTCATCGTCGTGCACAACAGGGCCGCGCCCGCGGCGGCCAGGATCGATACTCGAATCTTCATGGTGTTCTCCAGGTCGTTTCGAAACCCCGTAGCGCAGGGCTTCAGCCCTGCATCAGGCAGCCCCGA
>CAYZBZ010000226.1:0-6820 GCA_964476725.1 uncultured Vicinamibacterales bacterium
ACAGAGATCTGAATGGGTCGTCTCCGCCGCCGGGCTTCGAACGACCCTACGCATTATCACCGGAGCAGACGCAAAACGGTTGGGTCATAATGCCGTTGCTGTAGGCTACGAACCGCATCCACCTCGAGGCACACATGAGAAGAACCGTTCTGTCTATCGTGACCGCTGCCCTTCTGCTGGCCCCCGCCTGCACGCGCGAGCAGCCGGCCGGGCGTCTGACGGTCGCGATGATTCCCAAGGGCACGACACACCAGTTCTGGCAGAGCGTCCACGCGGGAGGGGAGAAAGCGGCGCAGGAGCTGGGCGTCGAGGTCGTCTGGCGCGGGCCCCTACGCGAGGACGACCGCGAGTCGCAGGTGACCGAGGTGGAGAACGCGATTGCGCGCGGCGTCGCGGGCATCGCGCTGGCGCCGCTCGACGAGTCGGCGCTCGTCGGGCCGGTGTCCACCGGGATGAAGCGCGGCATTCCGGTGGTCATCTTCGACTCCGGCCTGAAGGGAACCGACTACGTCAGCTTCGTCGCCACCGACAACGACGCGGGCGGACGGCTGGCGGGCGAGCACATGGCGACGCTCCTGAAGGGGCGTGGCAAGGTGGTGCTCCTCCGATACGCCGAGGGTCACGACAGCACCACGCGCCGCGAGGAAGGCTTTCTCGCCGCGCTTCGTGCGCAGCCCGGGATCGAGCTCGTCAGCACGAATCAGTACGGCGGCGCCGACGTGGAGGGGGCGTACAAGAAGGCGGAGTCGCTCCTGAGCACGCTGAAGACCCCCGACGGACGGCTGAACGTCGATGGCATCTTCTGCCCGAACGAGTCGGGCAGCTTCGCCATGCTTCGGGTGCTGGAAGACAACGGCTGGGCGGGCAAGGTCCGCTTCATCGGCTTCGATGCCTCGGACAGCCTGATCAAGGGGCTGCGCGGCGGGCACATCGACGGCCTCATCGTCCAGGATCCGGTCCGCATGGGTTACCTCGCCATCAAGACGCTGGTCGGGCAGATCAAGGGGGAGAAGGTCGAGCGCCGCATCGACACGGGCGTGCACCTCGCGACGCGCGACAACATGGATGCGGCGGAGATGAAAGAGCTGCTGGAGCCCGACCTGAAGAAATGGCTGAAACAGTAGCCGGCCCGCCGCGCTTCGCGATGCGCGGCATCCGGAAGGCGTTTGGCGCGACGGTGGCGCTCGATGGGGTCGACATCGCCGTGGCCGCCGGAGAAGTGTGCGCGCTCGTCGGCCAGAACGGCGCCGGCAAGAGCACGCTCATGAGCATCCTCTCCGGCGCGCTGCGCCCCTATGCGGGGGACATGACGCTCGACGGCGCGCCGTACAACCCGCGCGATCCTCTCGAGGCCCGGCGTGCCGGCGTCGCGATGATCTATCAGGAGCTGTCGATCGCGCCCCACCTGACTGTGGCCGAGAACATCGTCCTCGGCGTCGAACCGCGGCGGTTTGGCGTCGTGGACCGCGCCCGGGCGCGCGCCATTGCGCTCGACGCGCTGGGCCGGCTCGGACATGCCGGCATCGATCCCGGTATGGCAGCCGGCGAGCTCTCGGTCGCCGGACAGCAGATTGTCGAGATCGCCCGCGCGCTCGCGAGCGGATGCCGCGTCCTCGTCCTGGACGAGCCCACCAGCTCTCTCGGGCGCGAGGATGCCCGGCGCCTGTTCGAGCTCGTCGCGGAGCTTCGCCGGCAGGGACACGCCATCGTCTACATTTCCCATTTCATCGAAGAGGTGAAGGCCGTTGCCGACCGGATCGTCGTGCTGCGTGACGGGCGCGTCGCCGGTGGTGGACCCGCCGCCGCGATGCAGGCCTCCGAGATCGTCGGCCTCATGGTCGGACGCGCGGTGGACGATCTGTATCCGCGCTCGCCGCGTCACGCCGGGGATGCGCTTCTCGAGGTGGACGGCGTGGCGGGATCGCCTTTCGTCCTGCGCCGCGGGGAGATCCTCGGCATCGCCGGCCTCGTCGGCGCAGGACGGACGCGGCTGCTGCGAACGATCTTCGGCCTCGAAGCCGTCCGCGCCGGGCGCATCCGCGTGGGAGCATGGAGCGGGTCGCCGACGCCCAGACGGCAGTGGGATCTCGGGGTCGGCATGTTGAGCGAGGATCGCAAAGGCGAAGGACTGGCGGTCGGCCTGAGCGTCGCGGACAACCTGACCGCGTCACGCCTCGACGGGCTCGGCCCCGGACCGATCGTGCTCCCGGCACGGCAGGAGGCGGCGACCAGGCGTTGGATCGACCGGATGGCTGTCCGCTGCACAGGCCCGCGGCAGCCGGTGGTCGAACTGTCCGGAGGCAACCAGCAGAAAGTCGCGCTCGCGCGGCTGCTCTATCACGACGTCGACGCGCTGCTGCTCGATGAGCCGACGCGCGGCATCGACGTCGGCAGTAAAGCGCAAATCAATGCCTTGCTCGATGCGCTCGTCTCAGACGCCACGGCACCGCCGAAGGGCATTCTCCTCGTCAGCAGCTATCTCCCCGAGCTGCTCGGCCTGTGCGATCGCATTGCCGTCATGCGTCGCGGACGTCTGTCACCCCCGCGCCCGGCGACGGACTGGGACGAACACACGTTGATGATGGACGCGACCGGCGCGGAGAGCGCGGCATGAACAGGCGGCTGCTCGAACGGGTCGGCCCCGTCGTCGGCCTCGTATTCGTCTCGGTCGTCTTCGGCATGCTCGTCGGCTCGCACTTCTTCCGTGGCGCGAACCTGGAGCTCATCGCACGGCAAACCGCCATCGTCTGCACCGCGGCGCTCGGGATGACGATGGTCATCGTGTCGGGCGGGATCGACCTGTCGGTCGGATCGGTCGTCTCGTTGACGACCGTCGTCATCGCGCTGTGCCTGCGGGCCGACTATTCACCCGGCGTGGCCGCGCTCGCCGGGATCGCCGCCGCGGCGCTTTGCGGCGCGATCAACGGGCTGCTCATCACCGGTCTGCGCGTCATCCCGTTCATCGTGACGCTCGGCATGATGATCCTCCTGCGTGGGGCCGCCAAGGGCCTGGCCGACGAGCGCCGCATCGAGGCCCCAACGACGTGGCTGAACGATCTGCTGCGTACGCTCGATACTGGACGGTGGATCATCGTGCCGTCCGGCATCTGGATCGTCGTGGTGCTGGCGATCGTGATCGCGTGCGTTCTGCAATATACGCGGTTCGGCCGCCACATCTTCTCGATCGGCTCGAACGAACGGACCGCGCGGCTGTGCGGCGTCGCGGTGGAGCGCACGAAAGTGGCGGTGTACACGGTTTCAGCGGCGCTCACCGGCGTTGCGGGGTTGCTGCTGTTTTCGCGGCTCTCGGTCGGCGATCCGACCGCGGCGGTCGGCCTGGAGCTCGACGTCATCGCGGCCGTGATCATCGGCGGCGGCAGTCTCGCAGGCGGGCGCGGCACCGTGCTCGGGACGATGCTGGGCGCGACGACGATGGCCGTCATCCAGACCGGCTCGGCGCAGCGCGGATTCCCGAACTGGGTCCAGCAGATCGTCACCGGCGTGATCATCGTGCTCGCTGTCGCGCTGGACAGGTGGCGCGAAGGGGCGCGAAAGACGTGATTAGTGATTAGTGATGACGATCCGAGATCTTGAAGTTCTCGACATCCGCTTTCCGACGTCGCGCACGAACGCCGGGACGGACGCCATGCATCCGGACCCCGACTACTCGGCCGCCTACGTGATCCTCCGGACCGGCACGGACCTCGAGGGGCACGGCCTGGCGTTCACGATCGGACGGGGCAACGAGATCTGCGTCGCAGCGATCGAGGCGTTCAGGGACCATGTCGTCGGACGGACGCTCGCCGACATGACGTCGGACTTCGCGGGGTTCTGGCGATCGTTGGCGAGTGATTCCCAGCTGCGGTGGCTTGGGCCGGAAAAAGGAGTCATCCACATGGCGCTGGCGGCGATCGTCAACGCGGTGTGGGATCTCTACGCGAAGAGCGAGAAGAAACCGCTGTGGAAGCTGCTGGCCGACATGAGCCCGCGGCAAATCGTCTCGTGCATCGATTTCCGGTACATCAGCGACGCGCTGACGCCCGACGAAGCGACGGCGATCCTCGAGCGGCACGAAGGCACAAAAGCCGCGCGCGAAGCAGAGCTGCTGCGGACCGGCTATCAGGCGTACAACACGTCGGTCGGCTGGTTCGGCTACTCGGACGAGCGGATCCGCCTCCTGTGCCGCGAAGCGCTTGCCCAGGGGTGGAGGCATTTCAAGGTCAAGGTCGGGGGAGCCATCGACGATGACCGGCGGCGCGTCGGTCTCGTGCGGCGGGAAATAGGCCCGGACTGCCGCCTGATGATCGACGCCAACCAGCGATGGGACGTCGCCGAGGCCATCGCCCGGGTGAAGTCGCTCGAGGAATTCGACCTCTGGTGGATGGAAGAGCCGACGAGCCCGGACGACGCCCTCGGCCACGCCGCCATCGCGAAGGGCATCGCGCCGGTGCGCGTCGCGACGGGCGAGCACTGCGCAAACCGCGTCATCTTCAAGCAGCTGCTCCAGGCGGGGGCGATTGGCGTCTGCCAGATCGATTCGTGCCGCCTGGGAGGAGTCAACGAGAATCTGGCTGTCCTGTTGATGGCGGCGAAGTTCGGCGTCCCCGTCTGCCCGCATGCGGGAGGCGTCGGCTTGTGCGAGATGGTCCAGCATCTTTCGATGTTCGACTTCATCGCGGTGTCCGGTACCCGCGAGAACCGCGTCATCGAGTTCGTCGACCATCTGCACGAACACTTCCTCGACCCCGTGGTGATTCGAAACGGCCACTACATGCCCCCTGTCAGCCCAGGATACGGCACGACGATCCTCGCTGCGTCGCGCGAGGCGTACGTCTTCCCGCACGGCACGGCCTGGCAGACCGCACGGGCCTGACGGCAGGCGGCGCGCTGAGCCGAGGATCTGAAGCCGGGGACCGCATGACCATCACCCGCCGGGCGTTTGTCTCTCTACCGATTGCCGCGGCCTTCGGCCAACTTGCGCAGGCACAGACCGTTGACCTCGAGCGGCTCGAAAGGCCTCGGGTCCTCAGGCTGGCCCGCCAATATCTTCGTGAGCCGCCCATCACGATCACCGCGTCGCATAGTCCACGCAGTGCGGGCGGCCTGCACGACTTCTTCTCCGAAGGCGACTACTGGTGGCCGGACCCGGCGAACCCGGACGGCCCGTACATACAGCGCGACGGCATGACGAACCCCGACAACTTCGTCCTGCACCGGTACGCCATGATCCGCCTGAGCCTCCAGGTTCCAGCGCTTGCCGCCGCATGGAAGCTCACGCGGGATCGGCGCTATGCGGCGCACGCCGTACGCCACCTTCGGGCGTGGTTCGTCGATGAGCGCACCCGGATGAACCCGCACCTCCTTTACTCGCAGGCGATCAAAGGACGCTTTACCGGCCGCGGAATCGGCATCATCGACACCGTCCACCTGGTGGAGGTCGCCCGTGCAATTCCCGCGATCGCACAATCGGGCGCGCTGTCGACCTCGGACGCCACCGCGCTTCACGGCTGGTTCGATGCGTATCTGAAGTGGATGACGACGCACGAGCACGGCGCGGCGGAGCGCGACGCGAAGAACAATCACGGCACGTGCTGGGTGATGCAGGTCGCGGAGTTCGCGCGCTACATAGGAAACGCCGCGCTCACCCTGTTCTGCCGCAACCGGTTCAAGGAAGTGCTCGTGCCCGGGCAGTTGGGGCCCGACGGGAGCTTTCCGCTCGAGCTGGCGCGAACGAAGCCGTACGGCTACTCGCTCTTCAACCTCGACGCCATGGCGACGGTCTGCCAGATCCTCTCCACGCGCGAAGACAACCTGTGGACGTGGGAGTTGCCGGACGGGCGCGGCATGCGGAAGGCGATGGCGTTTATGGTCCCGTACATCGCCAACAAGCAGACGTGGCCGCACAAACCGGACGTCATGCACTTCGACAAATGGCCGATCCGCCAACCGGCGCTGCTCTTTGGAGGCCTGGCGCTGACCCGCCCGGAGTATCTGGCGCTGTGGCGGACGCTCGACCCGGATCCGACGACCGACGAAGTCATACGCAACTACTTCGTGCGTCAGCCGGTGTTGTGGGTGTAGATAGAACCGTCTCAAAACCGAAGCGCAACACTCTCAAACCACGGAAAAACACGGAACACGGACAGCACGGACAACAGAAACAACAGAGACGACACGGGATGGATCATGCTGGCCGGGCGCCTTCACATGGGAGGCGGTACGTTCGGCCGTTTCTGTGCTCTTCCGTGTGTTTCCGTGTTTTCCGTGGCTTATGCCGGCGTGCAGACCAGGACCGTGCCGGAGTGCGGCGCCAACTGCACCGGCACGCGCCCGTTCTGACGCCCGAGATCCGCGCCGCTCCACAAATCCCGCACGCGGTGCGGCTGCGGCAGCAAGCACGTCGCGGTCTGCGCGGCGTCGGTCGGGTTGAGGAGGCACACGAAGCGGCGGTCCTGCAGCTCGATTGTGCCGACGCGCAGCACGTCGTCCTCGTATCTGGCCGCTACGGCGGACGGCGGCGTGAGTTTGCGGAGCATCTCGAGCCGCTCAGGCGCAATCGTCGTGAGATCGTCGCCAGACAGAATCATCCCGCCGGTCGCGAAGATCGACGTCGCGTGAAAGCGGAACTCGTCCTCTGTCAGGTCGCCGGTCAGGACGATGGCGTCCGGATCGTTCCACCACAGCCGGCCGTTCTGCCAGTTGCGCATCAGGTTCTGCTGCGCGGTCGTCGCGACCCGCTTCCAGTCGCGCTTGATGTCGTTCGAGCTGCTTCTGGACGTGATCGCCCTCGATCTCGACCACGATGACCGTCGCCATCGGG
>CAYZBZ010000227.1:0-6799 GCA_964476725.1 uncultured Vicinamibacterales bacterium
GCCGTGTTCGTGCCCATCGTGTTCCTGGAGGGGCTCACCGGGCGCCTCTTCCGCGAGTTCGGTGTGGTGGTCGCGGGCTCGGTGCTGGTCAGCGCCTTCGTGGCCCTGTCGCTCTCGCCGATGATGTGCCGCTTCATGCTGGGGCGCGGCGGGGGCCACGGCCGGTTCTACCGCGCCACCGAGCCCTTCTTCGTGGCCATGACGCGAGGCTACGAAAGCTCGCTGGCCGCGTTCCTGCGCCAGCGCTGGCTGAGCCTGCCGGTCTTCGTCGCCAGCGTGGCGCTCGCGGTCTTGATCGGCGGCCGGCTTCCCTCCGAGCTGGCGCCTCTCGAAGACCGCTCGAACATCCGCATCACCGTGCGCGCGCAGGAGGGCGCCACCTTCGAGTACATGCTCGCGCGCATGACCGAGCTGGCGCAGTACGTCGCGACGTCGATCCCCGAGGTCCGGCACAACTTCTCGTTCATGGGCTCGGGAGGCGGCTCACCCAACACCGCGGCGCAGCAGATCTATCTGGTCGAGCCGCACGAACGGAAGCGCAGCCAGCAGGCCATCTTCAGCAAGCTCAGCGAGGAGCTGGACCAGTTCACGGGCGTGCGCGCCTTCCCGGGGCAGCCGCCGACGATCGGCGACCGCCGTGCCGCGCAATCGGTGCAGTACGTGCTGAAGGCCTCGCGGGTCGAGACGCTGATCGAGGTGCTGCCGAAGTTCCTGGAGGCCGCGCAGAGCAGCCCGATGCTGCGCTTCATGGACACCGACCTCAAGATCAACCGGCCCGAGGTCTCCGTGCGCATCAACCGCGCCAAGGCGGCCGAGCTCGACATTCCGGTGGCCGACATCGGCCGCACGCTGCAGTTCGCGTTCGGCGACAGCCAGCTGGGCTACTTCCTGAAGGACGGCAAGCAGTACCAGGTGATCGGCCAGCTCCTGCGCGGCGACCGCAACAAGCCGGCCGACCTGAAGCGCGTCTCCGTGCGCGGCCGCGACGGCAGCATGGTCTCGCTGGACAACCTGATCCGCTACGAGGAGACGATCAGCCCGGCCTCGATCTACCGCTTCAATCGCAACGTCTCGGCCACGGTCTCCGGGCAGCCCGCGCCTGGCTATACGCTCGGGCAGGCGCTCCAGGAGCTGGACCGCATTGCGCTCACGCTGCCGCCCACGGTGAGCACCGACCTCGCCGGCCAGTCGCGCGACTTCCGCGACAGCGCGCAGAGCCTGGTCTTCGCCTTCGTGTTCGCGCTCGTACTCATCTACCTGGTGCTGGCGGCGCAGTTCGAGAGCTTCGTGGACCCGGTGATCATCCTGCTCACGGTGCCGCTTTCGGTCGCCGGCGCCCTGCTGAGCCTGTGGCTCACGGAGTCCAGCCTCAACGTCTTCTCGCAGATCGGCATCATCATGCTGATCGGGCTGGTGACCAAGAACGGAATCCTGATCGTCGAGTTCGCGAACCAGAGGAAGCGCGCGGGGCTCTCCAAGCTCGAGGCGGTGCACTCCGCCGCGGTGGCTCGCCTGCGCCCGATCCTCATGACCAGCCTGGCGACGATCCTTGGCGCGTTGCCGATCGCGTTGGCGCTCGGCAGCGCGGCGGGCAGCCGCAGCTCGATGGGGATCGTGGTCGTGGGCGGGCTCTTCTTCTCGGGCTTCCTGAGCCTCTACGTGGTGCCGGCAGTCTACTCCTACCTGTCGCGGCCGGTCAGGCAACAGAGCGCCGAGGAAACCGCCCTGTTCGGCGCAACCGCCCACTAGACGGGTCCCTGTTGTTGACGAAACGACTTTGAGATACCGTCCGCCGTCCCCAGTTGTCAAAGGTTGTCTGCTCTCGGTGTTGCTCGGAGGAGGAATGATGAAACGCGTTATCGCTCCCGTCGTGGCCGGCCTGCTGTTCTACGCCGCGCCCGCCCTCGCCCAGAGGCCGGCGGCCAAGGCAAGGGCGACCGCGCCGGAGATCCCGTACGAGTCGGTGCCCAATTTCTACCGGATGCCACCCGGCCTCTACATGGGTGAGGGCATCGGTGTGGCCACCAACTCGAAGGGTCACGTGTTCATCTTCACGCGCAGCGGCGAGTCCCGCGTCTTCGAGTTCGACAAGGCCGGGAACTTCGTCAAGGAGTTCGGCAAGGGCAGCTACGGGTACGGCTTCGCCCACTCCGTGCGCGTCGACAAGGACGACAACGTCTGGACGGTCGACGAGGGGTCCAACGTCATCCTGAAGTACGCCCCCGACGGAAAGCTCCTGATGGTGATGGGCAAGCGGCCGGATGCGATCGATCAGCTCGCCAACATGCCGGGGGTCGCCCCCTTCTCTGGGACCAACCGCCCCTATTCGTTCCATCGGCCGACCGACATGGGATGGGATCCGCAGGGCAACATCTTCATCTCCGACGGGTACACCGACTCGCGGATCGTGAAGTACGACAAGAACGGCCGCTTCATCAAGTCGGCGGGGACGCGCGGCAACGGTCCGCTGCAATTCATGACCCCCCACACCATGCAGGTTGACGAAAAAGGCTGGGTGTACGTGGGAGACCGGGGCAACTTCCGGATCGTCGTGCTGGACAACGACCTGAACCAGAAGGCGGTGTACGACAACATCGGCGCGCCGTGGGGGATCTGCATCTCTCCGGGGCCGCATCAGTATCTCTACACTTCCAACTCCGCGGGGACGACGATCGATCAGCGTGACGCGAACACGACCGGAGAGATCTACAAGATGGAGCTGGACGGCACCGTGGTCGGCAAGTTCGGCAAGCCCGGTACGGCGTTGAAGGAGTTCGCCAGCATCCACATGATGGACTGCCGCTTTCCGAACGAGATCTATACCGCCGAGATCCAGGGCTGGCGGGTGCAGAAGATCATCCTGCATCCCGACCAGACGGAAACCACGAGCCGGGACTAAGGGGGAAACATGAAACGCTCTCTACTGTTCGTCACGCTGGCCGCGGCGTGCGCCGCCTCCGTGCCGGTGCTCGCCCAGCCGGCGCCGGACATCGCTTTCGACGCAAACGTCGACCTCCTTTCGCTTCCGGCCTATGGCGAAGTCGCGGGCGTGGCCACCAACTCCAAGGGCCACATCTTCGTGTACGCGCGCACGGGACACCCCGTGGCGACGCTCGGCGACGAGCGGACCTTCTATCACGGCAACTCGCGCCTGTTCCAGTTCGATCAGACCGGCAAGTTCGTCAAGGAGATCGGGCAGGGCACCTACTCGATGGACTTCGCGCAGCAGGTCCGCGTCGATCCCCAGGACAACATCTGGGTGGTCGATGCCGGCTCAAACATGATGATCAAGTTCGATCCGGAAGGGGGGCTTGTCCGCGTGTTCGGCCGACGGCCGGAGGCGATCAACGTTCGACCAGGGCCCGGAGTGCCGGCGCGGCGTGTCGATGACCCGCCGGCCGTGGTCGTGTCGCCGGGGCCGGGCGGTGGCGCAACCGCCGGTCTCGCTCCCGGCCAGGGCATTCCGGGCCAGTCCTTCAACCGGCCGTCCGACGTCGCCTTTGACGCCGCCGGCAACGCGTACGTGGCCGACGGCTACGGGACCAACAACCGCGTCTCGAAGTTCAACCGGGACGGGAATTTCGTCAAGTCCTGGGGACGCACCGGCTCGGGGCCCGGCCAGTTCAACAGCGTCCGCGGGATCGCCAGCGATGCCGCCGGCGACGTCTACGTCGCCGATGCCGGCAACAAGCGCATCCAGGTTTTCGACGGCGAGGGCAACTTCAAATCGGAGTTCGGTGGGATCGGGACGCCGCAGGCGATCTGCATCTCGGGCGGCCCGACGCAGTATCTGTACAGCTCCAACTCGAACGACCCCGAAACGCTGAACTACGGAGAGATCTACAAGGTCCGGCTGAACGGACAGGTCGTCGGGAAGTTCGGCCGGGCGGGCAAGGTGGCCAAGGAGTTCAGCATCACCAACGCCCTCGACTGCCGCACCGAGAACGACCTGCTCGTCGGCGAGGTCGGCAACTGGCGCGTGCAGAAGGTCACGCTGCGACGCTGATCGAAAGCGACTTCGGACTCGTTTCTCCTGGGGCCGACCACAGCGTAGAATGCGAGCCTAAACACCAACCCCTACTCTCGTCCTCTTTCTGCCACGACGGCCAGGAGGTTCAGATGCACATGCCACGGCAGTCGGTCACTATTCTGTTGGCGGTGGGGCTCCTCGCCGCGGTACCCCTTGGAGGCTGCAGCTCGCCGGAATCGACCCCCGCCTCAGAGGCGGCGGCCGACGCTGCCGCAGCGCCTGCGACCCAGGAAAAAGGCGGGCAGGACATGTACGGCCCCTACGAGGTCGTCGAGAACTGGCTGCAGCCGTTGCCCGACGGGCCCGATGGCGTCAAACACGAAGGATGGACCTGGGGGTCGCAGGCCGCGGTGTACGCCGAGAGCCCGGACCGCATCTGGATCGCGCAGCGCGGCGAGCTGCCGCTGCCCAAGGGCGCGAAGCCGTGGACGCCGTATGCGCAGATCAGTCCCTCCCCGGGAAGCGCCACCGGCCCTCGCCTCCCGGTGATGCGATATCACCACGTCATCTTCGTGGTGAATCGCGACGGCAAGATGGTGCAGTCGTGGCCGCAGCACGACAGGCTCTTCGACCAGCCGTCGGCACCGTTGAAACCGCGGGGGCCGCACAAGATCAAGATGAGCCCGTACGATCCGGACAAGCACGTGTGGGTGATCGACGACAACCTCCACCAGATCTTCAAGTTCACGTATGACGGCAAGTTGGTGATGACGCTTGGCCAGATGGGTGTGGAGGGACGCGGCCCGAACACGTTCGCCCGTCCGACGGACATCGCCTGGCTGCCCGACGGCACGTTCTTCATCAGTGACGGCTACCATGGTAAACGCGTCGCGAAGTTCGACAAGGACGGTAAGTTCCTGATGGACTGGGGGATCGCCCCCGCCGACCCGAAGAACCCCGGCCCCAACGAGTTCAATACCGTTCATAGCATTGCGATCAGCAAGGATCGCAAGATCTACGTCGCAGATCGCGGCCACGAGCGGTTCCAGGTCTTCGACGAGAACGGCAAGTTCCTCGACATGTTTCCGACGCGCGAAAGCCACTGGCCGACCGGGGTGCGCTCGCTGCCGTACTACCACCTGATCACAGACGACCAGCACCTCTGGATGGGCGACGGCGGGACGCAGAGAATTCTGAAATACGATCTGAAGGGGAATTTCCTTTACGGATGGGGCCAGCCAGGCGGGCAGCCCGGGCAATTCTGGGGGCCGCACCAGATGACGGTGGATCAAGAGGGCAACCTGTACGTCGCGGAGGTTCAGAACGGCCGCATTCAGAAGTTCCGTCCCAAGCCGGGCGCCGACCGCGCGAAGCTCGTGGGAAAGGAATTCCGTTACTCGGCGAGCCGTCGATGAAGACGACGTACGCGCTGGCCGCCTTGATCGTGTCGGGGCTGGGCGTGCCTGTCGTCGCTGCGCAACAGCCGTCGCCGGCTGCTGCGCAGCCGTCCCCCGCTCCGCAGCCGTCGCCGTCGCCGCAACCCATGCGGTTCTTCGTCACCAGTGTCGGCGTCGGGAAGGGAGCCGACCTGGGCGGGCTGGCCGGAGCCGACGCCCACTGCCAGAAGCTGGCGGAAGCCGCCGGAACCGGCGGCCGGACGTGGCGCGCCTATCTCAGCACGCAGGGCGCGGGCGCCGTCAACGCCCGTGATCGCATCGGCTCGGGTCCCTGGCACAACGCGAAGGGTGTCCTGATCGCGAAAGACGTCGCCGACCTTCACGGAGACGTCCAGCGTGACCGCAACAACGTCACCAAGGAGAGCGCCGTCAGCCAAAAGGGCGAGCCGATCAAGGGCCGCGGAGACACCCCCAACCAGCACGACATCCTCACCGGCTCGGACTCGCTGGGCCGGGCCTTCACGGGTGAGCAGGACATGACGTGCGGGAACTGGACGAGCGGCGCGGCGGGCAGCGGCGGCGCGATGGTCGGCCATAACGATCGTGTCGGTGGCGGCAACACGTCGTGGAACTCGGTGCATCGATCGAGAGGCGGCTGCAGCCAGGAGAATCTGGTCGGCACCGGGGGGGCCGGTTTCTTCTACTGCTTCGCGGTCAATTGACGGAGACAGCTCGTTGACTTGACAGCAGGAACCGCCCGGGCGTAGGGTCAGCCAACTAATCCGGCGAGAGATTCGTGGTCCATCCAAGTTCGCGTGAGCCGGCGTCTCCACTCGGGGCGTCGTGTCGACGGTTCAAAAGGAAGGCAAGACCATGTTGAGAACCGATTGTCATCCGTCGGACGTTCGTCCCGTCGGGCGAAGCATGTGGGCACGGGTCGGCCTCCTCGCGGCCGTGTGCGCGCTCCTGGTGCCCGGCGTCGCCCTCGCTCAGCAGCAAGGCTCGATCACCGGCAAGGTCCTGGATCCGGATGGCCTGGCGCTGCCCGGCGCCTCGGTGACGGTGAAGGGGGAGGCTACCGGATACAGCCGAACCTACGTCACCGCGTCGAACGGCGCCTACACCGCGCAGAACCTGCAGCCGGGCAAGTATCGGGTCACCGCCACCATGTCCGGCTTCCAGGACATCGTTCGTGAGGTCGAGCTGACCGCCGGCCTCGAGGCGACGGTCGAGATGAAGCTGCGGCAGGTCGGGCTCCAGGAAGCAGTGACCGTCGAGGGAGTGGCGCCCCTGGTCGAGAAGACGAGCAACAAGATCGGCGGCAGCCTCTCCGGCCGCGAGATCGAGGACGTGCCCTCGAACTTCCGGAACTTCACGGCGCTCACGCAGCTCATCCCCGGCATGACGCCCGCCCCGGCGACCTCCTCGTTCG
>CAYZBZ010000228.1:0-6784 GCA_964476725.1 uncultured Vicinamibacterales bacterium
TACGCCTACCTCCGCCGCCGAGGTCTCGACCCGGAAGATGCGCGCGACCTGACGCAGGGGTTCTTGACATCGCTCATCGAGCGGCAGGACTTCGAGGGGCTACGTCAGGATCGGGGCCGATTCCGCGCGTTCCTTCTGGCGTCGCTGAAGCACTACCTCTCAAACTGGTCGGCACGTGAACGGACGCAGAAGCGCGGCGGTGGCTGGCAGATGGTCCCGCTCGAGAACGCTGAGGGCCTGTACGTGGTCGAGCCTGTGAATCACGCCACTCCCGAAACGCTCTTCGAGCGGCGCTGGGCATTGACGGTCGTCGACTGCCTGCTCGCCGACCTTCGCGCGCAATGGACCGCTCAGGGACGCGCGTCCGAGTTCGACGAGCTCAAAGCGTGCCTGCTGGGACAGGCGCCGGTTGGGGGCTACGCCGCCGTGGCCGCCCGCCTCGGAACGTCGGAGGGCGCGGTCAAAGTCGCGGTCCATCGTCTCAGACGCCGGTTTCAATCCCTGTTGCGCCAGCGCGTCGCGGAAACCGTTGCCGATGGACGGGACGTCGACGACGAGATCCGTCATCTCATTCAGGCGTTGAGTGCGTAACCCCGGACGACGGTTCTGTCTGATCCAGATGAACGAGGAGATCTGGCCTCAGACGAACCGGGGGATGTGATGTCCGAAACCGTCAACCACCCGTCGCGACGTTGTCCACTGTGCGGACGGCAACTGCCGCCTGATGCACCAGAAGGTCTGTGCGCGTCGTGCCTGCTGACCGCCGGGGTGGAAACGCTCACGGGATCCAGTGACGCGACCTCGACCGGCGGGGCATCCACGGCGTATCCGCCGCGACCTGGCGCACCGCGCCTTGTGGACGGGCAACTCTGGGGGTCGTATCGGGTCATCCGCTTGCTCGGCCGCGGTGGAATGGGCGAGGTCTACGAGGCCGAGCAACTCGAGACAGGACGACGCCTGGCGCTGAAAGTCTTGCGCACCACGCTGCGGGGCAACGAAGATCGTGCACGGTTCCTTCGTGAGGGGCAGCTCGCGGCGTCGATCAGCCACGCGCACACGGTCTACATCTTCGGCAGCGAAGAAGTGGGCGGCGCGCCCGCGATCACGATGGAGTTGCTCTCCGGCGGCACGCTGAAAGATCGCGTTTCGGCCGAGGGGCCGATGCCTCCATCCGCCGCCGTATCGGCCGTGCTCGACATCATCGGCGGCCTCGACGCCGCGCAGGCGGCTGGGATTCTCCACCGCGACATCAAGCCGTCGAATTGCTTTGTTGACGCCGACGGCGCCGTCAAGGTTGGCGACTTCGGACTCTCCATCTCCACGCTGACACGCGACGTGCGGCACGAGCTGGCGACGGCCGGGTTCGAGGGCACGCCGCAATTCGCGGCGCCGGAGCAGTTGCGAGGCGAGCCGCTCGACGTTCGCGCCGACATCTACGCCGTCGGCGCGACGCTCTACTACCTCTTGACGGGACGGCCGCCGCTCGACGCGCCGGACCTGCGCGAGCTCGTGTCGAAGGTGGCCTCCGAGAAGCCCGCGTCACCGCGCGTGCTTCGGCGCGACATTCCACGCGGACTCGCGGCCGTCGTGCTGCGCTGTCTCGCGAAGGCTCCCGCCGGACGACCGCAGTCGTACGCCGAGTTGGCGGATCTCCTGCGGCCGTACGGGTCCGCGGATGAAGCTCCTTCTCCGCTCGGGGCGCGCCTCATCGCGTGGATCGCTGACTCGGCAATCGTCTCGATCATGATCTGGCTGCTCATATCCTCGACCTGGATGGTCGGCGTGACGCTCGGATCCGCGGGCTCGGCCATGCTGCTCCGACTTTCGGCGTGGTCGTGGCTCGCGCCGGTGATCTACTTCTTCGTCCTGGAAGGCGGCTGGGGCGCGTCGCTGGGCAAGCGGCTCATGGGCTTGCGCGTGACGTCGCAGACCGATGATCGGTGGTGGCTGCGCGTTGGCCTGCGTACCGCGGTGTTCCATGTGCCCACTCTTTTCTTCATGGGCGCCTGGAATGTGCCGCCTGACGTCTTGCTGTCGCTGCTGTTGACCATTCTGCTGTTCTCGACCGCCCGCCGTGGCAACGGATGGACCGGCGTCCACGAGCTGCTGAGCCGTACGCGTGTCGTGCAGCGGAACGTCAGGCCCGTCGCATCCGCCGCTCCGAAGGCGTCACCTGCCGATCTTGTTCCCGCCCTTTCCTCGTTGCGACGCGTCGGACCGTACGCCGTGCACACGATGGTCGGCGAGACCGGCGGCGGACGTTTGCTCATCGGGATCGATCCGATCCTTCGCCGTCATGTCTGGATTCACGAAGTTCCGCCAGGAACACCGCCGGTCGAGGCCGCACGGCGTGACATGTCGCGGCCCGGGCGACTGTACTGGCTCGCGGGGCACCGATCGGCGACTGAGAATTGGGACGCGTTCGAGGCGCCGCGGGGCGAGCCATTCCTGACCGCGCCGCCGACGTCCGATTGGCGTCAAGCGCATCGTGCGCTCTCGAGCCTGGCGACCGAGCTCGATGCCCCCGCTCACGAAGACAGGGACACACGGCTCACTCTCGCCCACCTGTGGAGGCGAGCCGACGGACAGCTCGTGCTTCTCGACTTCTCGTGGCCCGGACTCAACGCGCCGGAGGCGCATCAGATGCGCAGTGCCGTGGAACTTCTGGCGGCGGTCTCCACGCGCGCGCTCGATCCAACTCCCGAGCCTTCCGCGCCGCTGTCGGGCACAGCGCTGTTGCGTCGACTTGGGAGCGGAGCGCCGCCGGCGCTCGCTGACGTCAAGGCGGAACTCCTGCGTCTCGCATCGATTCCCAGCCGGCCCTCACGCGTCCGTCGTGCCCTGCCGATGGTGATAGCGGCGATGCCGGTGGCCGTACTTTTCCTGATCGTCAGTGTGATGCTTCCCATGTTCGCGAGATCCCTCCAGGGAGACGCCAGCAATATATTCCGCCAGAGAAGCGAGTTCATGATGTGGATGACGTGGATCACTGACTCAGGTGCCGATGTCGAGTTCAAGACTCGAGAGCAGCGCACCGCGGCGGAGCAGTATGTTGCTGCGCATTTTGGCTCGCAGCTCACGAGCGACGAGTTCTGGAACACTCAGGCGCCTCAGATTGAACCGTTTCTCGGTATGAGACGAACGGCGGCGAAGATCGCCGCGCGCTATCCGGCGGTCTCTCCCGACGAGCTCGCTCGTGCCTCCGCCATCGTTGCCCCGCAGATTCAAGACTTGGCAGCCCAGAGCGCAAACTTGAGCGCAAACTTCCCCGCCGGTGGCGAGGCGCTCCGGGGCTTTGTCGCCAGCGGGTTTGCATCCATCCCGGTGTTGTTCTCGATCGCGTGCGGCCTGATATCGGTGCTGGCCGTGCCAGGCGGGCTGGTCACTCGGGCTCTCCGGCATGCGGTGGTTCGGCGCGATGGCCGCGAGATTGGCCGGGCGCGATCGGCGATCCGGTTCCTGGTCGCCTGGTCGCCGGCGCTCGCGTGGATCGCCTGTGTCGGAGTCCCGATGTTCGGCGAGCCGCGTGTGTCTCCGGACGTGGCGTTCGTCCTGGGCAGTCTCGCGTTCCTCTTGATGGCGGCAGGCGTCGCGTGGACCATCGCTAGTCCAGGGCGCGGACCGCACGACCACATGGCCGGCACGTGGGTTGTGCCAAGGTAGGCAACGGACAGGGAGTAGACAATGCGGATATCAGCGTTGTGTACGGCAGTCGTCACGTACGTGGTCGTAGGCCACCCGCCGCCGGCGGTGGCACAGGTCGATCAACAGCGCGCACAGGAGTTCTTCAAGGACGTCCAGGCGGTGTGCGAGCGGGAGGGGAAACGCCTCTGGGGTATGTCGATGTGCGGGCCGATGGTCATCGCCGACCTGCGGACGCAGACGATCGCCACCAGCCAGCCCGCACCGGAAGGGCCGCGCCCGCGGGGGCTCGGCATTCTGAACGCCCCAATCGAGTGGGGCGGCGTGACGTGGGCGGCGTACATGTGGGACACGCTGGCCAACGCGACGCCGCGCACCGCGAGGTCGATCCTGCTCCACGAGTTGTTCCACGGCATCGTGCAACGCAAGCTCGGGCTAGCGGCGTCGGAGCTGCTGAATGAACATCTCGACGCCATGGATGGACGCTATTGGCTGCGGCTCGAATGCCGCGCGCTCGCACGGGCGCTGCGAGAGTCGGGCGCGCTGCGCACCGCAGCCGTCCGCGACGCGCTCGCCTTCCGGCAGGCGCGGCAGACGCTCTACCCGGGCAGCGCCGAAAAGGAGCGCGCCCTCGAGATCAATGAAGGCGTCGCCTCGTACACGGGCGTGGCGGCCGCGGCAGACTCTGAGGCCGACGCAGTCGCCGGTGCTCTCGAGGCACTGGCCGGCGCGGAGACAGGGGAAAGTTTCGTTCGCACATTTGCGTACTTCACCGGCCCCGCGTATGGGCTCCTGCTCGACGGGTCGTCTCCCGACTGGCGTCAGCGGATCCGCAACACCGACGATTTCGCCGCGCTCCTGGCGGGCGCATTCACTGTTCAACCGGCCGCCGACGCCGCGGCGGCTGCCGCCCGACACGGCGGCGCCGAGATCCGCGCCGCCGAGGAGCAGCGCGAGCGAGGGCGGCAGGAACGCCTCGCCGAATTGCGCCGGCAGTTCGTGGACGGTCCGGTGCTCGTGATTCGCGGCGGAGGCGGTGGCATGTCCAATTCCATGGGCGCCGTGGTGATTCCGGACGTCGGGACGGTGTTCTTCGGCCCTTATCGCCACAATGGAGACTCGGGCACGCTCGAAGCCGAGAAGGGCGTGCTGCTCGAGAGCGATGGCCGCGTCCGTCGCGTGGCCGCACCCATGCGCCGCGACGACACGACGCTCGCCGGAGATGGCTGGACGTTCAAGGTGGCGGCGGGCTGGATGGTGCGCGAAGGCGCACGGAGGGGCGACTACGAAGTCGTTCGGCAGCAGCCATGAGCGGCACTCCCTTGCGTTCACCGGTCGTGCTGCTCGCGCTCGTCGCGTGCGCCTGTTCAGCGACGACACGTGGAATCGGCACTGTCCCGATACCCGCGCGTCAGCCCCCGGTCACAACGAATGTGGTGTACGGGTACAAGGACGACGGGCTAGCGCTTATGCTCGACGTGTACCGTTCGGCCCGCCCCAACGGTGCTGGCGTCATCGCCATCGCGAGCGGCCAGTGGCAATCGAGCGTGGAGCTTGCCCAGGTTTTCGCCCAGGCCTCCCCCCAGTTGAACGAGAAGGGATTTACCGTGTTCGTCGTGAGACACGGCAGCCGGCCAAGGTATCCCTTGTCGTCGGTCGTGGCGGACATGCGGCGGTCGGTCCGCTTCATCCGTCAGCATGCGAAGGAGTACGGCGTGGATCCCAACCGCATTGGCGTCTTCGGCAACAGCTCCGGGGCACACCTCGCGCTGCTGCTCGGTACGACCGGCGACTCGGGGAATCCGTCGGCCTCCGACCCCGTGCGCAGGGAATCCAGTCGCGTTGCGGCGGTCGTGGCGAACTATCCGGGGACGGATCTGGCTCGATTGGCGATGCAGCAGCCGTTTCTCAACATTACCGCGGCCGAAGCGGCAGAGTTCTCACCGATTCGTTTCGTCTCTCCCAGATCAGCTCCCTCGCTCATCGCGCACGGCGACGCCGACACGACCGTCCCGATCGAGCATGGGGAGACGATGTACGCGGCGTTGATGAAGGCGGGCGTGCCAACGTCATTCATTCCCATCAGGGGCGCGGGACACGGGTTCGAGGGCGCCGATGCCGAGCGAGCCTTTGCTGCACTGATACAGTGGTTCGAGCAGCATCTCGGGGTGCAACCGGTCGCGGACGCGGCGGCGGTTGCCGCGCGCGACGGAGACGCCGAGCACCGCGCGGCCGAAGAACTGCGCGAGCAGCAGCGGCAGGCACGGATCGCCGAGTTACATCAGCGATTTGTGGACGGCCCGGTGTTCGTGATGGCGTGCGGAGGCAGCGGCACCTCGAATTCTCTGGGCGCCGTGGTGATTCCCGGTGCCGGGACCGTGTACTTCAATCCCTATCGCCTGTCGGGACGCTGCGGCACGCTCGCGGCGGAGAATGGCGTGCTGGTGGCGCCCGATGGCGGCTCGCGGCGTTTGCCGGCGCCCGTACGCGGCGACGACGCGACGATCTCCGGAGACGGGTGGACGTTCAAGGCCGCGGCGGGCTGGGTGGTGCGCGAAGGCGCGCGCAGGGGCGACTACGAAGTTGTCCGTCAGCAGCCGTGAGCGGCACTCGCGTGCGTTCGTCGGTCGTGCTGCTCGCTCTTAACCAAGGCGCGCGTACCCGCGTCGTTCATTCGAATGGAAGGCGCGGGACACGGGTTCGAGGGCGCTGCTCCCGCCGATCTCGAGCGCGCCTATGCCGCACTGATGCAGTGGTTCGAGCAGCATCTTGGGAGCGCCGCGAAGTAGAGCCTTCTCGGGCACAGTTCGACGATCGAGACAGCAACGGCGCAGAGCCGCTTACAAGTCGCACTTCGAACTGTGTAGAAATTGTGTAAGGCCGCCCCGGAACCGCCGACAAACACCGACGTTTACGGGTTCACGTGGAGAAACATGTTGTGGCGGGAAGTCGTTGAACGGAATGCGCTAGGAGGTGTTTCCGTATCGCTCGGTGAGCGTGGCCAAAACCGCTTTCCAAGCGTGCTCCTTCAACCACTCGGACATCTCTCCGTTTAGAATCAATCACTTACAGACACGACTCGGCTAGAAAAACGCAAATTGTGTAAGACCTCGTAATGTGCCCCGATCACTTACGGCCATTT
>CAYZBZ010000229.1:0-6782 GCA_964476725.1 uncultured Vicinamibacterales bacterium
CGGACACGGATCTGTCCCGCGCGTGGACAACCCGCTCGTTCATCTCGGCGCCGCCATCCAGAAGCTCGGCACGTGGGAGGCGCCGATGCGACTCAACGATACGACGCGCACCTACTTCGAGAGGCTGGCGTCAATGAGCCCGCCTGAGCAGGCGTCGCGGTACAGAGCGCTGCTCGACCCGCAGCGGGCAGGCGCCGTCCAGCAGTACCTCGCGGAACACGAGCCCCGCCACTATTCCATGCTGCGGACCTCGGTCGTGCCCACGATGCTGAAAGCCGGCGTCGGACCGAACGTCATCCCGTCGGAGGCGGAAGCGACCCTCGATATCCGCGCGCTGCCGGACGAGAATATCCCGATGTTCTACGAGACCCTGCAGCGGATCATCGGCGACCAGGCGATTACGATCGTGCCGTTGCCGGCCACACGGCCCGCGTCGCCTGCCTCGCGCCTCGATACGGAGATGTATCGCGTGCTGGAGCAGGTCAGCCTGCGGATGTACCAAGGCTCGACCGTGCTGCCCAGCATGTCGACAGGTGCCAGCGACCAGGCGCAGCTGCGGGCAAAGGGGATCCAGAGCTACGGAATCGGCGCCGCCGCGACTGTAGAGGACCGCACCAATTTCGGCGCCCATAGCGACGTGGAGCGACTGCTGGAGTCGTCGCTGTACAAATTCGTCGAGTTCACCTGGAGCGCAGCGACCGAGGTGGCAGTCAGCAAGTGATCTGTATCGGCAACTCGCCTCGGCCCCTGCGAGATTCTCTCCGTGCTCGGCGCGGGCGGCATGGACGAAAGCTCCAATGCCGGAATACCCGTCGTCGCGGCCCCCATCCGTGGGTGTATAACCGTATGCATGGCGGATGGCCAAAATGGAAATCCCGGCTACAAACTCTGGGCTGTTGGCCACAACAGCAACTGCCAACGCAGCATGGATCTCGTTCTCCTCGGCGCACCTGGATCGGGCAAGGGGACCCAGGCGGATCACCTGCAGCGCGCGCTCGGGCTGACGCACATCGCCTCGGGCGACTTGTTCCGTGGCCACGTGGAGCGCAAAACGGAACTCGGCTTGCGAGCCAGCGAATACATGGCGCGCGGCGCCCTGGTGCCAGACCCCATCACGATCGCCATGCTGCGCGAGCGGGTCAGCCAGCCTGATACGCTGAAAGGTGTCCTCCTCGATGGGTTCCCGCGGACCATGGAGCAGGTCATTGCGCTCAACGAGATGATGTCGGCCCTCGGGCGAGAGATCCACGCCGTCCTCTATGTCGAGGTTCCTGACGAAGAGTTGGTGGAGCGGCTGTCTGGGCGTCTGGTCTGCCGCGAATGTCAGGTCCCTTTCCACCGCATCGCAAATCCGTTCGGCACTTGTCCGCACGGCCGCTGCACCGGAGAACATCTCTACCAGCGGTCCGACGATGCACCAGATACGGTGCGGGCGCGGCTCGTGACGTTCCACCGTCAGACGGCGCCGGTCATTGACTACTATGGCCTGGTCAACTTGCTGGTCACCGTGCCAGGCCACGGCTCGGTCGATGAGGTCAAGCGAGCGACCCTCGACGTCATCCGACGCCTCGATGTCGACAAGCCATTAGTTAGGCTGAACGAGTTGACGCAGCGGGGACCTATTCTCGACGTGCCATCAAGGAAGAACGATGTTTGAAGCTGCCGAGCTCGGCCGAACGATCCCGAAGGAAGAATACAAAGCGCGAATCCCGACCCTCCGTATGGAGCTGCTCGAGATGCAGCGACAGCTGACCAGTGCGCGGTTTTCGGTGATTGTCGTGTTTGCAGGCGTCGATGGAGCGGGCAAGGGAGAGACCGTCAACCTGCTGAACGAATGGATGGATCCGCGCTGGATCGTGACGCGCGCCTACGGGGAGCCGTCAGATGAGGAAAGGGAGCGCCCCGAGCACTGGCGGTACTGGCGAGATTTGCCGCCAAAGGGCCGAATCGGCCTGTTCCTGAGCTCGTGGTACTCCCGTCCCGTGCTCGATCGCGTCTATGGCCGAAGCCGAACGGCCGATTTGGACAGGCAGCTGGAGCGGATCGCCGGGTTCGAGCGGACTCTGACCGATGATGGCGCGCTGATCCTGAAGTTCTGGATGCATCTCGCGAAGAGCGCTCAGAAGAAGCGGCTTCGGACATTGGAAAGGGATCCGATCACCAGGTGGCGCGTCACCAAACGCCAATGGCAGCACTGGCGCATGTACGACAAGTTCGTGGCGGCGGCCGAACGCGCCCTGCGGCGGACGAGCACCATTGAGGCGCCCTGGACGATTGTCGAGGGCGTCGACGAAGCCTATCGGAGTCTCACGGTCGCGAGGTCGATCAGGGACGCGATTCGCAAGGCGCTCGTACAGCGTCGCGGAGAGCGCCAGACGGTGAAGCTTGCGGGCGGATCTGGACGTCAGGCGCGACGCATGACCGCGGGGCAATCAGGGTCGCAGTCGGCGACCGCAGCCCAGATGCGCGGATCTGCAGCAGCGGCCCTCACGATCCTGAGCAGCCTCGACATGTCGCAGGCGGCCTCCAAGAACGCCTTCGCGACTGATCTCGAGAAGTATCAGGGCCGGCTGAATCTTTTGCAGCGCAAGGCAGAGCAGAAGGGAGTGTCGATGATCCTGGTGTTCGAAGGGTTGGACGCGGCCGGCAAGGGCGGCGCGATCAGGCGGGTCACTGGAGCGCTGGACGCGCGGTCGTACCAGGTCATCCCGATCGCCGCGCCAACCGACGAAGAACGAGCGCACCACTATCTTTGGCGCTTCTGGCGTCACCTGTCGCGAGCGGGGCGGCTGACGATCTTCGATCGAAGCTGGTACGGCCGCGTCCTGGTGGAGCGGGTTGAGGGGTTCGCCACCGAGCGGGAATGGAGGCGCGCCTACTCCGAGATCGATGAGTTCGAGGAGCAGCTTGTCGACCACGGTATCGTCCTGGTGAAATACTGGGTCCACATCTCGCAGGACGAGCAATTCCGCCGCTTCAAGGAGCGCGAGAAGGCGCGATACAAGCAATGGAAACTCACGGACGAAGACTGGCGCAACCGGGCGAAATGGGCCGACTATGAGCGCGCGGTGAATGACATGGTGGAGCGGACGAGCACCCGCCTGGCGCCATGGACGCTCGTCGAAGGCAACGACAAGTACTTTGCGCGGCTCAAGGTTCTGAAGACCGCATGCAGCAGTATCAGAATAGCCATCAGCGGCTAGGATTTGCCGGTTTCGGAATACGGGCGCCACGTTGCCGCAGAAAAATCCTCCTCGCTAACGCTGCTAACTTGCTCCCGTCTATTGGCTCGGGTGGTAACTGCTGGGGTCACTCCGCACCGTGCCGCCCGCCTGCGACCAGTGCTAGAGTGGCAGGAGATGGCTGCCAACAAGAACTATTCGGCGATCCCCTTCCCGGATCTCATAAACCCGACCGAGGCGCAGAAGCGCCGGATGGGGACGTGGACCCCGAACGCGCCCTACAGCGTGACGACGTCGAAGGCGACTTCCCGACCCGCACGCAGCTCGTCACCGAAGCGACCCGCACGCTCGGCCCCCACGACAAGGAACGGTTCCTCCATGACGCACCTCCGCCGTCTCCTCCTCACGCTGGTTCTGATGCTGTGCGCGAATGTGGCCGCGTTCGCCCAAACTGAATCGATCGTCGTCGAGGCGGAATCGGGCGCCGCCGGCTCGCAGTTCTCCATCCTGACAGGCGACGGCGTCACCTACGCCGCAATCCAATCGACTGTGGCAGGAGGAAATCCGACGACCGCTGCCCGCGTCATCTCCTTCACCGTCACGTTTCCGAGCGCCGGGATCTACGAGCTCTACGCCAGGCTGCGCGTCGGGCCCGCCACCTCCAACGACGACAGTTTCTATTACGCGAACGGATTTGGAACGAAAAGTCCCACAGCGGATGCCGACTGGATCCTGGCCAACAATCTCGCCGGCGCCGTTGGATTCATCCTGCCGAGCGACAAGGTCGTCGGCGGCGGGACTGCGCAGAGCAACGTGTGGAAATGGGTCAAGCTGTCGGCGTTCGACGGCGGAGAAGGTCCGGTCGCGTTTGCGGTCGATGCGACCAGCCTGACCCGAACGTTCCAGGTTGCGGGCCGCGAAGATGGGCTGGGGATCGACAAGTTCGCGTTCGGCCGGCAAGGAGTCTTCTTCACGGTTTTCGATCTCGACAACGGCCTGCCGGGAACGACAGTTCCGCCTCCACCGCCGTATGTTCCGCCGGGCCCGCCGATCGCGACCGGTCAACCCAAGTTCCTGGGGGGTGTGTCCAGCCCGTCGCAAGCCCTCAACTTCACCGCCTACTGGAACCAGGTGACTCCGGAGAACGCTGGCAAGTGGGGCAGCGTGGAAGCCACTCGCGACGTCATGAACTGGGGCGCGCTCGACACCGCGTACGCGCTGGCGAAGAACAACGGCTTCCCCTTCAGGATGCACACCCTGATCTGGGGGAACCAGCAGCCCGCCTGGATCGAGGCGCTGCCGCCTGCCGAACAGCGGGAGGAGATCGAGGAATGGTTTGCCGCGGTCGCCGCACGATACCCCGGCATCGACTTCATCGACGTCGTCAACGAACCGCTTCATGATCCACCGGACGGCCCGGGCGATGGCAATTACCTCGAAGCGCTCGGCGGGGCCGGCGGTTCGGGATGGGAGTGGGTCCTCGAATCGTTCAGGCTGGCACGGCGGTACTTCCCGAGCGCCGGGCTGGGAATCAATGAGTTCAGCGTGACCAACAACACCGCGGACGCGCAGCGCTACATCGGCATCATCACGCTGCTGCAGGCGGAAGCGCTGATTGATACGGTCGGCGTCCAGGGGCATGCGTTCTCCACGCGGGTGCCCAGCTCCGTCACGACTGCCAACCTGGACCTCCTGGCGACAACCGGATTGCCCATCTACGTCACGGAGCTGGACATCGATGGCCCGACTGACGAGGTCCAGCTCGCGGACTACCAGAGAATCTTTCCCGCGTTCTGGGAGCACCCCGCGGTCCGCGGCATCACGCTCTGGGGCTACAGGCCCGGACACTGGCGCACGGCGCAGGGGGCCTACATCGTCCACGACAACGGAGCCGAGCGGCCAGCGATGGTCTGGCTCAAGGAGTATGTCGCTGCCACGCCGCTGCGACCCTGGATCACCGCGCAGCCGGCGGCGCAGACGGTCACGGTCGGAGACAGCGTGTCGTTCGTCGTGGCCGGCGACGGCACCGCGCCGCTTGGTTTCGAATGGCGCAGGAACGGCGTCCCGATCTCAGGAAACGGGTCGGCTGCGACCTCGACGCTCGTGCTCACGGGCGTGACGACCGCCGATGCCGGCAGCTACGACAGCGTCGTCTCGAACGCCGCGGGCTCGGCGACGAGCGCCGCCGCCGCGCTCACGGTCAACAAGGCCGCGGCCACGATTGCGCTCGGGGGTCTGAGCGCGGTGTACGACGGCGCCCCTCACGCCGCTGTTGCGACGACCAGTCCGGCCGGCCTCGCCGTCGACTTCACTTACAACGGGAGCACCGCTCCGCCGATCGCGCCCGGCTCGTATGCGGTTGTCGCAACCATCAACGATGCGAACTACACCGGTTCGGCCGCCGGCACGCTGGTCATCAGCACGGCCGTGCTCGTGCGGCATGCGCCCACGGTCAACGGCCGGCTCGCCGGCTCCGTGCAGGTGTTGTTGCCGGAAGATACGGTGCTGAACGGCGGCGCCCACGTCTCGGGGGACGTGTTGGTCCCCGGCACACCGAGTGTCCGGCTGAACGGCCAGCCGACATATGGCGGCACCCTTGATGGCGGGGGCAGCGTGTCGCCATCCAGCTACACCATCACGCTCAACGGCCGCGCCGTGCTGCGCCACGTCGTGCGGCGGACCGACGCGTCCGCGTTCCCGGCGCTCGCCGCGCCTCCCTCGCCCACAGGCTCGCGCAACGTCGTGCTGAATTCGCCAGGTCAGAGCCCCGGCGACTTCGGGACGATTCGCAACCTCACGCTCAACGGCCATGCCGGTCAGCTCGCCGTCCCTGCCGGCAAGTATGGCACGCTCATCGCCAACGGTAACAGCGGCTTCATCCTCGGGGTGCCGGATGCGACCGAGCCGGCCGTCTACAATCTTCAGAGCCTCACGCTCAACAGGGCGAGCACGCTGCAGGTGGTCGGCCCTGTGGTCCTCAACGTCGCGAGCGGCGTGACCCTGAACGGCACGGGCGGCGCCTCCGGCCATCCGGGCCGGCTCCTGCTGAACATCTTCTCTGGGGGCTTTATTCTGAACGGCCACGCAACCTTCAATGGCTTCGTGGTCGCGCCGGCAGGCACCGTCATCATCAACGGCACGCTCAACGGCGGCGTGGTGTCGGATCGACTCATCATCAACGGCGGTGGGATCCTGAACGCCGGAGGGTAACCCCGGTTCGTGTCCAGTCCGGCCAGTCCACTGGCCGGAAGGAGGAGGCGATGTTTGATGACGATCCGCGATGGGGCGATCCACGGGATCGCGATGACGACGTCCGTGAGATCGAGGTCCACTGGATTGAGGCTGAACGCGTCCAAGCCGTCGCGGCATTCGGCTTCACCGAGCGTCAGGCGCGCTTTCTGGTGACGGTGCTTGTCCACTCCGGCGTCTTCATCGAACGGCAGTACCGCGCGTTCGCGGTTAGTGGCTTGCCAGCCGAAGCTCTCGTGAGGTCCACCTTCGCCGCTTCGCGGCTACGGCGGACAACCTTCGCGTGCGATCGTGAGCGAAGGTTGGAGCGGGCTACGGGGATCGAACCCGTGTGACTGGCTTGGGAAGCCA
>CAYZBZ010000230.1:0-6764 GCA_964476725.1 uncultured Vicinamibacterales bacterium
GGTAGAGCACCGGCTTTACACGCCGGCTGTCACAGGTTCGAATCCTGTACCGCCCACTCTTTGCGGGCACGCAACGAAAGTCTGAAGTTAGAAGTCTGAAGTTCGAATGCCTCAGACTGACCCTAGCGGGGTCGTAGTTCA
The DNA here is from genome assembly GCA_964476725.1 of uncultured Vicinamibacterales bacterium. Classification (GTDB taxonomy): domain Bacteria; phylum Acidobacteriota; class Vicinamibacteria; order Vicinamibacterales; family 2-12-FULL-66-21; genus JALZOC01. The sequence goes on from CAYZBZ010000230.1 coordinate 142, forward strand.
GTTGGTTAGAACGCCGGCCTGTCACGCCGGAGGTCGCGAGTTCGAGTCTCGTCGACCCCGCCAATCTTTCCTTCAGTGAATCAATGTGTTCCCGTCCCTGGCGGGAGCCTGCTTGCGAGCAGGCCGTGGGCTGCGGGGGCTCTGGCTTGCAACGGGCTTGCAAGCGGCGCGGACCTGTTCCAGGTTCCGCATCGACTCATGCAGTCCCCGAAGAGTCGTGTTGAGGTAGGTGCTTGTCTGCTGAAGAGATGCGTGACGGAGCACTTTAATGCTTCCTGAATGCTTCCTATCCTCCTGCTCGGCCGAGGCCTGGTCCCCGGACGGTATCAACTGGTCGCCTTCGCGCGACTGACCGCCACGGGCAGTTTCGATCTGGCGCGCGTCGTCGACGTGACCATCAGCAGCGGCTCGCGAATGGCGATCGACAGTCCCAGGCAGGCCGCGACTGTGAGCCAGCCGTTCCTCGTTGGCGGATGGGCCTTCGACGGAGGCACGGCGTCAGGCACCGGGGTGGACACCATCCACATCTACGCGTACCCCGCGACGGGCGCGGCGCCCACCTTCCTTGGCGTGCCGCTGCTCGGCGGCGTTCGCCCGGACGTCGGCGCGTTCTTCGGCGGGCAGTTCAGCGCCAGCGGCTACAACCTGAGCGTGACTCACCTCGCCGCAGGCACCTGGGACATTGTCGTCTACGTGCACAGCAGCGTCAGCGGGGCCTTCGACCTTGCACAGGTGGTGCGGGTGGTGAGCTCGGGGTTCTAGAGAAAGAGAGAGTGTGTCAATTCCCAACGCCCAACGCCCAACTCCCGAGGAGAGCGTCGCGCTGCAAGTGCGTCCCTTTGGGAGTTGGGAGTTGTGGAGTTGGGAGTTGACAGGCCGCGCTTTTCAGCGGCTGCCAGACTACCCCTGGCGGAGCAGCGCACGGAGACGCTGGCGGTACGGGTGCAACCATCGGACTGCCCGGAAGAACCGCGTGCGCTCGTAGGTCTCGACGCGTGCGCGTAGATCCTCGAGCTCGAGATCTTCCTTCGTCCTCACCTTCAGCGGCGGCAACGTGTGGTGATCGGTGACGGCAAGGATCGCCGGCCGCTCCGGTGTCGTCCACGCACGAATCACGCCATGATAGGGGCCGGGACGCCCGTCCCGAAAGTCGAGCCGGAACTCGGAGAACCACTCGTATCCGGTGAATCCCGCGCTTCGGACCATGGCTTCGAAGGCGGCACGATTGGGGAACCACCAGCCGTCGCCGCGCTCGTGTCCGCCAAAGACGGCCAGCCGATCCGGCGACGCCACCGGGTGGATGACGGTGCAAATGATCGCGGCCTCCCGCGTGACGGAACGAAGGCGCCAGAGCGCCTTGACCGGATCGGTGAGATGCACGAGGACGCTGCCGCAGAACACCAGGTCATAGGTCCCCACGGTTTCCGGAGCGAGATCGTAGATGTTGACGAGACGCCGGTCGGCCACCGATCCGAGCATTTTTCGCGCGAGCAGAAAGGGATCGTGCAGATACGCGTGGAGGCCTTCGGGGCTCAGCTCGGGCTTGTACAGGGGACCCAAGTCGTGCGCCGACCATTCGGGCAGGTCCGTGGCGGTCACGTGCGCACCGCGTTTTTCGAGCTCGAAGGTGAAGAAGCCGCTCGCCGCGCCGACGTCCAACACGCTCTTGCCGGTCAGGTCCCTCGGCAGCCCATATGCCGGCAGGTACGGACGGTGATCGTAGATGCCCGGGGTCGTCAGGCCCGGGCCAAGCTCGATCGTGTGGTACCACGTCAACGCATTGATCTGCGCGGCCATTGACGGTTGGATCATGGGCGGCATCACCTGGCGATCGTGATGCGAACCGCCTCCTCGAGCGCGGTCGTGGTGTTGCGTTCGGTCACGGCAGTGGGAAATTCGTGGACTTCGGAGGTTTAGTAGGCCAGCGTGAAGAAGCCGCTACCATACTACACGTAAGCGTCATATTTACAGTAGCTTACGGAGCTGGATCATCCTAAAGCCGACGCGAGCAAAACCTGCTTCATTTTACGGGACTCGGGCTTTAGGAAGATCTCTAGTCCAGCGCGCCCCTGAACAGATCGGCAAACGGCGGCCGCGAGGCGACGCGCACGCCGCGGTCGGGCTGCAGCACCACGCGCACGGGAATCCGCAGGTAGCCGTCGCGGACGATCACGAACTCGTAGGCCCCCAGGTAGCCGACCGGCGGCTGCCAGTACAACACGCCGCGGCGCTCGTCGAACGAGGCGCCGATCGGCAGCGCACCGAGCGTGCCGTTGACCGACAAGTACGCCTCGTAGCTGTGTCCCGCACCGGAGGACGCGTCAACGACGATGCGATCGAACGGTGAACAGCACGACGACGACGATCTGGATCTTCCACGTGGTGTCTGGCTGACGCCAGGTGGCGATCAACAGCACGAGGAAGATCGCGCTCACCACGAGGGCAATGGCCCGGTGCACGCCCACCTCGAGATCACCGAATGAGCGCGTCACCGGCCCTCACACGAATCTTCGAGGATCGACCTGAGGAGCGTTTCTCCACGCTCGGGATCGAACACGTCCCGCCGCGTGCGCTGGTCCGGCGCCTTCACGATGAACGGAATGTGATGGGGGTCCTGCTCGCGGCCGCCGAACCGGAACGCGTGGTCCGACAGCAGGACGATGGTGGACCGGTCGAAGTCGATGGACCGTTCCAGCTGGGTCACCAGATCCCCGACCAGGCGATCCGTGTACGCCAGTTGCCGCACGTAGGCATCGTCGGGCGATGTCCGGAGCGGATCGCGCGGGGGACGGTACCCGTCGCGGTCGAACGCGAACGGCAGGTGGGGCACGCTGAAGTGCACGAACCGGAAGACAGGTCGCGTCCGATCGAGCGGCCGGCGCGCGAACGCGAGCGTCTGCTCGACAAGACCGCGCTGCTGGCGCGCGAAGGGCGGATTCTTGAGCAGGCCGAACGGAAACTGTCGTGGCCACAGGGTCAGCGTCGTCAAGATCGCATGCGTGGGCGAGAATGCGCCGTCTATAGCGGCGGCGTTGTAGAAGCTGAACGACCGGCAGGCATCGACCAGGTCGCCCAGCAGGGCGCAGTACGCGTGGTAGTACCCGGCCATCTCCGTTCTGAACCCCAGCCGCCGCGCCGTGGCAAACAGTCCGTCGGGCTCAATGGCGCTGAACGGGATCAGACGTCCGTCGGCCCGCAACTCCATCAACCGGCCGCCTTCAATCCGGATGGCGAGTGGACGCCGGGCCGCGAGGTACGCCGGCATGGCGACCAGCGTATCCGGTGCCGGCGCGGCGACGGCCATGTGGTGCGTGGCGGCGCTCGCAAAGCGACTGATGCCGGGAAACTCCGAGCGCACCGTGGTCCCGTCGTACACATAGGAGAACGACAACTCGTCGAACAGGAAGGCGACAACCGGCGCGCACCCGTGCGGGCTGCCGGTGCCGGTCTCAACGGGTCGCGCCTCGCGCTCGACGACGAGCGGTGGGCCGGTAAACAGCAGGCCCTTGACGACGACGAGCGAGACAGGGGAGAGGACGAGCAGCAGTCCGCGCAGCGCTCGCCTGAGACGGTCGGGCCATGCAAGGAGCGCGACGGCCGCACACGCCGCCACGACAACCGGCACGGCCAGCCGGATGGCGCGATGCTCCCACAGCGGGATGAGCGTGTCCCGCAGCGGAAGCTGGCGCGCCACTCCCACGCCGAACGACGCGAGCGGCAGCGCCGCGAGCGCGACGAGCGCCAGGGCGGCAACGCGGCCCGAGAGCGGCCGCACGGCGACGAGCGCGATCGCGAAGAAAACCCCCAGACCCGCGAGCGCCACGGCGGTCTCGGCGAGGTGGCGCGGCTGCCACTGCAGGTAGTAACTGCTGCCGTCGAGCGCGGCGGCCAACGGGTAGAAGAACAGTGTCGCCAGCGTGAAGCCCAGCCAGGCCGCGACCATGACGTCGCGTCGGGTCGTGCTCATCTCGCCGCCAGCAGGTACGCCGTCCGGCTCGACGGCGTCAGCTCGGCACGGTCCTCAATTGTGAACCGCTCCTCGATCGCGCGTTCGAACTCCCCGGAGGTGTAACGGTCGAACACATCGTCTCGAGACGCGAGCATCCGCTGCACCATGCGGTCGGACTTCGGCACGAACTCGACGATCGCGCGCCGGCCGAGCCGGGCCAGATAGGCGGCGAACGAAGGGAGGGGCACGTTGTTGCCGATGGCGACGTGGTGGACGAGCGCGAGCGCGAGCACGAGGTCGGCCGGGCCGCGCGCCTCGATGGTCATGCGCTCCTCGCTGGCCCAACCGATCGAGGGGCTGGGGTTGGCGAGATCGCAGACGAGCGGGAGGATGTCGCTGTCGACCCTGGTCCCGGACCCGCTCCCGCGAACCTCGCGATACAACGTCTCCACGCACGCCGGATCGCGGTCGAACGCGACGACGGACGCACCCTGGCGTGCAGCCAGCTTGCTGAAGTGGCCGGTGTTGGCGCCGATGTCCCATACCCGCCGCGGATGCACGCGCTCGAGCCAGCGCTCGAGGATGTCGGCCTTGTGAGCGAATGCGTCGGACTCGTAACTCGCCTGCTCGCCGTAGTACGACGACCAGTCGCTCTTCGGTGTCCACCGGAGACGCTCGACTGCGCGTTCGAGGCTGTCCACGAGCGCGAGCGCCGCCCGGGGGGTGCTCGCGCGTCCTTCCTGGGGCTTCCCCGGCGTGTTTCCTGACGACCAGCGCCGCTCGCCCACGGCGTGCAGATGAATGTGCAGCAGCGGGCCTGCGCGAGCGAGCGAGCGGTACGGCAGCAGGCGCGACGCGAGACCGATCGGCACCCCGTCGATGAAGAGCTGCGACAGACGGGTCAGCCGGGCGTCCACGGCGCTCGCCAGCAGCAGCGGCGCGTAGAAGTGCTGGCAGAACTGACGGTACGCGAACCACGGCCGCGGGCGGTGGGGCTCGAACGACAAGGTGTCGACGAGGATGGGCCGGCCGCGCAGGAACTGCACGTTGTATGCGCTCGCGTCCTTCAGCGACATCCCGAGCTCGAGCGCCCGCCGCTGGGCGCGAAGGGTGACGAGGGCCGCGTCCTGCAGTTGCGAGAAGCACCACTCGTACGGATACGAAACCATCGGCACCTGCTCCGGGCGGATCACCGTGTGCGCGCCAGGGTGATCCGCTGAAGGGCCGAGATCGTCGTGCGCGACGAGCAGCCCGTCCCGGATGAGGGCGTCGTACAGGCCCGACTGCATCAGGCGGTCGTACGCCTCGCGGCCGGGGGCGTCGATGCGGCGATAGACGATGCCGTCGGCGACGAAGAGACGACCGGCGGGATCGCGGAACGAGCCCGAGAGCCCTGTCGGCGCCATCGGCTCAGGATCGGTCGCTGTCGGCCGTGTCGGAGGGGTCGGGCTTGCCGAACAGTTTCCGGATGGCGCGAGACACTCGCTGCCGCGCGCCCCGCAGGAGGAACATCAGGCCGAGCGCGGTGGCGAGCAGCGTCTGATAGATCAGGCTGCCGGTACCGGGGTCGAGGTAGGCATACGCGGGGCGCGGATAGAGGAGCAGCACCGCGAACGCCGCCAGGACGATCCAGATCGCAGGCGCGGGCACGCGTTGCCGGCTCCTGTCGCGCGGGGCCATGGACATGAGGCTCGATCTTACCTTACCTGACCCGCTGTCTGCGCGCTTGATGTCGACCCACTTGCGGGTCATCGCCGACACAGCTCGTCGTTTCCCACGAGGCCCAGGTCGGGCGGCGCTCGTTCAGAGGTTCGACGACATTCGAGTCTATCGCGTGATACGGTAAGCGTTTTCTGCGAGAGATGCGACCTACGCCGATCGCCAGCCGTCGAGCCGCCCCCGCGGCCGCTTCCAGCGTGTTCGTGTGCCGCCATTGTGGCGCGCGGCGGAGCGTCGTGCGCTATCGGTTCGCCGAGCACGACAAGTCGATCCGCGAGTGCGCGTCGTGCCGGCTGATGGTCCTCGATCCGATGCCGAGCGAGGACGAGCTCCACGCGGTCTACAACGAAGGATATTTCGAGAACCAGCAGCTCACCGCCGCCGATCCCGCGCGCGTGTACGGATACGTCGACTACATTTCCGAGCGCATCAACAAGCAGAAAGGCTACCGTGGCATCTGCGAACAGATCCGCGATCTCCTGCTGTCGCGGGACCGCCCGCGGCTGCTCGACTATGGCTGCGGCCTCGGGTTCTTTCTCGACGCCGCGTACGAGTACGGATTCGACGTCGAAGGCGTCGAGTTCAATCGGTACGCCCTCGAGTACATCAGGCACCGGTATCGCTACGTGGCGTATGGGCCCGACGAATTGCGCCCGCGCGATCCGTACGACGTGGTCACGATGTTCGACGTCATCGAGCACCTGCGCGAACCGTTCCAGATGCTCGACGCGGCCCACGGCATGCTCGCCACGGACGGCCTGCTGGTGATGTCGACGATGGACTCCACGAGCCTGACGTCGAGGCTGATGGGCAAGCGACTCGAGGATTTCTGTGGCCGGGTTGGGGTTGGGGGGTCCGATAGCGGGCGTTATGTTGACGTGCCCCTTCTAATGCTTCCTAAATGCTTCCTATCCTCCTGCCTGCGGCCGTTTGGATCAATCCGCCGGCGAAAACG
>CAYZBZ010000231.1:0-5292 GCA_964476725.1 uncultured Vicinamibacterales bacterium
CGATCGGATCGAGCGCCGAGGCCGGTTCGTCCATCAGAAGAATCTCAGGCTGGATCGCCAGCGCGCGGGCGATGCACAGGCGCTGCTGCTGCCCGCCCGACAGGGCGAGCGCGGATTCGTGCAGGCGGTCCTTGACCTCGTCCCAGATCGCGGCAGCCTTCAGGCTGTCTTCGACGCGTGCGTGCAGCGCGGAACGATTCGCCGCAAGCCCGTTGATGCGCAGCCCGTACGCGACGTTCTCGAAAATGGATTTCGGGAACGGGTTGGACTTCTGGAACACCATGCCGACGCGCCGCCGGAGCCGCACGACGTCGCTGCCCGGGCCGTAGATGTCGTCCCCGTCGATCAACACGCGTCCTTCGACCCGCGTGCCAGGGATGATGTCGTTCATCCGGTTCAGCGTGCGCAGGAACGTGCTCTTCCCGCACCCGGATGGCCCGATGAACGCCGTGACCACGTTCGGCTTGATCCCGATTGTGATGTCCTCGAGGGCCCGCTTCGGGCCGTAGTAGAAATTCAGGCCCTGCACGTCAATGACCGGCGGCCGATCCGGCGGCGGCGGTTGGGCCGGAACGCCCGCTTTCGTCATGGTGTGTGGTGGAGGCGCTTGTACGAACGGCATGCCAGCCGCTACAGGCTATCGGCCGGCAGTTTCGCCGTGGTTTCTGGCACGTAAAATCCGTGTAAACAGGGAAGTACCACTGAACCCTGAACCCTACTCTGTCTTCACACCGGAAGTATCAGATTCGGCCAGGAAGGCGCCGATCTGCCGGCGCAGCTCGTCCTGGAGCACGTCCACCTTGCGGCGAGCGTCGAGCACGCGAAAGCCGAACTCGTCGGCCATTGACGCATACTCGCGCAGCAGCGACCGCTGGTACGCGCGGAAGCTCTCGTAGATGTCGTCGCCGAGCTTCATGTCCATGCCCGACTCCCAGTAGTCCATGCCGCGCGACTGCAGGACCCGTCGGATGAGCGTCTTCTCGTCGATCTTCAGGTAAAAGACCTGGTGCGGCGCGATGGCGAATCCATACAGGCTCCGCATCCACGTCCTGTCGACGCCGCGGACCCTCGCGCGGGCCATCGCCGTGAAGATGTAGCGATCGGACAGGACGATGAAGCCGGCTTTGAGCGCCGGGATGATCTCCTTCTCGAGCCGGTCCGCAAAATCGGTCGCGTAGAGCAGCACGAACGTCAGCTTGTTCAGCGTGTTGCTCGCCTTGGCCAGCTCGATTGTCGGCTGCATCAGCTCGGATCGGGTCCAGCCGGTCTCGGCCACGCCGTAGCCCTGCACCTCGAGCCACTCGCGCAGCAGGCGGATCTGGGTGGACCGGCCCACGCCGTCGGTCCCTTCGATGGCGATGATCTTCCCGGGATAGCCCGCGATCGGCAGGTAGGGAATGCCGTAGCCGTAATAGCTTCCGGGCCGAACGCCGGCCCCCCCGTCCTCAACCAAGCTGCTCATCGAGCTGTTCGGCGTCATCTTCAATCTCCAGGTGCTGCGATACGAGCTTGCGGAACGTGCGCTGCTGGTCGGTGATGCTGCCCGTCGCGTTGACGACGCGCAGGCCGAACTCGTCCACGATCTTGTCGTACTCGTCGAGCACCTTGCCCTGGAAGATCCGGAAGCTCTCGAGCGCGTTCGAGCTCCAGCCCATGTCCATGCCCGCTTCGTAGAACTTCAGCTTGACGCGGCGCGCCATCAGGCGGTCGGTCGACACTTCGATCGGCACGCGGAAGTAGACCGCCATATCCGGCTTGACCGCGAAGCTGTACAACTCGCGGACCCAGCGCGGGTCGACTCCTCTGGCGGCGTCCCGGGCGAACGCCGTGTAGCTGTAGCGATCCGCCAGGACGATCATGCCGGCCTTGAGCGGCGGGATGATGTTGTAGAGCAGCCGGTCCGCGAAGTCGGTCGCGTGCAGCAGGCTGAACGTCATCGGCGTGAGCGAGTTCTTCTTCTTCCCGGTCTTGGTGGCCGCCTTGACGAGCGCCGACGAATTCCACTCCGTCACGAACACGGGGTGCCCGGCCGCGCTAAGCCACTTCGCGAGGAGGGCGAGCTGCGTCGTCTTCCCGGACCCGTCGATGCCTTCGACGACGAACAGCTTTCCGGGGTACTCGTGGGGTGCGGTCAGATGGTTCAGCATGAGGCGGTTGATCCTTGTAATCGGTGCCGGCCACTTCGAATCGAATCGGCAGCTCGAGCTCCCGCTCGAGCGGCGCGACGTGGCGATGAGCGGCCCAGAGCTCGAGCTCGACATCACCGCCCGCACGAAGCCGGGCCAGGTAGTCGTCGCCACGCGGGAACAGGTCGATGCCGGCGACCGCCTGCGCATGGCTCCGGTCGAGCCCCTCCGCGAGACGGACGATCGCGGAGAGCACCCGCACCGTGCCGCGCAGCGCGCCGTTCAAATCGCCGTATCCCTCGTGCGATTTCTTGGGCGTGGCCTGCCGGTGGTAGCGCGCGACAAGCGCGATGACCTCGATTTCCTGAGGGTCGAACCCGCGGAGATCACCGTTCTTGATGAGGTAGTACGAGTGGCGGTGATGCCGGTCGTAGCTGATGTGCACGCCCACGTCGTGGAGAAGCGCGGCGTACTCCAGCCACTCCCGCTCGCGATCCGTCAGGCCGTGCACGCTCCGCGTCTGATCGAAGATGCTCAGCGCGAGCCTGGCGACCTGCTGTGCGTGCTCGGACCAGTACCCGCACCGCTCGCCAAGCTCGACGATGCTGCGGCGGCGGACGTCCGGGTAGCGCTCGACTTTCCGGATGCGGGCGCTGTTGCGATGGATGTAATCGAGCACGAGGCCTTCACGCAAGGCGAGGTCGCAGAGCGTCAGGTCCTCGGCGCCGAGCCGCCGCAGGATCGTGTCGAGCAGTACCGATCCCGCGACGCTCAGATCGGCGCGCCGCGGATCGAGGCCTGGCATGTGCAGCCGCTCCTCGATGTCCGCTTCGACGAGGCGCTTTCGCAGGCGGCGCAACGCCTTCGAGCCCACACGGCGGTTGCGGAGGTCGGCCGGCACGGCGTCCCCGTCGGTCAGCGCAAGCGCGCCGAGGCTGAGGATCGTCCCGGACGTGCCGATGACCCGATCGAAGCCGGACGCGGCGATCTGATCGAGGTGAGCGCCCATCTCCTTGTTGAGGTGCTTCGTGAGGCGCCGTTCGTCGTGCCCGGACAGCGGATCGCTCTTGACGAAGCGTTCCGTCAGCCGAATCACGCCGACCTTGAAGCTCTTGCCGAGCGTAAGATGCGTGGCCGTTCCGAGGGTCACTTCGACGCTGCCGCCGCCGATGTCGATGACGACCGCCGTGTTGCCGCCGACATCCACTCCATACCCGGCTGCGAGGTGGATGAGGCGCGCCTCTTCGGTCCCGGAGATGACGCGGATCCGGATACCGGTCTGCCTGGCGGCCTCGGCAATGAAGTCCCCCCCGTTGTCCGCCTCGCGGGTGGCGCTCGTGGCTGCGGCCACGATCTCGTCCACCTTGTTGGATTCGGCCAGGCGCCTGAATTTGGCCAATGTCTGCAGGGCGGCGCTCATGGCGGTCGGCGTCAGGCTTCTTCCGTCCAGCCCGCCGGCGCCAAGCCGGACCATGTCTTTTTCGCGGTCTATGACCTCGAAGGAGAGGTCGGGGCGCACCTGGACCACGATCATGTGTATCGAATTGGTCCCGATGTCGATGGCGGCTATGCGCATGAGGCAGCAGGGCAGGTCAGGGGGTGCGGGACTTGCCTGTTACATCGCGGATATATACTTGGGCACTCACATTGCACCGCACCGGCGCAGGAGAGACCGAATCGGCGTGATCCTACCATGAACACTCGAGTCCCCCGTGTAACGACTCTGTTGCTCCGGCGCCTTGCCCTGGCGCTCGGTCGCCATCTGCCCGCGGCAGTGGCGGGGGACGATCGGGGTGTGCACCAGGCTCGCGTGACGACTCGCCGGCTCCGGGAGGCGGTGCCGGTGCTGTCGACCGGACTGAAGGGCAGCAAGGCAGCGAAGGCCCGGCGGAAGATCAGGCGTTTGACGCGGGCGCTGGGCATGGTGCGTGAGCTGGATGTGACGCTGGGGCTTCTCGATGAGCTGGCCCGCTCCCCACAGGTGTCCCGGGCGGCCGTGGAGGATGTCCGGGCGCACGTGCTTGCCGAGCGGGAAGCCCGGCGTGCCGTGATGCTGGAGCGGCTGGACCGGGTCAATGCCGAGAAGCTCGGCCGTCGTCTGGGGTCGGTCGCCGCGGCGCTTCAGGACGCCACGGACGAGCCCTGGAGAAAGGCGCTCGCGGAGCGACTGGTCACACGGTCACGGAGGCTCGCGATCGCGATGGACGAGGCCGGGCATATGTATTCGCCCGAGCGGCTGCACCAGGTCCGCATCGCGGCCAAGAAGCTGCGGTACGGGCTCGAGCTCGCGTCCGACAGCGGACTGAAGCAGGCGTCGCCGCGCGTCCGGACGATGAAGCGCGCGCAGGACATGCTCGGCAAGCTGCACGATCTGCAGGTACTGCAGGCGCACGTCGCGGCAGTGCAGGCGCAGCCCGAGCCGGGGCGCGCGCAGTCGCACGTGGCGCTGGAGGACCTGTCGCGCCACATCGAAGAACGGTGCCGTCACCTGCACGGACGGTACGTCGCCCTGGTGCCGGCGTTGCGCGAAATCACGGTAGCGGTTCGCAAGACCATCGCCCCGCAGCTCGCGCAGGCGCCGCGGAGACGCCGGCCGTTGAAGATGACTCTCGCCCGCCAAGCGGAGACACGCGCGTCTGGCGGCGCGCGCTAGATGGCGACCCTGGAGCTGTACCTGATTCGCCACGGGGTCGCGGCCGAGCGCGGAGAGGAGTACCCGGATGACTCGAAGCGCCCGCTGACGAGCGCGGGGATCGCGCGGCTTCGCAAGGAAGCGAAGGCGCTCGACGCGCTCGAGGTCGGCGTCGATCACATCATCGCGAGCCCGCTCGTGCGGACGAAGCAGACCGCCGACACGTTTGCCGAACACCTGAAGTCGAAGCCGTCGGTGTCGACGAGCGACGCGCTGGCGCCCGCCGGCACGCCCGCGGCCGTGATCCAGGAGCTCGGCAAGCACTCGCGCAAGGGACGCATCGCGCTCGTCGGCCACGAGCCGAATCTCGGCGAGCTGGCCGCGCGCCTGATCGGCGCGCGCGTGCCGCTCGAATTCAAGAAGGGCGCGATCTGCCGGATCGACTTCGAGGTGCTTCCGCCGAAGGGGATCGGCCATCTCCGCTGGTTCATCACGCCGCGGATGCTGCGGCACATCTCCTAGCGCGCCGAGGGA
>CAYZBZ010000231.1:5392-6724 GCA_964476725.1 uncultured Vicinamibacterales bacterium
CTTCAGCCTTCTAGCTTCAGCCGTTCGATGTCAGACCGTGACGCCTCGCGTCACTTCGCCGCCCTTCGGCACGATGATGATGCCGTTGCGGATGTAATAGCCGTCGCCGTCCGCGTGATCCGTGCCGGCCTCGTTGACCAGACGGACCCCGTCGGCAATCCTGGCGTTCTTGTCCACGATGACGCGGTCGAGCACGACGTCACGCCCGATTCCCAGCGGAGTCCTCGCCGCCACTTCGTCCTCGTAGACGTCGGCGCCGAGCAGCACCGACCTGGTGATTCGCGCGCCGGTGTCGATGTGCGTGCGGATACCGACGACCGACTCGGAGATCTCGCATTGATCGAGGTAGCACCCTTCGGCGACGATCGAGGCGTCGATGCGGCAGTTGTACGCCCGCGTCCCCGGCAGGAACCGCGGATGCGTGTAGATCGGCCACCGCGGATGGAAGAAGTTGAACGGGGCGCCGCGGCGCGTCAGCTGGATGTTCGCCTCGTAAAACGCCCCGATGGTCCCGATGTCCGCCCAGTAGCCGCGGAAGACATACGGATTGACGCGGTGATGGCCGAGCGCCTTGGGAATGATCTCCTTGCCGAAGTCGATCCCGGGCTGCTGGAGGATCTCGAGGAGCACCTCGCGGGAGAAGACGTAGATGCCCATCGAGGCGACGAACGGCTTGTCCGCCGAGACGCCGCCCGCCGTCGAGCCTTTGGGGATGCTGCTGCCCATCTGGGCCAGCCTGGCGTCGTCGGGCTTCTCCTCGAAGCCGGCGATCTGTCCCTGCTCGTCGAACCGGAAGATCCCCATCTGCGGGGCATCGGCCGCGCTGACCGGCTGCGCCGCGATCGTGATGTCCGCGCGGCTCTCGATGTGCGACTCGATCATCTCGCAGAAATCCATCCGGTAGAGATGATCGCCGGCAAGAATCAGGTAGTAGTCGGCGTCGTGTCCGGCGAAATGCCGCGCCGCCTGCCGGACGGCGTCGGCGGTTCCCTGGAACCAGTCGGAGCTCTCGGGCGTCTGCTCGGCCGCGAGCACCTCGACGAAGCCGTCCGAGAAGACGTCGAGGCGGTAGGTCTGCGCGATGTGACGGTTGAGCGACGCCGAGTTGAACTGCGTCAGCACGAAAATACGCTTCAGACCGGCATGGAGGCAGTTGCTGATGGGGATGTCTATGAGCCGATATTTGCCGCCGAGCGGCACCGCCGGCTTCGAGCGCATGTGGGTGAGCGGGAAGAGCCGCGTCCCGCGTCCGCCGCCGAGGATGAGCGTCAGCACGTCGTTCATGCGGCCCATTCTAGCGTGTGGGTGGATCCGCCGCTTCCACCGACGGAA
>CAYZBZ010000232.1:0-6652 GCA_964476725.1 uncultured Vicinamibacterales bacterium
CGAAGACTCACTGTCCTCGCGCGGGCCGCAGGCGCTTCTCACTGCTCGCGGGGCCCCACCCCCGCTCGCTCTCGCTCGGCGGCGCCGCTCCACGGCGCTTCCCTCCGGCGCTTCGCTCGGGCCGCAGGCGCTACAACGTCTTCAAGTACTCGATAAGAGCGCGACGGTTCTCGTCCGTCTGGATCCGCGACCAGAAGTCGTGCCCACTGTTGCCCGAGCCGGGCCGCGACGTGTTGAACCAGTTTCGATCGCTCCCGAACATGCGCAGCAGCTCAGGCTCCCGAAGCCGCTCGTGAAGAGGGTCGGCGAACGGGACCTGCCCCACGCGGTCGCGGTCGAAGCGCCCCGCAGCCATGACGTCGAAGATCTTCGGCCGTTCCGACACCGGACCGAGCAGGTGATACAGCGTCGGCACGCTGCCGTTGTGCAGGTACGGATAGTTTGCCCAGACGCCGGTCAACGGCGTTGCGGCGTAGCCGCGGCTCTTCTCGAGCGCCCCTTCCGCGGCGAGCGGGCTGTGGTTGAATGCGTCGATGAATTTCTCCGACACGACGTCGAGCCTGGCGCGGTCCGTGCCGACGTCGGTATGGACTCCTGGCCAGTCTACGTTGCCGGCGCCGTCGTAGCGGCCGTGACATCGATAGCAGCCCACGGTCTTCGAGTAGAAGAGCCGTCGCCCCTTCCGCGCCAGTTCTTCATCGACGGGGTACGGGTAGCGCGGCGGCCTGAGATGGCGGATGACCGAGTCGAACTCCTGCTTGATCGTGGGGAGAACGATTCCGACGAGCTCGTCGAACGGCCGGTCCTTCTCGAGCTCCATGGACGAAGCCATCAGCGGCACGCGGCCGTGAAAACTGCCGTCGCTGTACCAGCGCCGCGACGGCATCTTCGCCGCCGTGTGCCACAGGGGCGGCGTCTTCACGTCGCCGCGGCCGACCTCTTCGACGCGTGGCATCTCGCCGCCATGCGGCCGCATGTAGAGTTCCACGTGCGATGCCGCAAACGCAGTGGAGCGTGCCCGCGTGAGCGAATCGATCTTGTCGTGATGGTGGCTGTTCAGAATCCTGTTGGCGTTGGCTGCCACCGCGCGATCGGACGGATGGCTTGGGAGCAGCCGCAGCCACTTCTCGTCGGTCAGTACCTTCAGCGCTTCGCCGAGCCATTTGTCGTCGAACCGCTTCGTCCCCGCGCCGAAATACGCGATGCCGTCGATTTCCGCCGTGTGGCACACCAGGCAGTTGACCGTCCAGCGGAGCGGTTTGTCCGGCTCCAGGCTTGGCGCCATGCCGTAGGCCGGCACGAACGCGTTCTCGCGCCACGGCACCAGCCCGACCTTGTCGCGCACGATGGTGTCGATATCGCCGACGATCGTCTGTGTGACGAGATTGGTCTCGAACAGCGACTGGGGAATCCAGGCGGAGGTCCGATAGGTCTGGTGGACGAAATCGAACAGCGCCGCGTGTTGTTCGGCCCGGGGCCTGGGATCGTCCGGGTCCCAGCGATACACCAGATTGCGGATGTCCGAGTCGAACGTCGCCACGAGCGCATCGCGTGACAACGGCGGAGCGGACGCCGCGATCCACCACCGCGACATGAGCGCGCAGGCCGCGGCGGCGACCAGTACCACGCCGGCAACGATGCGGATCGGACGCGTTCTCATAGACAACCTCAGATGTGCTGCCTTGCACCGCACCTGCAGCCCTGAAGGGCTGCGCTACAGGGGTAAGCAGGACGGTCCGCTGTCGCGTATCCAGTCGCAATGAACTTCCTCGCGGCGCCCTGGCAGATCGTGTCGCGATCCGGACGGCAGTTTACCGGCCGGACCTGGACGAAGTCGTGACGGGAGGCTGAAGAAGGCTGATCTAAGTCTGAGGAGGGCCGACTGTAGGCTATACGCTCCGCACCGCGTCGAGGAATGCGCTCGCGGCGTGGCTCAATTCCCCAGCCTTCCGGTAGACCAGCCGCACAGTCCGTGGCGAACTGAGCTCGGGTACCCTGACCGCGACGAGCTGGCCACGGGCAATTTCGGTCAGCGCGCACCTGCGCGGGAGGACGGCGACCCCCAGGCCCATCTCCACCGCGCGCTTGATGCCGTCGAGGCTGGGGAGCGCAATCTGGATGTTGATGGAGGCGTGACGGCGCTCGTACACGCGCAGCACGTGGTCCCGCGCAGGGGAGGGATCGTTGTGCGCGATGACCGTCTCCAGCCCGACCTCCTCGATGCTGACCCGTTTTTTCGAGGCCAGCCGGTGCTTCGGGTTCGCGAGCATCACGAGCTCGTCGCTCCCGAGCGAAATCGACTGCAGACCCTTATCGGGCGGCTGAAACGTCAGGACGCCAAAGTCCAGGCTGCGCTCGAGGAGCTCGGTGGCAATGTTGCGCGACGCCACGCGGCGCACCTCGACGCGCGCCTGCGGATGCTGGCGGCTGAACCGTTCGATGATCGGCAGGATCGAGTGGACGGCGGCCTCATTGGCTCCGACGACCACGCGCCCCCGGCGCACCTGCTGGAGTTCCCGCACGGCGGCCTCCGCCTCGGAGGCGAACCGCAGCAGCCGCGCCGCATGGTCGTGCAGCAGCACCCCGGCCTCGGTCAGCGCGCCGTTGCGCGACGTCCGGTCGAACAGCTTGTCGCCCAGCTCGTCCTCGAGGCGGCGGATGGCCTGGCTGATGGCCGGCTGGGTCCGATGGAGCCGTTTGGCGGCTTTGGAGAAGCTCCGATCGGTCGCGACGGCGACAAACGCGTTCAGGTCCTGCAGCTGCATCCCATAATGATAAGAATAATTAATGTAAAGTCAAAAACTATAAATTGGACTATGGGCCGTCCCTTGGGTACTACTGTCAGGCGGAGGACTCATGTCTACCAACCGCCTCACGATCTTCGATACGACGCTGCGCGACGGCGAGCAGGCCCCCGGTTTCTCCATGCGGATCGACGAGAAACTGAAGCTGGCGAGGCAGTTGGCCGCCCTTGGCGTCGACGTGATCGAGGCCGGGTTCCCCATCGCGTCGGAGGCCGACGCGGAGGCGGTGCGCACGATTGCCACCCAGATCAGCGGCCCCACTATTGCCGGGCTGGCGCGCTGTTGCCCGGCCGACATCGATCGCGTGGGGACGGCGCTCGCACCCGCGGCACGCCGCCGCATCCACGTTTTCATTGCCACGTCGGATCTCCATCTCGAGCGCAAGCTTCGGATGACCCGCGAGGCCTGCCTCGAGGCGGCCGTGGCGGCCGTGCACCAGGCCCGGCGGTTCACGGACGACATTCAGTTTTCGGCCGAGGACGCAACGCGAAGCGACCTGGACTTCCTCTGCCGCGTCATCGAAGAGGTCATCTCCGCCGGCTGCACCACGGTCAACCTGCCCGACACCGTCGGGTATTCCACGCCGGACGAGATCGGCGAGTTCTTCCGGACCGTCATCGGGCGCGTGCCGAATGCCGGCCATGCGACGTTCAGCGCGCATTGTCACGACGACCTGGGGCTGGCGGTCGCCAACACGCTTGCGGCCGTCAGCGCGGGCGCCCGTCAGGTGGAGTGCACGGTCAACGGCATCGGCGAGCGGGCGGGCAACGCGTCGCTCGAGGAAATCGTCATGGCCACGCGCGTGCGGGCCGACCGTCTGCCGTTCACGACCGGGGTCAACGCTCGCGAGATTTACGCCGCGAGCCAGATGCTCACCAACCTCACCGGCGAGGCCGTTCAGGCCAACAAGGCCATCGTCGGGCGCAACGCCTTCGCGCACGAGGCGGGCATCCATCAGGACGGCATGCTGAAGGATCGCCGCACGTACGAAATCATGCGGCCGGAGGAAGTCGGGGTGCCGCAGGCGACGCTCGTCCTCGGAAAGCATTCAGGGCGGCATGCAGTGCTGCGTCGCTGCGAGCAGCTCGGCTTCACGCTCGAGCGCCACGAGCTCGAGACCGTCTACTGGGCCATCATGGCGATCGCCGATCGCGAGAAGGTCGTCAACGATCGCGACCTCGCCGAAGTCGTCGCCAGCCTTCGGGGCCGCCGATCGACCGCCGCCGCCGCGCCGGCCGCGATTCCGGACTACACCACCCCCGCCGAAGTGGGCTACGGCCACGGGGTCTAAGTAGCGCAGGGGGTCTAAGTAGCGACGGGGTCTGAGTAACGGGAAGATGAACGCCTCGATTCTTCTTCTGCCGGGCGACGGCATCGGCCCGGAAGTCGTCGCCTCGGCCGCATCCGTCCTCCGCGTCGTCGCCTCACGCTTCGGTCATCAATTCGATCTGCAGGAAGCCGCGATTGGCGGCGCCGCGTTGCGGCGCGGTCTTGCGCCGCTGCCGGACGCCACGCTTGCCGCCGCGCGCGGCGCCCATGCAATCCTCCTCGGCGCGGTCGGCGATCCTGAATTCGATCGCGGCGACTCCTCCCGGCGGCCCGAAACTGCGCTGCTCGCCATCCGGCGTGAGCTGCAGCTGTATGCGAACCTGAGACCTGCGAAGGTGTGGCCGGGGCTCGAGTCGTCCGGCCCGCTGAAGCCCGAGGTCGTGGCGGGCACCGACATGCTCGTGGTCCGCGAGCTGACCGGGGGGTTGTACTACGGAGAGCCACGCGGGATTGCCGCGGATGGCAGCTCGGCGCACAACACGATGCGGTATTCCCGCCACGAGATCGAGCGCATCGCGCGACGGGCGTTCGTGGCGGCGAGGTCTCGTCGAAAGCACGTCCTGTCGGTCGACAAGGCCAACGTCCTCGAGACGTCGCGGCTGTGGCGGCAGGTCGTGACCGACCTCTCGCGCGACTATCCGGACGTCGCGCTCGATCACATGTACGTCGACTCCTGCGCGATGAAAATCGCGCTGGCGCCGTCGGCCTTCGACGTCATCCTCACGGAGAACCTCTTCGGCGATATCCTGTCGGATGAAGCAGGCGCGATTGTCGGATCGCTGGGCCTGCTGCCGTCCGCCAGCCTGGGCGACGGCCCGGGGCTGTTCGAGCCGGTGCACGGCTCGGCGCCGGACATCGCGGGGAAAGACATCGCGAACCCCATCGGGGCCATCGCCTCGGCCGCGATGCTGCTGCGGTACGCCCTGGGCCTCGAGCAGGAAGCGCGCGCGATCGAACAGGCGATCGAACAGGTCCTCCGCGGAGGCGCCAGAACGGCGGATCTTGCCGGGCCATCCGATAGAAAAATCGGCACCCGCGAAATGACAACGGCCGTCACCTCCGCGCTCCTCGCAAGAGACGCCGACGGCCGTCAACGAGCCCCGCAGTTCGCGAACCTTGAACCTGAACCCTGAACCTCTGAACCCTGAACCCTATTCGACCGTCACGCTCTTCGCGAGGTTTCTCGGCTGGTCGACGTCGCAGCCGCGGCGCACCGCGATGTGGTAGGCGAGGAGCTGAAGCGGCACGACCATCAGCACGGGCGTCAGCAGCGGATGCGACGCCGGGACGTCGATCAGATAGTCCTGCGACGGATCGAGGACGTCCCGAATCCCGTGGTGCCCCTCGGTCGTCAGCGCGATGATGGATCCCCCCCGCGCCTTTGCCTCCTGGATGTTGCCGATCATCTTCTCGAACACGTGATCGTTCGGCGCGATGGCCACGATCGGCATCTGCTCGTCGATGAGCGCGATCGGCCCGTGCTTCATCTCTCCCGCCGGATAGCCTTCAGCGTGGATGTAGGAAATCTCCTTCAGCTTCAGCGCCCCTTCGAGCGCGATCGGATAGTTGATGCCGCGCCCCAGATAGAGGAAATCGCTGCGCTGGTAGAACCGCTTCGCGATCTCCTCTGCGATCGGCTCGCACTTGAGCGTCTGCTCGAGAAGCAGCGGCAGCTGCGTGAGCCCTTCGATGTGCGGCCTCGCGGCCTCGGGCGTCAGCGTGCCTCGAATCTGGCCGAGATACATCGCCAGCAGGTGCAGCGCGACGATCTGCGTGGTGAACGCCTTGGTCGAGGCCACGCCGATTTCCGGACCTGCGTGCGTGTAGACGGTCCCGTCCGTCTCGCGGGTCGCCATGCTGCCGACGACGTTGCAGACCGAGATGCTGCGGGCCCCCTTTTTCTTGGCCTCCCGGAGTGCGGCGAGCGTGTCCGCGGTCTCGCCGGACTGCGTGATGACGACGGCGAGCGTGTTCTTCGACACGATCGGATCGCGGTACCGGTACTCCGATCCGTAATCCACGTCCACCGGCAGTCGCGCCAACGTCTCGAACAGGAACTTCGCGACGAGCGCCGCATGCCAGGACGTGCCGCACGCCAGAATCACGACCCGCTCGATCTCCCGGAGCGCCTGATCCGGAATCTCGATCTCGTGGAGGAAGACCTTGCCGCTCTCCTGCGAGGCGCGCCCGAGCACCGTCTCTTTCACGGCCCACGGCTGCTCGAAGATCTCCTTGAGCATGAAGTGCTTGTATCCGGCCTTCTCCGCCATGATCGGATCCCACGACACCCGCGTGCTCTTCTTCGACACGGCGCGGCCGGAATAGTCCGTAAACTCGACCCCCGATCGCGTGATGACCGCCATCTCCTCGTCACCCAGGAACACGACGTCCCGCGTGTGAGTGAGGATGGCCGGGATGTCCGAGGCGACGAAGAACTCCTGGTCGCCGAGGCCGACCACGATCGGCGGGCCATTGCGCACGGCCACGATCTTCTCCGGGTCGTCGGCGGAGATCAGCAC
>CAYZBZ010000233.1:0-6584 GCA_964476725.1 uncultured Vicinamibacterales bacterium
CGTCATCCGCCGATCGTGAAGGAGGTCGTCGAGCTTGACGGCGATCGCCATGTCACACCGTCCCTTCGAGGTCGTCGCGCATGCGCGTGCCTTCCGCGAACACGCGGGCCAGCAGGAACGTGAGGAGGACGGCGAGCCAGCCGTTGATCGAAAAACCGGCATCCAGTTTGAGAGGATGCGCCGGCGTCGAAATGGCCTTGGCGATCGCGCCGATGACGATGCTGAGCAGCTGCAGCGCGAGCAGCGCGCGGGCGATCGCCTGCAAACGGGACGCGTTCGCGGCCACGAACGGGTCGCCCGCGCGAACCGTCTCCACGATCGCGAGCAGCCGTTTGAGGACGACGTAGTTCAGGGGGATCGCGGCGAGGCCGACCCACGCGATCGCGTGCATGCCCATGATCAGCCTGTCTGCTTCAGGCGAAGGAGCGAGTTCGAGCGCGCTCAGGATCCATCGCTCGGTGGGCATGGCGAGCAGCAGGACGAGAATCGCCGCGCCGCCCAGCCAGTTCAGGACGATAAGGATCCGCAGCGCGACGTGCGCGATGGGCAGTGCGGCGGATGACGAGTCTGGCCTTGACATGTTCAACACCTCTTGGGTTATCGAATATCAATAAACTATTTATCGATTATCATCAAGTTGGATATTGGCAGTCGATAAATGAACCAGATATCCCGCGAGGGGTCCGAATGGCGGAATGCCGGGCCGCCTGCAAGCCGAGGAGGCGCCAAATGCGCCGCTAAGTGCTTGCTTCTATTGGGCTAGTGATCGCGCCAGGCCTGTTCGGTCTCGGGGATCAGGTCCTTCGGCACGCCGCGATGAAGCACGTCACCCGGTATCGGGCACGAATGCGGCGACGTCGTTGCCGACCTGGCAGTGAAGCCGGGATAATGGCATCACAAGGAGCGTGCCGTGACCGACCCAACCGAAGATTTCGCCGCGATGTTCGAGGCTTCGATCAAGGCGAAGCGCTTCAAGGAGGGGCAGACCCTCGAGGGCACGATCGTCGCAATTGGCCCCGAGGTGGCGTTTGTCGACGTCGGCGGCAAGGGCGAAGCCACGATCGAAGTCGCCGAGTTGAAGGACGAGGACGGCGATCTCGAGGTCGCCGTCGGCGACCGCATCCAGGCCATGGTCGTGTCGACCGTGGGAGGGCTGCAACTCTCCCGGAAGCTGGCGCGAGGAGCCGCGACCGGCCGGCAGCTCGAAGACGCGTTCCGGACAGGCCTTCCGGTGGAAGGCAAGGTCGAGAAGGAGGTCAAGGGTGGATACGAGGTGCGGATCTCCCGGCAGCGCGCCTTCTGTCCGTTCTCGCAGATCGACACCGTTCGCACGGAGCCGTCGGCGCACCTGGGAAAGGTCTACGCGTTCCGGATCATCGAGTACAAGGAGGGGGGCAAGAACCTGATCGTCTCGCGACGTGCTCTCCTCGAGGAGGAGCAGCGGGCGAGCGCCGCGGAGGTCCGCAAATCCATTGTTGCCGGCGCGGTGTTGACCGGGCGGGTGGTCTCCGTGCGCGAGTTCGGCGCGTTCGTGGATCTCGGCGGTGGCGTGCAGGGCTTGCTGCATGTGTCCGAGATGGGGTGGTCCCGCGTCTCGGACCCCTCAGCGATTCTCAAGCCGGGCGACGAGATCACCGTCAAGGTCCTGCGCGTGGATCCCGCGGATCCCGTGAACAATGACAAGCAGAAGATCTCTCTCGGCTTGAAACAGCTGGTTGAGGATCCGTGGTCGAGAGTCCACGAGACATATCAGATCGGACAGGTACGCACCGGCCGCGTGACGCGTGTCGCGGAGTTCGGCGCGTTCGTCGAGCTCGCGCCGGGCGTCGAAGCCCTGGCGCACGCGTCGACCTTCGCGCCGACGGGTCGATCGGATGGATGGACCAGCCAGGTGGGTCCGGAAACGACCGGGGCATTCGAAATCCTCACCATCGACCTCGAGAAGAAGCGGATCGGCGTTGCGCTTCTACCGGCGGGATCTGCGCGCGCCGGCGGGTCCGCCCCATCGCAACCTGAAATAGCGCCGGGCGCGCGCCTCAAGGGAAAAGTCGAGCGTCTCGAGAAGTTCGGTGTGTTCGTCTTTCTTGCGCCGGGACGCACGGGTCTCATCCCGATGAGCGAGACCGGCGTTCCAAAGGAAGCGGATGTCGCTCGAGCGTTTCCCATCGGCGCCGACGTCGAGGTCGTCGTGCTTGAAGTCGAGCCGTCGGGCCGACGCATCCGTCTCAGCGCCAAGGCGATCCAGGACGCGCGCGAGGCCGACGAAGTGCGCGAGTACACCGAACGGGAAGATGCCGCGCCGACGGAGTCGTTCGGATCGCTCGCCGACAAGCTCCGCGGCGCACTCAAGCCCAAATAGGCCCACCGCGCCTGCCTCGCCGTAGCGGCGTAGCTGCGAAGGCGGGTCAGGTTTCCTTCAGCGCGTCGGTTGGATGGATGCGGAGCGCGCGTCGCGCGGGCTCGACGCAGGCCAGCAACCCGACGGTCAGCATCACGGCCGACGTCGTCAGCAACGCGTCCACCACGTCGGCCAGGTCTACCTCCCCTACCAGCACCACGACCACTACGAGCACGAGGTTTCCAGCGGCAATGCCGCTTCCGACGAGCACGATGGCCCGCGAGAAAATGCCGGCGAGCAGGCGCCCGCGGCTGGCGCCGAGCGCCGAGCGCAGCCCGATCTCGCGCGTTCGGCGGGCGACACTCACGGACATCAGCGAGAAAATCCCCGCCGCCGAGAGGAACAGGCCTAAGGCAACGACCGCCACGATCGCACCCGAGGCGGCCAAGATGGGCGCGTCCTCACTCCAGACGAGCTCGTCGAGCGACTGCACGTAGTCCAGGCACAGGCCGGCGTCGAGGCCGGCCGCAATGACCCGCACGCGAGGCGCCAGCGCCGCCGGGTCGCCGGACGTCCGCACGCCCATCGCCAATGGATGCGCCGTGGCGGGCGACGCCGCACGGTATACGTAAGGGGCCTCGCCGAGATCGGTGGGAGTCATGCCGATATCGCGGACCATCCCGACGATCTCGAGCCACGGCTCCGGCGCCGCCTGGCCGGATGCGGCATATCGCACCCGCCGGCCGACGGGACTCGCGCCATTCGTGTAGCGTCGCGCGAACGCCTCGTTCACGAGGACCGTCCTGGCGCCCCCGGCCCGGTCGCCATCGTGAAAGCTGCGGCCGGACAGGATCGGCTTCTCGAACGCCTCAAAGTACCCGGGGCCCACGGCTGCTGACCAGAGGTTCGGCACCCGAATCGGCTCGGCTCCCGGCGACGCCTCCACCTCGGCGCTGTCCACGGCCGGCGACATGCCGGGCAGGCGGTCGCCGAACGTGACCGCCACCACGCCAGGTTCCTGTGCGACGCGCCGTTCGAGCTCCCGGTACAACTGCTCGAGACGGGCCGCGAAGGCCGACGCCGACTCCTCGCCATCGCGTGCCGGTGCGGTTTCTGTGGCCGGTTGGTTGGGGGGTCCGATAGCGGGCGTTATGTTGACGTGCCCCTTCTAATGCTTCCCATCCTCACACCTGTGCGCGCGCTGCAGCGGGGTTTTGTGAAGGCCCATCGTTCCGCAGCAGAGAGGCCACATCGTGTTTAATAAGGACTCGCCACCATCCCCGTACGGGCGGTGTAGAGCGGGAGCGGCAAGAGCCGTCGCCGCTGCACCAGGTAACAATTGGGTAATACGCGCCCGCTACCTTTTGCTTGGCACCGATAACGCCAGAAAGGTCAGGTTGGTATGAAGAGGCGGGCTGTTTGCGCACTGGTCGTCGTCCTGCTGATCGCCTCGGTCGGCAGCGCTCAGACCCTCACGGAGTTGCTCCAGAAGGGAATCTACACCCAGGAGACGGTGGGCGACCTGGACGCCGCCATTCGGATCTACCAGCAAGTCATCGCCGGGACGCAGGCCGCCAGCGAGCTGCGCGTCCAGGCCCAACGGCGTCTCCGTGCGGCGGAAGCGCAGCGGCGACTGCTGGGGGCTGCCGCGCCACGAGCAAACGAAGGCCGGACGTCGGCCCCTCGAGAGCCTCTCGGGACGGTCGCGGGTCGGCTGTACCGGCACACATGGACGGGCGTGACGTTCGAGATTCCCGAAGGCTGGAAAGTCCTCGACACCGTCCCCTCCTCGGACAACGGCGAGATGGCGCTGCTCCTGGCAGCCGATCCTGCCGCGGACGTCAACGTGTGGTTGATCCCGGAGAAAAACGACGCAGATAGCATCAACACCAAGCTGAACGAATCCCCCCGCCTCAAGGCCAAGGCCAGGGAGGGATTAGAGGGGTACCGTCTTCGAGAGGGCTCGGTCCAGCGCGTTTACATCGGGGGCCAGCGGGCCATGGTCGCGATAGCCGACTACACCGTCGACAACGGGAGGAGGGCCATGGCGGAGTATCTGACCTGGATCTACACCGAAAATACCCACACCTTCTTCTTCGCGCACGTGCCCGCCGATCAGCTCGAGCGCCTCAGGCCTCAGTTCGAGGCCCTGATACATTCCGCGATCATCCCCTAGCCACCGATGACTCGACGGCTCGGGGCGTCACGTGCGCATGACTACCGGGGCGGGCGGCTGCTGGCGCTGCTGCTCGTCGCGGTAGTGGTGCCCTCCGCGTGCGTCCTCTGGTTCATGAACGAAGCCGTGACGAACCAGGCCGCGTCGGCCCGGCGGTCCGTGGTCGATGCGTATCGGGGACAGCTGCGGCTGCTCCGCGGTCGCCTGAACGGGTATTGGCAGTCGCGCGCCGCGGAACTGGAATCGAACCTCACGCGCAACGCTGCTGGAGACTTTCAGCGGCTCGTCACGAGCGGCGCGGCGGACTCCGTTGTCGTGCTCGGCCCCGATGGCGCGGCCATCTATCCTTCCCTGACCGTGCATCCTGAGGAAGCCGTGTCGCGCGCCTCTTCCGGCTCGAAATGGGCGCGCGACGCTCAGGCGTTGGTCCGGGATCTCGTGCGCGCGGGAGACACACGCGCTGCGATTGACGTGATCTACCGATACTTCATCTCGGGTGCGGCGGCGCGGGGCACCGATCCGGACGGCCGTCTGATCGCGGCCGATGAGCAACTCCTCCTGATCAATCTGCTGACCCGTTCCGACGCGCGTAGGGGCGCAGCGATCGGAAGGCTCGCTGGTCTGTTGAATGACTATTCCTCGGTGAGGCTCCCCGCGGCGCAGCGGGTCTTTCTGATGGAGCAGTTGCAATCCCTCGACGGCAGCTCCTCGAACGTCCGGTTTCCGACCATGGCCGCCGAACGGCTCGCGCTCGCGTTCCTTGAAACCGAGCGGCCGGCACGAGGGGCCGTCGCGCTGCGGCCCACCGCGACTCGGGACGTGTGGCAGCTGTCGTCCCCCGGCGGGCGCGTTGTCGCGCTGTATGGGACCGGCCCGGTGACGCAAACGATGCGTACGCTGCTCGATGAGCAGGCCTCGCCGGCGGTTGGCTTCGTCGTGACGCAGCCCGGCGCGGCGAGCGACGAGGAGGCGATTGCGATCGGGCCAGCACTGCCCGGCTGGGAGATTTCGATCGCCATGAAGGATCTCTCCGGCGTCGCCGGGCCCGCGCAGGGCCGGCGCAACTCGTATCTGGCCATCGCACTGCTCGCCATCGCGGTCATCGGGGTTGCCGTGGCGACGATCGGCGGCGCCGTGCGGCGGCAGGCCCGCCTCGCGTCGCTCAAGACCGACCTCGTGGCCGCCGTCTCGCACGAGCTGAAGACGCCGCTGTCGTCCATGCGGCTCCTCGTGGACGCGCTCCTGGACGACGTGACGCTCGACCCTGTGAAGACGCGCGACTACCTGCAGCTGATGGCGGTGGAGAACGCGCGATTGAGCCGCCTGATCGAGAACTTCCTCACCTTCTCGCGGCTCGAGCGAAACCGCCAGCAGTTCACGTTCCAGCCGACGAACCCGTCAGACGTGGTGCGGGAGGCGCTGATAGCCGTGCCCGAGCGGCTCCGCGGCGATCGGCCCCAGACGGTGGAGATTTCGCCGGATCTCCCCGTCATCATGGCGGACCAGGACGCGCTGGTCACCGCGCTGCTGAACCTGCTGGACAACGCGTACAAGTACACGCCCGCGGATCGGCGCATCTCGGTGCGGGTCTTCCGCGAAAAGGACCACGTCGTCTTCGCTGTTGAGGACAACGGGATCGGCATCCCGCCGCGTGAGCACAAGCGGATCTTTCGAGGGTTCTATCGCGTGGATCAGCGGCTCGCACGCGAAACCGCCGGCTCGGGACTCGGCCTCAGCATCGTCGACGCGATCGTGCGCGCGCACGGCGGACGGGTCGGGGTCCGCAGCCGCCCGGAGCACGGCAGCACCTTTACGGTGTCCGTGCCGTGCGTGCTGGACGGAGCGGCGTCGTGACGAAAGGCGCGCGGGTGCTGATCGTGGAGGACGAGCCCGCGCTGGTGCGCGGCCTGTCCGACTCGTTTCGTGCGCATGGCTTCGACGTCCTGACCGCGCGCGACGGCGAAGCGGGCCTCGACGCCGCGCTGTCGCAGCGCCCGGACCTGATCCTGCTCGACATCATGCTGCCGCGGATGAACGGATACGAGATCTGCCGGGCGATCCGCGATCAGG
>CAYZBZ010000234.1:0-6554 GCA_964476725.1 uncultured Vicinamibacterales bacterium
ATCCGGCCGGGTGCGGGATCGATTTCGATGGTGACGATGTCGATGGCTGTCGAGGGGGGATGCGATTCGAGATCGAGGAGCAGCAGCGTGCGCAGCACCTTCGCCTCGCGCATCGCGGCCGGCAGCTGCAGCACCCGCGCGTGCGTCGTCCGATCGACGAGCCGGAGATCGACCCGGAGCGCCGCGGCGCCGCGATCGGCGCGTTCGAGCGCGGCCGAGAGCGGATCCAGCAGGCGCGCGAACACGAACGACAGCGGCTCGAGCGCGTCGATGGGCCACTCGAGATCGATCGACTGGAGGAAGCGCGGCACGGCGGGATCCGGCACGAGCGGCGCGCGATCGACGCCCCGCGCGAGCTGCTGACACACGAGGCCGTCCTGCCCCATCCGCTCGGACAGATCGGACGCCGGCAGCGCGGCGATCTCGCCAAGCGTGGTCAGTCCCCATCGATGGAACGTGTCGAGGAGGCGGACATTCAGCAGCGCCCGCAGCGTGCCGATCGGGAGCGGCGCGAGCGCTGCCGCGACCTCGCCGGTCGTGACCGTGAGCCCCGGGCGCGCGATGGCCATGAGGCGCGCCGCGGTCTGCGTGCCCGCGATCGCCACGCGGATCGGACGCTCACCCTTCACTCCGGGGGCCCCTATCCCCCGGTCACTCTTCACTCCGGGGGCCCCTATCCCCCGGTCACTCGCCGATCGGTGACGTCTCTGTTGTGCTGCGGCCTCGTCGGTCGCGCGGTCGAGCGCGGCGCCAATCGCCTGCGCATCCCCCAGCAGGCGCGCGAGCCCGCCCACGTCGAGCACGACGGACCTGGCGCCGTGGCGCTCGATCCGCGGCGAGAAATCGCGCGCGATCGCCAGCATCACGTCCATCACGTCCGGCGCACAGGTCGAGCGGAGGCACGCGAACAGCTGGCCCGGCGATCCGGCCGGCGCCGGCCGATGGACCGGCGGCGTCACCGGACCGCGATCGCGCGGGAGCTCGTCGTAAGAAGGGATCATGATTTTCTGGGCCGCACATCGATCGCGCGCAGCAGCCGGGCGCGATCGGTGGTGCCGGACCATCGGTGGCGCGGCACGTCGAGCGTCATCGTGACGCCGCCAGGACTGCGCGCGAGCCGCTCGGCCGCGACAATCACCGCGGCGGTCTGGCTGCCTTCGATCACCCGGGCGATCCGCATCCACGTCGTGTAGGGAAACTGGCGCAGCCCCGCCGGCGGCACGTCCGCGAGATCGAACGCCACGACGCCGAAGCCGCCCGCCTGGAGCACCAGGTTCATCGCCTTCAACGCGCGTGGCGCATCGCCGGTGTCGCGTACCCAGAGCAGCGTCGAGAGATCGAGCCCCGCCGCATCCGCCGACAGCGGATCGAAGCGATCGCACGTGTCGATGAGGGCGACCGCTTCCCCACGCTCCGCAGCAGCCGCCAGGATCCGGCACAGCACCGTCGTGCGGCCGGACGATCGCGCGCCCACGATCTCCGACAGATGCCCCCGGGGCATGCCGCCACCGAGCGTCTGGTCGAGTGCGGCCACGCCGGTCGGCGCGACGTCGCGCGGGGCACCGGTCCATGGCGCCGTGGACGTCAGCGTCACATCGAGCTTGCGTGCGCGGAGCAGCGATTCGAGTTCAGCGCGAACGGGCATGGGATTTAAGTTTCGCTTTTTGTTCGCCATCCGGCAAGGAGTATAGTGCGCCCCATCCCCGCGATCAAGGGGACCCGTCCCATCCGCGTAAACTGCTGGAGTAATTGGCTGTTAAGATAGATACTTCTTGGCTACACCGCTCAATACGAAGGTCCAGCCGGCGCCGCAGCCCGACTCCGGAACCCCTCCCTTGGTCGGGTATCCCCTTCTGCAGCGCACGCTGGCGGCATTCGCCTACAGGGACTTCCGCGTCCTGTGGTTCGGCGCCTTCACCTCCACCGTCGGCACGTGGATGCAGAAGGTCGCGCAAAGCTGGCTGGTATTCGATCTCACGAAATCATCGCTCTTCCTCGGGCTGGACGACTTCTTCGGGCAGCTGCCGATCCTGCTCTTCACGCTCGTCGGCGGCGTCATCGCGGATCGCCACGATCGGCGCCGGCTGCTGCTCGGCTCGCAGTACATCCAGATGACCACGGCGTTCTCGCTGGCGGCGCTCGTCTTCTTCGGACACGTCCGCATCTGGCACATCCTCGGGCTCTCCGTGGTCACGGGGATGGCGCAGGCCTTCGGCGGTCCCGCGTATCAGTCGCTGATACCGTCGCTCGTGCCCAGGAAAGATCTGCCGAACGCGATCGCGCTCAACTCGATCCAGTTCAACCTCGCGCGCGTGTGCGGTCCGCTGCTCGCCGGCGTCGCGCTGTTCTTCGGCACCGCCGCATGCTTCGGTCTGAACGGCCTGTCGTTCCTCGTCGTCATCGTGGCGCTGATGTCCCTCCACATCAAACACATCAGGCCGACCGACAAGAAGCCGATCCTGCAGGAGCTGAAGGGGGGTCTCGCGTACGCGCGCAGTCAGCCCGCCATCATCGCGCTGACGGTGCTCGCCTTCCTCACGACGTTTCTGGGATTGCCGCTGCTCACCTTCCTGCCGGTCTTCGCCCGCGAGACCTTCCGTGGCGATATCGCCACGTACACGCACATGATGGCGTTCTCAGGCGCCGGCGCCGTCATCGGCGCGCTCGTCGTCGCGTGGCTCGGGCGGTTCAAGCACATGGGGCTGACGCTGCTCGTCGTGCAGGCCTTCTTCGGCGCGCTGATCGTCGCGTTCGCGCTCTCGCACGTGTGGTGGTGGAGCTGCCTGCTCCTGTTCCTGGCCGGCGCCGCGATGATGGTCGTCTATTCGATGACGGCCTCGCTGGTGCAGCTCATCGTGCCCGACCAGCTCCGCGGCCGCGTCGTGAGCATCTACCTGGTGGCGTTCCGGGGAGGCATGCCGCTCGGCAGCCTGGCGGGCGGCTACGCCGCGAGCATCAGCTCCGCACCGTCCGTCCTCGCCGTCAACGGCGCGCTGGTCGCAGTCGTCGCGCTGTACTTTCTGATACGGGGGAATGGGGTGAGGCAGTTATGACGGGGTTCAAGGGTTCACCGACTCTGACCCGAACTGCGAACCTTGAACCCTCTGAACCCTGAACCCCAGCGCCCCGCCTCAAGCGCTGACAATCCAGAACACCCCGAGGGCGATCGAGCAGATCGCCATCGCGCCGCCGGCGGCGCGTCCGAGGCGCACGACGATGGGCGCGGTCATCAGGCCGGCGAAGGCGACGCCGAAGAGCGACATCGAGAGCAGGATGCCCACCGCGAAGACCGTAGTCAACCCGAGCAGCATGGGCAGCGGCGCCGCGCCGATCTGACCGCCGAAGGGGGCGAGCATCGTCAGCGCGCGCAGGCTGCTCACGGCGAAGGCGGCGCCGAGGATCGTGGGGATGTGTGAATGCGCCCCCGGCATCGGGTGGCGCTCCGGCCGTCCGATGTGAAGGTGCCAGTGCGCCGCGGGCTCGTGCCCGTGCGTGTGGGAGTGGCCGTACACACACCCGGCGCCCACGCCCCACAGGCCCACGACGCCGAGCACGATCAGCAGACCGCCCCCCAGCATCTCGCCGGCGCGCTCCACGACGATCGGCAGCGACCAGCCCAGCACGAGGAGCGCTCCCGCGCCGAGCGCGAGCAACAGCGCATGGCCCACCGCGAACCGCACGGCCACGCCGAAGGCGCGGGCCCGCTTGGCTTCTCCTCCCGGCCCGAGCGACAGCGCCGCGATCGCCATCAGGTGATCGGCGCCGAGCCCGTGGAGAAAACCCAGCACGAGCGCGGAAGAAATGAGGATCAGGGCGTCACCTTCCCCGGCCGCTTCAGCTCGACCGTCCATGCGACCGGCACGGTCACCGGCGCGTAGCAGATCGAGTCGTCGCACGCCTGGTACTTCAGCGCGCCTTTGACGATGAGCGTCGCGCCAGCCGCCGCACGCACGGTCACGTCCTGCACGATGCGGAACGGCTTGCTGTAAACGAGCTGCGTGTCCTGGGACGCCGTGGAGAACAACTGCTCCGGCTTCGGGAACTGGACAACGTGCGGCCTCACCGCGGCCTGGTTCGCGAGGCTGAGCGAAATCGGGATGAAGTCTTTCTGTGCCGGCGCGTAGACGTGCATCGACGGCTTCGGCGTGACGTCGATCCACAACGAAAGGCGCATGCCGGGCGCGACCGCGCCGCGCGGCGCGGAAGTCGCGACCGTCAGATGTTTCGTTTCCGTCCGGACGGCGTCGGCGTGCGCGGGCACGCGATCGGCGGACGGCGAAGCCGCCTGTCCGGCGAGGCTGATCGTGACGGCAAGCACCAAACCAATCATACGCAATGCGATTGTGTCATAAAAAGACGCGCGTCTTGACGGGTCCCTTCGGGCGCCCTCAGCTGGGCGGTGCCCTTATCGGCGACGTACAAGAGAATGGGCGCTGGTCAACGACCAGCGCCCCGCGTCCTCTTCCGCCTGAAGGCGGAAGCCACAAGATTCCTGTGGGGGACGCACACTCGTACCGGCTCGCCAGAAACGCGGTCAGTCCCTGCGGCGCGTGATCTGGTCCCAGAGCGTGGCGCCGCCGCCGCCCACGACGGCGCCGATGAGCGCCCCCTTCTTGCCGCCGATGGCCGCGCCGACCCCGGCGCCGATGCCGGCTGACGACCCGATGATCACGGCGCTCTTCTTCACCGAGCGGCCGCGCTTCACGACACGGACCGGACGGTCGTCGTACACGACCTGCTGCGTCCGGATCGGTCGCGCCGTGGCGGCCGGGTACGACGCCGGAATCACGCGCGCGTCACCGATCTCGACGTCGCGCGCCATGCGCGGCGCGCCGTAGCCGTTGCTGACGGGCACGGACATCGGGGCCGCGACCGTGTTCTGCGCGTATCCGGGTGCCTGCCCCATGGAGACGCACTCCACTTGCGACATGGCGACGCCGTTCACGACCGTCGGCCGGACGAGCGTGCGCTGGTTCGGCTCGCACGTCACGACGACCGGCGCCCCTGCCGCGCCGCCGGCGACCTCCTGTGCGCGCACTGCCCCGACGTTCTGCCCGCCGCATCCATATGTCACCAGCAACGCGCCGAGCCCGCCGACCGCTGCGGCGCGTCCCCACCACGTCTTCATCTGTCTGCCCCTCATACCCACCTCCCTCTCCGTCATCCCTGGAACTCCAAGGGCGGTGCCAACCGGGCACACCGCGGAAAAGCGCCGTTTTTCAGCCTGTTTTGCGGGATCGCAACGGAGTGGCAATATGAAATGTCCTCGTTAGGGCTCAACGGTGTCTGATTTCGCAGGACACACCGGAACGGTCATAATCTGCAATCAGCTGTCACCCATTCATGTCCCTGATCCTTGTCGTCGAAGACGACGCCGATATCGCTGCGCTGATAGCGCTCTATCTGGAGAAGGCCGGCCACGTGGTCGAGCGGCTTTCTTCCGGCGCGGCCGTGCTGCCGCGGCTCCGCGCGCAGGCGGCGGACCTCGTCATTCTCGATCTGATGCTGCCGGGGATGGACGGGTTGGTCGTCTGCCAGGCGCTGCGGACGGATCCGGCGACCGCGGCAATCCCCATCATCATGTTGACGGCGCGCAGCGACGAAGGGGACCGGGTCGCCGGGCTCGAGCTCGGGGCGGACGATTACGTGACGAAGCCGTTCAGCCCGAAGGAGCTCGTCGCGCGCGTGGCTGCGCGGCTCCGTCGCGTCCCGCCGGCAGGCCCGGCCGCCGGCGCCCCACTCCAGTACGGCGCGATCACGATCGATGCCGACCGGCACACGGTGACTCTCGCGGGACAAGACGTGAAGCTCACCGCGAAGGAATTCCTGCTGCTCCAGTACCTCGTCCAGCACCGCGGCCGCGTGCTCTCGCGCGACCTTCTGCTCACCGACGTGTGGGGCTATCAGTACACCGGCGGTACGCGCACGGTCGACGTGCACATCCGCAGGCTGCGGGAGAAGCTCCCGGTCCTCAACGAGGCGATCGAGACCGTGAAGCAGTTCGGGTACAAGTTGCTGTGACCTTCCGCACGCGTCTCTTTCTCACCTCTCTCGCGGCCGCGGCAGTCACCGTCCTGGTGGCCACGACGCTCGTGTCGTGGTCCGTGCGGCGCAGTCTGGACGAACGCATCGAACGGAGCCTCGTCAACGAAGCGAGGCTGGCGGCCGAGGCGCTGTCGCACCGTCGGGCTGCCACGCCGGCGGAGCTCGACGCCGAAGCGGACGCCATGGGGCGGCTGGTGGCGGCGCGCGTGACGTTCGTCAGCCCGGACGGCACCGTAGTGGGGGACTCCGAGCTGTCGGCGGCGGAGCTGAGCACGATCGAGAACCATGCCGGGCGGCCGGAGATCCAGCAGGCGCGCACCGAGGGGCTCGGCGTGGCCCGGCGCTTCAGCACGACGCTCCGGACCGACATGCTGTACGTCGCCGTGCCGGTGCGCAACGCCGAGGCGCCCGCGCTCGCCGAGGTGCGGCTCGCGCTCCCGTTAACGGAGATTCGCGAGCAGCTCGCGTCGGTGCGGCGCTCGGCGCTCGCCGCGATGGGCGCCGGCTTC
>CAYZBZ010000235.1:0-6549 GCA_964476725.1 uncultured Vicinamibacterales bacterium
CATCGACGATCCGGAGATCGACTGCATGCTGATCCGCGCGCAGGAGATGGCGCGCTACGTCGCCGACGGCGTGCTCGACGCGGGGCTCACGGGCCAGGACTGGATCGCGGAGCACGCGGCAGCCGCCGGCGACGGCGTCAACTCCGCCGTGACGCCGCTCGCGGATCTCATATACGCCAAACAGAGCTTCGGCAAAGTCCGGTGGGTCCTCGCGGTGCCGGAGGATTCCAGGTACCAGTCGGCGCGCGACCTGGAAGGAGCGACGATCGCGACCGAGCTCGTCCGGGCGACGCAGGCATATTTCGCGCGGCAGGGCGTGAAGGTCAACGTCGAGTTCTCGTGGGGAGCGACGGAGGTCAAGGCGCCGCGGCTCGCCGACGCGATCGTCGAGGTGACCGAGACCGGATCGTCGCTGCGCGCCAACAGGCTGCGCATCATCGACACCGTCCTCGAGTCCAATACGCAGCTCATCGCGAACCCCGCGGCGCTCGGCGACGAGTGGAAGCGGAAGAAGCTCGAAAACATCGCGCTGCTGCTGAAGGCGGCCATCGAGGCGCAGGGTCGCGTCGGCATCATGTTGAACATCCGCCGCACGGATCTGGAGGCGGTGCTCGCGCTGCTGCCGGCGCTGCTGCGTCCGACGATCTCACCGCTCAGCGACGACGAGTGGGTCGCGCTCAATACGATTATCGAAGAGCGCACGGTCCGGGACCTCATCCCGAAGCTGAAGGCGGCCCGTGCGCAGGGCATCGTCGAGTACCCGCTGAACAAGATCGTGTTGTGATGGCCAGCTCCGCAGCCCGCCGCGCCGCCCCCTTCGACGTGCGGGTCATCCCGTCCACGGATGGCCGCGCCGTGGCCGCGCTGCTCGATCGGCGCTCGGAGCGTGACGCCGCGCTCGAGCGTCGCGTCGCGGCCATCGTCGAGCGCGTACGGCGTGAGGGAGACCGTGCGCTGCTGGCGTACGCCCGCCGCTTCGACGGCTTGACCGGGCCGATGGAGATCTCTGGCGAGGAGATCCGCGCTTCGGTGCGTGAGGTGCCAGCCGACGTCAGGCGGGCGATCGTCACGGCGGCGCGCCACATTCGGCGGGTCGCGCGCAAACAGGTTCCCGCAGGATGGTCTGTGCAATCCGTGAACGGGGTCCGGATCACGCAGCGCGTGCTGCCGCTGGATCGCGTGGGATGCTACGTGCCGGGCGGACGCTACCCGCTGCCCTCCTCGCTGTTGATGACGGCCATTCCCGCGCGTGTGGCCGGGGTCGGCGAGGTGGTGGCGGTATGCCCCAGGCCCGACGCCACGGTCCTGTTCGCGGCGCGCGAGGCCGGGGTCTCGCGCCTGTTCAGGGTGGGCGGGGCTCAGGCGGTCGCAGCGCTCGCGTATGGCACCGCCACGGTTCCGCGCGTCGACAAGATCGTCGGCCCCGGCAACGCGTACGTCGCAGCGGCGAAGGCGCTGGTGTCTGCTGATTGCGCGATTGACTTCCACGCGGGTCCCAGCGAGATCGTGATCGTCTCCTCCACCGGGCGGCCCGCATGGATTGCCGCGGACCTCATCGCCCAGGCGGAGCACGATCCCGACGCCCGCGCCATACTCCTCACGCCGTCTCGCGGCCTGGCGCAAGCGGTGGCGCTCGAGCTGAGGAGGCAGATGCCGGAGGACGGACCGGCGCGGCGGGCGATGTCGGCGAACGGCGCCATCGTGCTGACGCGGACGCTCGCGGAGGCAATCGACCTGAGCCAGCGGATGGCTCCCGAACATGTCGTGTGCGACGCGGAGCCGGTCGCGGCGCGTCTCACGCGCGCCGGCACGGTGTTCGTCGGGGATTTCAGCGCGCAGGCGTCGGGCGACTACGCGACCGGTTCGAATCATGTGCTGCCGACAAGCGGCGCCGCGCGGGCGCGGGGAGGCCTGAGCGCCGCGGATTTCGTGCGCGTCAGCACCGTGCAGCGGCTGAGCGCGCAGGGTTTGCGACGCATTGCGCCGACGGCGGTGGCCCTGGCGAGGGCCGAAGGGCTCTCCGCGCACGCCGCATCGATAGAGATCAGGCTGGGCCAGAGAAAGGGACGGCGGTGAGCCACGAATACGAGCGCGTCCTGACGCCGGCGTCCGGACTACGGCTCCATCTGAACGAGAACACGTCGGGCTGCTCGCCCGCGGTCATGGAGGCGCTCCGGACGCTGACCCGGCGGGACGTCGCGGCGTATCCGGACTACGACGACGCCATTACCGCCTGCGCGGCGCGGCTTGGTGTCGCGTCAGACTCGCTGCTGCTGACGAACGGGCTGGACGAGGGCATCCTGGCCGCGTCCGTCGCGGCCCTGCGCAACAGTCCCGCCGCCTCGCCATTTGAAGCGATCGTCATCGTCCCCGCATTCGACATGTATGCCGCGTGCACGGACGCCGCCGGTGGACGCGTCGTGGACGTGCCGCTCGGCGCCGACTTCACGTTCCCGCTCGACGCGGTGCTCGGGGCAATCGGCGAACGCACACGGCTCATCTGGCTGACAAACCCGAACAACCCGACCGGTCAGGTCATTCCGTTGGACGCCATCCTCGAGACTGCGTCCGCCGCGCCGCATGCGCTGGTCTTCGTGGACGAGGCGTACGCGGACTTCTCCGGAGAAACGCTTCTGCGAGACGGGCTGCTCGACCGGATGCCCAACGTCGTGGTCGGCCGCACGTTCGCGAAGGCCTACGGCCTCGCCGGGCTGCGGGTCGGGGCGCTCATCGGCCGGCCGCAGGCACTCGCCGCCATGCGTCGGGTCGTTCCGCCTTACACACTGAACGTCTGCGCCACCGCCGCGCTGCCTGCGGCTCTCGGCGACACGGCGTACTACGAGTGGTATCTCGGCCAGGTCTCGCAGTCCAGGGCGATCCTGTACGACGAGTTCGATCGCCGCGGCATCTCGTATTGGAAAAGCGCCGCCAATTTCGTGCTCGCGCGGTTCGACGGACGGGGCAGCCGGATCACCGCCGCGCTTGCGGGCCGCGACGTCCACGTCCGCGATCGATCGCGCGACGAGGGGTGCATGGATTGTCTCCGCATCACGGCGGGGGTCGTCCAACACACCCGGACGTTCGTCGCCGCCCTGGGAGAAGTCCTGTGAGGCGCGCCACGATCGAGCGCGTCACAACCGAGACGTCGATCGCCCTCCGGCTTTCGCTCGACGGCAAAGGGCGTTACGACGTGCGCACGGGGATTCGATTCCTCGATCACATGCTGGAGCTCGTCGCCCGTCACGGAGGCTTCGACCTGAAGCTCCGGGCCGAGGGGGACCTCGACGTCGATCAGCATCACACGGTCGAAGACATCGGCATCGCGCTCGGCGAGGCCGTATCGGCGGCGCTGGGCAATCGCCGCGGCATCAACCGGGCCGGATACTTTGTCATGCCGATGGACGAAACGCTCGCGGTCGCGGCGATCGATCTGAGCGGCCGCGTGCATGCCGTCGTCGATCTGCGGTTGAAGGTCCGGCGTGTCGGGGATCTGCAGGCGGAGCTCGTCGAGGACTTCTTCGAGGGGTTCGCCCAGGGGGCGCGGGCAAACGTGCATGTGAAGGTGCTCTACGGCCGGTCCAGCCACCACCAGGTGGAAGCCGTGTTCAAGGCGTTCGCCCGCGGACTGCGCGTCGCGTGCGCGCGCGATCGCCGGATGGCGAAGATGCTGCCGAGCACCAAGGGGCTCCTGTGATTGCGCTCATCGACTACGGCGCGGGCAACCTGACCTCCGTTCGCAAAGGCTTTGCCGCGGCCGGCGCGGAGCTTTTCACTCCGGCCGAGCCATCCGAGCTGTCGTCCGCCACCGGCATCGTCGTTCCGGGCGTCGGTCATTTCGCTGCGACGGCCGCGCTCGACGGACCCTGGACCGAGGCTATCAGGCGCGCGATGGCTCGCGGCACGCCGTTGCTCGGCATCTGCCTCGGCATGCAGTGGCTGTTCGACGGCAGCGACGAGGCGCCCGGCGTCGCCGGGCTCGGCGCGATCGGGGGCGTCTGTTCACGCCTGCCGCGCGACGAGAGCGGCGCGCTCAAGGTCCCCCACGTCGGCTGGAACTCGCTGCACGCACCGCGTCCGTCCCGTCTGCTGGAAGGGGTTCGCGACGGCAGCCAGGTCTATTTCACGCATTCCTACGCCGCTCCCGTCACACGGCAGTCCGTGGCGACCTGCACCCACGGCGCGGAATTCGCCGCCGCGGTCGAGACGGGCGACGTCTTCGGCGTCCAGTTCCATCCGGAAAAGTCGAGCGACACGGGGATTCGAATCCTGCGCAACTTCGTCCGGCTCGTGCAGGCCTGACCATGCTGTCGAAGCGACTCATCGCGTGTCTGGACGTGCGCAACGGCTGCGTGGTTAAGGGGGTGAACTTTGAGGCCCTCCGCGACGCCGGCGATCCCGCCGCGCTGGCCAGGCGCTACAACGTCGAGGGCATAGACGAAGTCGTCGTGCTCGATGTCACCGCGACGCTCGAGGGGCGCCGCGCTTTCGAGGCGACCATCCGGGCAGTGTCGAGCGAGCTCTTCATCCCCCTCACGGTCGGCGGAGGGATCCGGATGGAGGCGGACGCGGCGGCGGCCCTCGATGCGGGGGCCGACAAAGTCGGGGTCAACAGCGCCGCTCTCGCCGATCCGACGCTCCTCACGCGCCTCGCCGCGCGGTATGGAAGCCAGGCGGTGGTCGTCGCCATCGACGCCAAGTGGCAGGACGGCCGTTTCGATGTGTTCGCAAGGAGCGGTCGAACGCCGACGGGCCGCGACGGCGTCGAGTGGGCGATCGAAGCGGAATCGCGCGGCGCCGGAGAAATCCTGCTGACCTCGATCGATCGCGACGGCACGCGCGCCGGCTTCGATTGCGGTTTGACGGCCGCCGTATCGGCCGCCGTGTCGATCCCCGTCATCGCGTCCGGCGGCGCGGGCACGTTCGAGCACTTCGCCGAGGTGTTCACCGAAGGGCGCGCAGACGCCGCGCTGGCCGCGTCGGTCTTCCACTACTCCGAGCATGCCGTCGCCGATCTCAAGCGTTACCTGCTCGACAGAGGTGTGCCAGTTCGATGCTGATTCCTTCAATCGATCTCCAGGGCGGCAGGATCGTCCAGCTCGTTCAGGGGGAGCGGCTGGCAATGGAGACCGACGACGTGGACGGGTGGATGCGGCGGTTCCAGGGTCGCCCGAAGGTGCAGCTGAT
This sequence comes from uncultured Vicinamibacterales bacterium, assembly GCA_964476725.1. Lineage (GTDB taxonomy): Bacteria > Acidobacteriota > Vicinamibacteria > Vicinamibacterales > 2-12-FULL-66-21 > JALZOC01. The sequence goes on from CAYZBZ010000235.1 coordinate 5,185, forward strand.
CGATCTGGACGCGGCCAAGAGTGAGGGAGACAACAGCGCGCTCGTCGCCCATGTCTGCTCGGCTCTGCCGTGCCGCGTGGGTGGCGGGATCCGGACGATCGAGCGCGCCGAGTACACGCTTGCGCTCGGCGCCTCGAAGGTCATCCTGGGATCGGCGCTCTTCCGCGACGGCGCGGTTGACGTCGACTTCGCCCGGCGGCTGAGCGATCGCGTGGGTCCCGATCGATTGATCGCCGCCGTCGACGGCCGCGGGGGTCGGGTGGTCGTCCACGGGTGGCGGACGACCCTCGACCTGACGCCGTCGGACGCGATCGCCAGGCTGGAGCCGTTCTTTGGGGAGTTCCTGTACACGCACGTCGACCTCGAGGGGCTGATGCGCGGCACGGACATGGCCGCGATCGCCGCGCTCCGCGCGGTCACCGCCCGCGCCCTGACGGCGGCGGGAGGCATCACGACGCGCGAGGAAATCGCACAGCTCGACGCGATGGGGGTCGACGCCGTCGTGGGGATGGCGCTGTATACGGGCCGTCTCGAACTGGATTGAGGCCCAATCCCTGATCCGAAATCCCTAGTCCCTGATCGATCTAATCTTAGGAAGTGATCCGCTCCGAATCACATTCACGCCGGACGCAGAAATCTGGTACGGCATTCGACGCGAGTATTGAAGATTCTGCACTCATTCCGACCTCCGCCTGTCGCGGAAGAGCACGTCAGCGGACAACGGCTCACACTTCAATCCGGTTTCTGCGTGGGCCGAGTCGTCATTCGCGCTGGCACGGCGTTCGCAGCTGGAGTGGCCACTCGTGTATGGCTGTTGGCCTCCCAGCGATGACTGTCGCGCCCCCTCCAGAAGGGGTACCGCCGCCGATGCTCCTCGATCGCGTGCGAACCGCTGTTCGGCTGAGGCACTACAGTCACAGGAGTGTATGGAACTCCGCGTCAAGGATGTCGACTCCGATCGCAACCAGATCATGGTCCGGCGTGGCACACGACAAAAGGATCGTGTGACGATGCTACCCGCTGGCGTGAAGGAGCGGCTTGCGGCGCATCTGCTGACGGTGAAGCGCCAGCATGAGCGCGACCTCACGCGTGGCGAAGGGCGCGTCGTGCTGCCGTTCGCGCTCGATCGCAAGTACCCGGGCGCGCCGACCGAGTGGGGCTGGCAGTTCGTGTTTCCGGCGTCACGGATCTGTCGAGATCCGAAATGGGGCCCACCCTCTCGCTTTCACCTGCACCAATCCGCGGTCCAGCGTGCCGTCACCCAAGCGGTTCGGCGGGCAGGTCTCACGAAGCACGCGAGTTGTCACAGCCTGCGGAGCGTGTCGACATGGTACCCACCTTTCAAAGACTATCTGATTTCAAGGG
>CAYZBZ010000236.1:0-3975 GCA_964476725.1 uncultured Vicinamibacterales bacterium
CCCCAGCGCGTCATTCTCGACCACGCCGACGCGCGCGTCGGCCCGGCGCGCGACGCGCAGCAGGCAGGTCCTGCGGGAGGGGATCCGATTACCGCCGCAGTCGACGCCATGACGAAGGCGATGCAGGAGCTGGCGACCGAGCGCACGAAGGAGGCTCTGCCGCACGAGATGGCTGCGCTGAACGGACTGTTGCGGGCTCAGGCCGAGGTGCGCCGCCACCAGGTTGCGCAGCAGCAGGCCAACGGCGCAGGCAGCGGCGGCTCGAACCGATCCGGCCAGGACCTGTCCGCGCTCTTCGACAAAGAGCTGCAGCGGCAGCAGCGCACGAACTACGAGACGCAGTCAGCCGTCGAGACGCGGCCGGACGAGCGGCAGTCGAACGACAGCGCGCTCGATCGCATTCGCGATCTCGCCCGGCGGCAGGAGGATCTGAGCCGTCGCGAGCGTGAGCTCGCGCCGTCCGGGCTGAGCGCCGAAGAGATGAAGCGCCAGCTCGAGAAGCTGACCCGCGAGCAGATCGAGCTGCGGGAACAGGCGGAGGAGCTTGCGCGGCGGATGGGACAAACGGGGCAGCAGCAGGGTCGCCAGGATCAGCCGCAGCGCGGGTCGCAGGGACAGGGAGGCGGAGGGGATCTGCGCGGTGCATCGGACCAGATGCGCTCGGCCGCGGGGGAGCTGCGGCGGGATGATCCGAATGCCGCCGCCGAGAGCGGCCAGCGCGCGGCGGAGCAGCTCCGCCGGCTCGAACAGCGGATGCGGGGCGGGAGCGCCGAGGCGAAGCAGCGCGCCGCGTCGGACGTGCAGGTCGAGGCGCAGCAGATCGCGCAGGAACAGCGCCGGATTGCCGCCGAAGCGGAGCGCCTGGCCACCGGGTCCGGCACCACCGGGGCGGATGCCCGCCGGCGGCTCGCGGAAGAAAAGAATCGGCTCGCCGGTCGCGTTGGCGAGCTGGAGCGCGCGGCGCGACAGCTCTCGCAGTCGGAGAGCACCGGCAGGAACGAGAGCGCCATGGGCGAGGCGGCGCGCGATCTCGAGCGCGACCGCGTGGCGGAGCGCATGCGCGACTCGGCGAAGCAGATGCGCGATCCCGCCGGGCCTCCGAACAGCGCGCTGGCGCAAACCGAGCGCGAGATCGCGCGAGCGCTCGAGCGCGTCGCCGACAAGCTCGACGCCAGCGGCTCCGCGGAGGCCCGGCAGCTGTCGAGTCAGCTCGACCAGACGCGTGCCATCCGCGATCGGCTGCAGCGGCTCGAGCAGCAGATGCGCGACGCCGAAGGGCGCGAGCGTGCGTCCGAAAAGACGGCCGGGTCACGCGGAGAAGCCCGGGCCGGCAAGAGGGGCCGCGGTCAGGCGCAGGCGGGAAGCGAGGTCCAGCGGCTGCAGGAGGAATACCGCCGCGAGCTGGAGCGCGCACGCCAGGCGCTCGGCCAGTTGGGCGGGCAGCCGCGAAGCGGCGCGAGCGGGTCTACCCCCGAGCAGCAGGAGTTCAGCCGATCGGCTCCGGGCACCGAGGCCTTCAAACAGGATCGCTCCGGATGGGAATCGCTTCGCAAAGATCTCGACATGGCACTCGAGCAGTACGAAGCCGCCGTGTCCGATCGACTCGCCCGCAAGGATCTGGAGGATCGCTTCAGCGCCGGCGGCAGCGATCGCGTGCCGGAGGGCTATCGGCGGCACATCGCGAAGTACTTCGAGTCGCTCGCCGCCAATGTGAGCGCGAATGTAAGCAACGTCAAGAGGTAGCGTGACCTTTGCGAACCTGCTGCCCTGGTGGGCGCTGTCGGCCGTGCTTGCCGGGATCGCGGCGATCGCCTGGCTGGCATATCGCCATGTCGCTGTCGCCCCGCGCAGACGCCGCGCGCTGATTGCGCTTCGGTTCGTCACACTTCTCCTGCTCGTCCTCTTCCTGATGCGGCCGGTCCGCAGCCTGGACGAGGCCACGCGCGATGCCGTCGTGCCCATCCTCGTCGACTCCTCGCGCAGCATGAGCATCAAGGACGCGGACGGTCGGAGGCGTATCGATCGCGCCCGCGAGCTGCTGACCGCCGAGCTGCTTCCGCTCCTCGGGACGCGTTTTCACGTCGACGTGCTCGCCTTCGGCGACGGGCTCGCGCCGGCGTCACCGTCCGATCTGGCGGCCACGGCCCGGCGAAGCGATCTGTCGGGGGCCCTCACGGCCGTGCGCGAGCGGTATCGCGGACAGCCGGTCGCCGGAATCGTGCTGCTCTCCGACGGCGGCGACACCAGCGGAAGCGACCCGGACGGCCGGATGCCGCCCGTGTTCCCGCTTGCCGTCGGATCGCAGACCGTCGGCCGCGACCGCGAGGTCTTGAGCGTCACCGCCGCGGAAGCGGTCTTCGACGACTCGCGCGTCGATCTTGCCGTCTCGGCCGTGAGCCACGGACACGGAGCCGAGCCGATCGCGCTGCGGCTGCTCGAGAATGGACGTCCCATCGAGGTGCGTCGCGCCACTCCCGCCGGGGAAGGCGTGCCGGTCCACGAGATCTTTCAGGTCTCGCCCGGCCGCGGCGCCGCGACGGTCTACACGATCGAAATCCCGGAGACATCCGGAGAGATGGTCCCCGAGAACAACCGCCGCAGCACGCTCGTTCAGCCGCCCTCCCGCCGGCGCCGCGTCCTGTTCGTGGAAGGAGCGCCGGGGTTCGAGCACAGCTTCCTGAAACGCGCCTGGGCCGCCGACCGCGGCCTCGAGCTGGACTCGATCGTGCGCAAGGGCAAGAACGAGCAGGGGGCAGACACGTTCTACATCCAGGCTTCGCGCTCGCGCAGCGACGCCCTGACGAGCGGCTATCCGCAACGCCTCGAGGATCTCTTCGCGTACGACGCGCTGGTGCTGGCCAACGTCGAGTCGACCGAGCTGTCGCGCGCCGAGCTCGAGGCGACCCGGGCCTTCGTCGCCCAGCGCGGCGGCGGGCTTCTGGTGCTCGGCGCCCGGTCGTTCATGAAGCAGGGACTGATCGACACGCCGCTCGAGGAAGTGCTGCCGTTGCAGTTGTCGAATCGCGGCGACGCCGTGCTGCCGGCTTCGTCGACCCGTGGCCTGAACCGGGTGGCGTTGACGTCGGCGGGGGAATCGCATCCAGTCATGCAGCTCGGCCCCGCGCTGGAGGAGACACGCAGGCGGTGGGACGCGGTTCCCGCCCTTGCCTCGATCATTCCCCTCGGCGGCCCGCGTCCGGGTGCGACGGTGCTCGCCGTGACCGGCGGCGCCGGGGGCGCCGCCCGGGCGCTCGTCGCCATCCAGCGCTACGGCGAAGGACGTTCGATGATCTTTACCGGCGAGGCCGCGTGGCGCTGGCGCATGCTCGCCCCCTCCTCCGATCGGTCGTACGACACGTTCTGGCGGCAGGCGCTCAGGTGGCTGGCCCTCGCGGCTGCCGATCCGATCGCCATCAGTGCTCCTGCCGGCGCGTCTCCCGGCGACACGCTGACGTTACGCATTGCCGTGCGGAACGCGGCTTTCGTGCCGCAGCCTGACGCGCTGATCGATGTCCGCGTGACGGCGCCGGACGGCCGCATCGAGCAGCTTCGAGCCACCGCGGGCCGCACGGATGAACGGGAGGGTGAGGACGCGGGTCGGTACATCGCGCGCTTCCGTCCGGAACAGCCGGGTGTGTACAACGTGAGCGCTGACGCGCGTCGAGGGACCGCTGCGCTCGGCGTCGCGTCCGCCGCGCTGCTGGTCGGCGGATCGGATCTGGAGATGACGGATCCCAGGCTGAACGTGCGCGTGCTCCAGCGCATCGCGGCGAGCTCCGGGGGGAAAATGATTGCGGCCGGCGAAGGGGCCGCGCTCGTCGACGCGTTGAGCGCCGCCGTGCCAGCCGCCCGGCTCGCCGTCACGCACGATCTCTGGCACAACGGCTGGTCGTTTGCCGTCCTCGTGCTGCTGCTTGGTGCCGAGTGGACTCTGCGGCGACGCTGGGGCCTTCGATGATTCTTGAAAGGTAGAAG
>CAYZBZ010000236.1:4075-6548 GCA_964476725.1 uncultured Vicinamibacterales bacterium
TCTTCGTTCGCTCGCGAATGTCGTGGGAGACCTTCGAAAGCTCAATCATGATGCGCTCGAATTCCCGCGCATACTCGGCGGGAGGTAGAAACGTCCTGCGGATCTTCAGGTCCTCGACGTCCGCCTCGAGCGCGGCCCTGCGCTGCAGCAGCTTCAGCAGCACCTCGTCGGTCGGCGCCGCGCCTGGCGATGCCTCGTCGAGGTACGTGCGGCTCGCGTACGAGCCTTCCTCTCCAGTATCCGCCACGTCCTTGCCGACGCCGTCACCGTTGTCGTCGATGAGCGCGCGCTCGGTCGAGAGTTGCCCGCGCTGCTGATAGTGGCGGCGGACGCTGCCGCTGGCCGCGGCAAACGCCTCCCAGATCGAGATTCGCCCGTTCTTGTCGATGTCCGCTGCCTCGTCCGCCAAGGCGCGGATGAAGTAGTCAGGAAACACCGTGTCGAACCGCTGCGCGGCTGAGTCCGTCGCAGTGATGACGATGCGCCGGGGAGCCGCCAGCCGCTCCAGGAACGGAAAACTGGCGGACGTCGTGTTGACGACGACGAGGCGGCCGGGGAGCGGCCGCAGCAGCGCGGACCACTCTGCCGACTCGAGATCGCGGCCAACCAGGTTGAACTTCGCGTCGACGCCGTCGAAGGTGCCGTGCCCGATCAGCACGACGAGGAGCAGATCGTCGCGCGTCATCCGCTCGCGGATCGACGCGGCCGCGCGACGCACGTTCTCGGCACTCGCGACGGCGCCGGGGCGGCCGGCCTCCGAGAGCACCGTCACCAGCGCCGGATTGAACTTCAGCGCCTCGATAAGGGTCTTCGAGAGATCGGCCGACCACCTGCCGTACCGCGCGACGTACTCCGGGCCTCCGGTCGCGCCGGACACGATCAACGCGTAGCGCTCGTCGGCGGCAGCCGTCGGCAACGCGGCGGCACCAAGGAGGATTGCGCCGAGGAGCGTCGAGCGCGTCGAAGTTCGAACTTTCATCGTCAGTCCCAGTACTGCCGCCGCGCCGCGTCGCGGGCCCGGCAGAACACGCCCACGAGCCCGCCGACCGCAAATCCGATCACGTGCGCCCAGACCGCGATCCCGCCGTTCATCGTGCGCGTGCCGAGCGAGCCGACCCCGCGCAACAGCTCCTTCACGAACCAGATTCCCAGAAAGAAGATGGCCGGGATCTCGATCATGTCGAGGAAGAACACGAGGAACACGACGGTGAGCACGCGCGAGTGCGGGTAGAGCACGAAGTACGCCCCCATCACGCCGGCAATGGCGCCGCTCGCGCCGATCATGGGGATCGCCGAGTCCGCGCTGACCGCCACCTGGCCGAGCGCCGCAGCGGTGCCGCAGACGAGGTAGAAGACCAGGTATCCCAGGTGGCCGAGCCGGTCTTCGACGTTGTCGCCGAAGATCCAGAGGTAGAGCATGTTCCCGATGACGTGCAGCCAGCCGTCGTGCAGGAACATGCTGGTGACGACCGTCGGCCACGTGAAGTAGGCGGGAACGACCCCGAAAAACTCCGCGAACAGCTGCAGCTCGGGCCGGCTGAGTTGCAGCTCGTACAAGAAGACGAGCGCGTTGATGACGATGAGGCCCACGGTGACAAAGGGTGTGGTCTTCGAGGGGATGACGTCGCTGACGGGGAACACCTGCGCAGTATAGCCACAGAGGGGCTCTAGGCTTTGGGCTTTGGCCTTTAGGTTTTGGGCTGGGCACGGTATCGACCAAAGCCCAGAGCCTGAAGCCCGAAGCCTATGACGTATTCCGGTCTGTTTGGCGTTCGCCACAAGGGCCCGTATAATCGAACCAGGATGTCTGACTCGGGGCGGTTCCTTCGCGGATCCCGACTCGGCCTGTGGCTGAAGGCCGCTCTCGCGCTGTACGTGATCGCGGCAGCGCTGATGCCTTTCGGGCACCACGACCTCGCCTGCCACCTCAAGTCCAGTACACACTGCACGACCTGCGCGGTCGGTTCGTCCGCCGAAGGGGCAACGGACTCGGCCATGCTTGCGCGCTTCAGGCTGCTCGATGCCGGGGCTACGCTCTGCGATCCCGCAACCACACCGGATGCCGCGACTCTCCGCCCGGCCTCGGGCCGCGCGCCACCTGCCATCGGCTGACCCGACCTCCCGACGATTTTCCCGAGGTGTGCCCCTTATGGCCGCGTGCGCGGCCATGATGACCCAGAAAAGTGGAGTGCTCGTCTACCCATACCTGCCCGAATGCGGGCTGGAGGTGATCGTGGTTGCTTCAGGCGTAGTAGTCCGGCGCGCGATGGCGTGCGCCGGCGTGGCTTTTTTCTCCGTCATGACCGTTCCAGTATGCGCACAGGCGCCGGCTGCGGCGCCGGCGCGGCAGGTCGATCCTCAGCAGGTCCGGCAGGAGCTCGACCGGCTCCGCCAGGAGTTCGAGGCCATCCGCGAGTCCTACGGCGCGCGGCTCGCGGCGCTCGAGGCGAAGCTCGGCGGCGTGCCCGCGCCC
>CAYZBZ010000237.1:0-2791 GCA_964476725.1 uncultured Vicinamibacterales bacterium
CCTTCCAGTTGTCGCGATCGTCGACGTTGCCAAGCGCCGCGGCGATGCCGCCCTCGGCCATGACGGTGTGCGCCTTGCCGAGGAGCGACTTGCACAGCAAGCCGACCTTGACGCCCCCGGCCGAGGCCTCGATGGCGGCCCGGAGCCCGGCGCCGCCGGCGCCGATCACGAGGACGTCGTATTCGTGGGTTTCGTAATCCATGTCGGAAGCGGGCTGAAGACGTCTGCCGGGGCTGCGCAGGGATCAGAAGATTCTGACGTCGTGCCAGATGCCCATCGAACAGAGCCGGACGTACACGTCGGCAAAGCCTACGGAAAACAGGCTCAGCCAGCCAAACAGCATGTGGCGGCGGTTCAGGGCACTCGTGCACGCGTAGCTCGCGGCGCACAGCGAAGACTTGGAGATCTCGTCGCGGCCGCCGCCGACGAGGTGGCGGAGCGAGTGGCATCCAAAGGTGTAGCTGCCGAGGAGCACCACGTTGAGCGCCAGCACCAGCGTTCCGACCCCGATTCCCAGGCTGGACGCGCCAGTGGCCGGATCGGTGAACCAGATCGCCTTCCACACGTCGTAGGCGAGCAGGCCGATGAACACGACCGCGATGTACAGAAAGTAGCGATGGACGTTCTGCAGGATCAGGGGAAACGAACGCTCGCCAAGGTAACGCCTGCGAGGCTCGCCGACCGTGCATGAGGGCGGGTCGGCCCAGAAGGCCTTGTAGTACGCCCCGCGATAGTAGTAGCAGGTGAACCGGAATCCCCCGGGCGCCCAGAGAATCAACAAGGCCGCCGAAAACGGCAGCGCACCGGGCCACCAGCCGGGCTTCGGGCCGAACCACGCGTGGGGGCTCTCGCCGAACAGCAGCGGCGCATAGAACGGGGAGAGGTACGGTCCGTACTCGTAGTGATTCCCCTGAAATGCGGCCCACGTGGAGTACACGACGAAGGCGGACAGCCCGGCGAACGTCAGCAGCGGCTGCACCCACCATGAATCGCGGCGAGAGGTGTGACCGAATCGGCGGTGTTCCAGCGGCCACGCGGCCAGAGGCATCGAGTCTCTCCCGGTTGCGGTAATGACGAATGGCAGTAATAACGAATGGTAGTAATGACGAATGGCAGTAATGACGAATGGCTGAAACCATAATGGCGGGCGGACCGGATTGCAAGCGTGACCGCGCGAAAGCCGTATAATGCGCCCCGTGACAGCTCACAAAGAACGCCTTGGCGTCGGCATCGTCGGGATTGGCTGGGTCGCGATGCAGCACCTGACTGCATTCCTCAACAATCCGCACACCCGGGTCGTCTATCTCTGCGGGCGCGACAAAGGACGTACGGCCGAGCGCCTGTCGAAAGCCGGGATCGCCGTGCCGGACGCGACGTTCACGACGCGCTACGAGGATCTCCTTCGCTCTCCGGATGTGGACATCATCGCCGTCGCGACGCCCAATCACCTGCATGCCGCACAGGCCGTCGCGGCCGCGCGCGCCGGCAAGCACATCCTCCTGGAGAAACCGACAGGGCTCGACCTCCGGGAGCTCGTCAGAATCCGCGATGCCGTGCGGCGCGCCGGTGTCCGGACAATCGTGTCGTTCGAGCTCCACTACAACCCCTACCTTCGGTTTGCGCGATGGCTCAGGGCGGAGGGCTGGCTCGGTGCGCTGCGCTTTGCGCGCTTTCAGTATCTCTCGCGGGTCACGGACTGGTATTCCGGCTGGAAATGGGTCCGCACGAAGCACAGCGGACGCAGCCACCTGCTGGCGGCGGGATGCCATGCGGTCGACGCGCTGCGGTGGTGCACCGGACTCGAGGCCGCCGAGCTCGTCGCGTACGACACGCACTTCACAGCCGGCTACGAGTGGCCGACGTCAATCATCGTCAATCTGAAGCTCGCGCCCGGGCGGAAGGGTTCGCGCACGCCGGTGCTGGGCCAGATCGTCAGCTCGACGGACTTCCAGATGCCGTACGCGTTCGGCGTCGAGATGATGGGCGCTCGCGCGACGTTGAGGGACGACTGGATTCTCTGGAACGACGAGCCCGTGGACCTGAAGGCTCTGCAGCGCGCCTGTCCCTTTGGCGACGTGACGCTTCGGGAAGACAAGACGCCCACCGGCGCGCCCGGCATCCGGATTGTGACTGAAATGCCGGGATCGGCCGACGTCTCGCACCATCCGTTTCAAGGCGAGATCGATGAGCTCGTGACCTGCATCCTCGAGAATCGCCCGACGCATATCGAGGTGGACGACGCGCAGAAGACGATGGAACTGTGCATCGCTGCGGATCGGTCGGCGGAGCAGGGCGGCCGTCGCGTTCGCCTGCCGCTCCTGCGGGTTCAGCGTCCGGGGCCGAACCCCTGAACCGTGAACCCCTGAACCGTGAGCAGGGGCGCACGACGGAGCGTCGCGGCGCTTGCGCCGCCGGACGCCGTGCGGCAGTATCACGGTGGGAGATGAATCGCGTGCGTGTGTTCGGATTGGCGGTCACCGTACTGCTGGGCTTGGCGACTCTCCGGGAACCGGCGCTCCTCGCGCTCCGGCAGCCGCAGATTCCGGCGCCGCAGGCCACTGAAGCGGCTCCTGCGCCCTACGTCGAGCGGATTCCCGGCACGAACGTCGCGTTCGACATGGTCCTCGTTCCCGGCGGGACGTTCGAAATGGGCAGCCCGGCCGGCGAGACCGGTCGTAGCCGCGATGAGGGGCCGCGGCACGCCGTCACGGTCGGTGCCTTCTGGATCGGCCGCCACGAGGTCACGTGGGACGAATACGATCGGTTTGCCTTCGGCGCGAACATTCCTCCT
>CAYZBZ010000237.1:2891-6532 GCA_964476725.1 uncultured Vicinamibacterales bacterium
CGAGGTCACGTGGGACGAATACGATCGGTTTGCCTTCGGCGCGAACATTCCTCCTGCGGCTCTCGCGCCTCCTCCGGCTGGTGCCGAAGGCGGCCGGGGCGCATCGGTGGAAGTCGTCACGCGGCCGACGCCGCCGTACGGCGACGAGTCGTTCGGGTTCGGCAAGGGGCGGCAGCCCGTGATCAACATCACGCACCACGCCGCGATGGAATACACGCGCTGGCTCTCGCAGGCCACAGGAAAGTCGTACCGGCTGCCGGCCGAAGCAGAGTGGGAGCTCGCGGCGCGCGCGGGATCCGCGGACGCGTACAGCTTCGGCCGCGATCCGAAGCGCCTCGACGAGTACGCCTGGTACGCGCGGAACGCCGGCGAACGGCCACATCCGGTGGGCCTGAAGAAACCAAACGCGCTCGGCATCCACGATCTGCACGGCAACGTGGCGGAGTGGTGCCTGGACCAGTACGCTCCGGACTTCTACGCGCGCAGCCCGGCGCGATCGCCGGTGCTGCTGCCTTCCGATCGCCGGTATCCGGACGTCGCACGCGGCGGGTCGTGGGCCGACGATCCGAAGCGGCTGCGCAGCGCCGCCCGGCGCGGCTCCTCGGGAGCCTGGAGCCGGCGCGACCCGCAGAGTCCGCAGAGCATCTGGTGGCATACGGACGCGACAATCGTTGGATTCCGGATCGCCCGCGCCGTCGAAGAAGAGCCTGCGCTGCGGGGCGTGCGGTCGAAGGTCACACAGGACAGTCCGAACAGGTGAGATCTCGCCGGCGGCTAGCGGCTGGAAGCTGGTAGCGGGAAGCTGGAAACTGGAAGCTCTTAGTTAAAGGATGTAAAGCCATGAGCGACAACGATTTCGACAACGGACCGAGCGCCACACGGCGCGACTTCCTCAGGACGGCCGCCGTCGCAGCCATTGGGACGACGCTGGCGGGACGCGAAATACATGGGGCGTTCGCCGCCGGCAGCGACGCGATCCGCATCGGGCTGATCGGGTGCGGCGGACGGGGCACGGGCGCGGTCGGGGACGCCCTCAACGGCGCGGAAGGTGTGACGGTGGTCGCCATGGGCGACGCGTTCCGCGATCGCCTCGAAGAGAGCCGCACGCGGCTGCGCAGGGACCACGGCGCCAAAATCGCCGTGCCGGACGACCGCGCGTTCGTCGGCTTCGATGCGTATCAGCGCGTCCTCGCGACCGACGCGAACTACATCATCCTCGCGACCCCCCCGGGTTTCCGCCCTGAGCACCTCAAGTCAGTGGTCGCCGCAGGCAAGAACGTCTTCACCGAAAAGCCTGTCGCCGTCGACGGCGCCGGAATCCGGACCGTCCTGGCGGTGTACGAGGAAGCCAAAGCGAAAAACCTCGCCATCGGCGCAGGCACGCAACGACGTCATCAGACCGGCTACATCGAGACCCTGAAACGCGTGCAGGACGGCGCGATCGGAGACATCGTCGCGGCCCGCGCCTACTGGAACCAGGGAGCGCTGTGGAACAAGCCGCGCGAAGCGGGCTGGAGCGACATGGAGTGGCAGCTCCGCAACTGGCTGTACTTCACGTGGCTCTCGGGCGATCACATCGTCGAGCAGCACGTCCACAACATCGACGTCATCAACTGGGCGATGAACGGGCACCCCGTTCGCGCGGTGGGCATGGGCGGCAGGCAGGTCCGGAGCGGTCCTGAGTTCGGGCACATCTTCGATCACTTCGCGATCGATTACGAGTACGCCAGTGGCGCGCACATGATGAGCATGGCCCGCCAGATCTCCGGGTGCGAGGGCAGCGTGTCCGAAGCGCTGCAGGGTACGCGAGGACGCTGCCAGGCCGACAAGTACGTCATCGAGGGGCCGAAGGCGTGGAAGTTCGGTCAGCCCGACAGCAAGCCGTACGTGCAGGAGCACACCGATCTCATCGCCAGCATCCGCGCGGGCAAGCCGTACAACGAGCTGAAGACCGTGGCGGAGAGCACGCTGACGGCGATCATGGGCCGCATGTCTGCCTACACGGGCAAAGCCGTCACGTGGGAGCAGGCGCTCCAGTCGAAGGACACCTGGGCGCCGACACAGATCACATTTGGCCCCCTCCCGGTGCCCTCGGTGCCGATGCCAGGAGTCACGCCGCTCACGTAACACGTAAGAGGAGGCAGGAGGTAGGAGGCAGAGCGATCGGTGTCTTGTCGATGCTCGTCCTGTCTCCTGCCTCCTGCCTCCTGCTCAACATGAGAGCCGCCGCTCTTCTCCTCGCGTTCGTGTCACTAGCAGGGTCCCTCACGACCTCCCTCACAACCAGGCTCCCGCTCGCCCGCTTCGAGTTCCAGCAGGCGCACATGGGGACGACTGTCCGCATCGTGTTGTATGCGGCTGACGCGAGGGCAGCCGGTGGATGGGCCGCCGCCGCATTCTCGCGAATCGCCGAGCTCGATGATCGGCTGAGCGACTACCGCGAGACCAGCGAGCTGATGGCGCTCGGCCGCACAGCCGGAGGACCGCCGGTTGACGTGAGCGGCGATCTGTTCGCCGTGCTCGCCGCCGCGCAGGGGCTCTCCGCCCGCACCGGCGGCGCCTTCGACGTCACGATCGGACCTGTGTCGCACCTGTGGCGGCGCGCGCGTGCGACCGGCGATGTGCCCGACGCGTCGGCTGTGGCCGCGGCGCGGCGGCTCGTCGGCTATCAGAAGCTGCACCTGTCGCGGGATCTCCGGACGGTGCGGCTGGACGAGCCGGGCATGGTCCTGGATCTCGGCGGCATCGCGAAGGGCTACGCCGCAGACGAGGCGCTCGAGGTGCTCGCACGGCGCGGTGCGCCGCGTGCGCTCGTGGCCGTCGGGGGAGACGTCGCTGCCGGCGACGCGCCGCCGGGCGCGGGAGGCTGGGAAGTCGGCGTCGCTCCGATGGGCCCGCGCGGCACGCGTTTCCCGCCGGTCACGCTGCAGCGGGCTGCCATCTCGACTTCAGGCGACGCGGAGCAGTATCTCGACGCCGGCGGCCGGCACTATTCCCACATCGTCGATCCCATCACGGGCAGCGCGGCTTCCCAACGGCGGGGCGTCACCGTGATTGCGCCGAACGGCATGACCGCGGATGCTCTGGCCACAGCCGTCAAGCTGCTGGGCGCGGCGCGCGGACTGCCGATTGTCGAAGACACCGCCGGAGCCGCCGCGCTCGTGGTCGACGAGACGGCGGGCGGGACGCGCCAGCACCTTTCGAAGCGGTGGCCGACCGCGAGTTCCGCCGGGTTCCGCGGAGTTCCGCCGGGTTCCACAAGGTTCGGTTCCGCGAGTTTCTCGATGTTCCGCGAGGTTCGGAACCGTGTAGAACCCGGAAGAACCGCGCGGAACTGAACCCAGTAGAACCCTGGGGAACCTTGTAGAACCCAGCGGAACCTTGACGGGAAAAAGCAAAGGCCCCTCGCGAATGCGAAGGGCCTTTGTCGAAATAATCCCGGCAGTGACCTACTCTCCCACACAGTTACCCATGCAGTACCATCGGCGGTAGAGAGCTTAACTTCCGTGTTCGGAATGGGAACGGGTGTGACCCCTCTCCTATGACCACCGGGAAACCTACGAGAATTGCTGATTGCTGACTTCTGATTTTCGATTGACGAGTTCTTGAATCAACAATCAGCAATCCTCAATCAGCAATTC
>CAYZBZ010000238.1:0-6487 GCA_964476725.1 uncultured Vicinamibacterales bacterium
CGAAGACTCGCTATCCTCGCGCGGGCCGCAGGCGCTTCAGGCTCGCTTCTAGCTACTCCGAAGCTCGTTCAGGATCTCCTGCTCGCTGAGCACAGCCGCTGACGCTTTCGCTTTCGCGAACACGCGGTCGATCTCCTCTTCTGTCGCCGTCAGGCCGCGCTTTTCGATCCAGAAGATGACGTTCGAGCGGCCGGACATCGGGCCGATGTCGATTTCCTGTTCGCGGCCAACCATGCAGGCGGGCACGCCTGAATACACCGCGTCCACGAGGGCGTGGTCCTGCTTGCGATACGCCTTGATGACCGCCGCCGCGTGCACCCCCGTCGCCGTGCGAAACGCGTCGCGTCCCACGACGGGATAGTTCGGCGGAATCGGCACGCCGGTCGCTGCTGACACCGTGTCGCAGTACTCGACCAGCGCCGACAGATCGCGATCGATGTATCCCATGAGCACGAGGTTGACGAGCAGCGTGTCCATGGGCGTATTGCCCACGCGCTCGCCGATGCCGATAGCCGCCCCGTGGAGGCGTGTCGCGCCGGCCTCCAGCGCCGCGAGTGTGTTGACGATCGCGAAGTCCCGGTCGCGATGGCCGTGCCAGTCGATCCCGACTCCCCCGCCGCACGCCTGGACGACTTCGCCGACGAAGCGGACGACCGCCGCGGCCCCCGCCGGCGTGGCGTGGCCGACGGTGTCCGCCACGCACACTCGCGACGCGCCCGCCCTGATCGCGGTCGAGTACAGACGCCGCAGCGTCTCCGGATCCGCCCGCGTCGTGTCCTCGGTCACGTACATCACCGTCAGCCCCTCGCCGACGGCGAACGCGATCGCCTCTTCGGTGAGCCGCAGCAGCTGATCGATCGTCCACCCCTCCGCGTACTGGCGCAGCGGGCTCGACCCGATGAACGCGCAGCACTCGATCGGTATTCCGGCGCGCTGCGAGATCTCCGCAATCGGCCTGATGTCGGCGATCACCGTGCGCGCGGCGCAATTCGCCTTCACCGAGAGCCGCTCGGCGGCAATCTCCCGCGCCAGGCGCTCGACGTCGCGGACGACGTGCGGGCCGGCGCCCGGAAGGCCGATGTTGGCGGTGTCGATGCCCAGGCGATCGATCAGATGAAGGATCTGGAGCTTCTGCTCGATGCTCGGGCAGCGAACCGACGGCGACTGCAGGCCGTCCCGCAGCGTCTCGTCGTCCAGCATCACCGTTCGCGGCTTCTGAGCGGCCGTGCCGTTCCAGTCGTGAATAAGAGGATGCATAGTTCCTGCGCTGTGGGAGCGGAGGCCGCGGGGCGGAGCTTCCGCCTAAAAGGCGGAAGCCACAGGTACCTAAAGAGGGTTTGTGGCTTCCGGCTTCAGCCGGAAGATCTCTCCGCGGAACCCATACGGATCGTCATCAGCCCGGCGAGCACGACGATCGACGTCCAGAGCGTCGCCACCCATGTCGCATCGAAGATCGCCGGATCCATCACCAGCCGGATCGGTGTCAGCGGGCCGCGGCCGGCGTCGAACAGCGCAGCCCGAAACAGATACTCTTTCACCCCCCGGACGACCATCATCTCGAAGATGGCGTTCCAGAGCCCGACGGCGAAGACGAGCCACAGGGCCACGGTGATGCGCTGGGAACGCACCAGGGCCCTCACTTACGCTCCATACCTGAGCACCATGGCGGTGATGTCGTCGCTCTGCGCGGCGCCGCGCGCGAACTCGCGCACGTCCGCGAACAGCCCCTCGAGCAGCTGCCGGGGCTCGAACGACAGGTTCTTCTCGACGCACTCGACGATCCGCTCTTCGCCGTACTCTTCGCCGTTGGCCGACATCGCCTCGGACACGCCGTCGCTGAAGATGATGAGCCAGTCACCGGACGCGAGCTCGACGGTCTCCTCGTCGTAGGTCGCCGCCTCGAACAGGCCGACGATGGGGCCGCCGCATTCCAGCCGGCGCACGGACGGGGTGGAGCCGGACCGCGACAGGACCAGCGGAGGGTTGTGTCCGGCGTTGCAGTAGGTCAGCCGGCCGTCCGGCCCGAGCACCCCGTACATCAAGGTGACGAACCTCGACTCGATCCCCCGACGGTAGAGCGCGAGGTTCACGCGGCTGATTGTCTGTGACGGCGAATCGCTGCTCGCCGCCTGCGCCGCGAAGATCCCCTGCATCATCGCGCTCAGGAGCGCCGCGGGCGGTCCCTTGCCGGCGACGTCGCCCAGCGCGAACCCGAGCGCCCCGCCCGGCAGGTCGACGTAGTCGTAGAAATCTCCGCCAATCGACCGGCACGGAAGCGATGCCGCCGCGGCGGCGAAGAAGCTGCCGGCACGGGCCATCTTCGGCAGCAGCGCCTGCTGAATCTCGGCGGCGATCCGCATCTCCTGCTCCATCCGCGCCTTTTCCATCGTCTCGCGGTAGAGCCTCGCGTTCTCGATCGCCACGGCGGCCTCTGTGGCGAGCGTCTCGAGCGCCGTGCGGGTGGAGCTGGACATCAGCACCCCCTTTTCACGGCTGTCGAGGTACAGCACGCCGATGCGGCGCTCTTCGCCGACTGCTTCCCCTTTGTCGAGGTACCGTACCAGCCGCAGCGGCACACACAGAACGTGGCGGATGCCGAGGGCGACGGTGCCCGTGTGGACGTTGGCCAGCTCGCCGTCGAGGAGGTCCGCCACGAGGCGCGGCTCGCCGGTGCGGAAGACCTCCTCGGGGATCTTCCGGCTCGTGGCGAAGGTGCCGCCAGGCAGGGTGATATGACCGCGGCCCCGCGCCATCTTGAACTCGAGCTCTCCGGTAGAGGACGCAAGCATGATGAAGGCGCGCTCGGCGCTGCTGACGTCGATGCTCGCGTCCAGCACGAGCGACAGCACGTCGTCCAGGACGCGCCCCGTGCCGAGCGCACGCAGCCCTTCCAGCAGCGCGGCGATCTGACGGAGATCGCCGATTGCCGTCGTCGTGGAGGCCCGGTCGACGACCGGCTCGGCTTCCCCGATGAGGAATATCATCTCGGCGCCGCCGCTGCGCCCGAGCCTGATCCGATCGCCGTGGGCGAGCGGGCGCTCGGTGACCTGGTCGCCGTTGACGTAGGTGCCATACCGGGAGGTGCGGTCTCGAAGCACGTAGCCGCCGGCGGCGGATACGATCTCGGCGTGGTCGCGCGAAACTTCGCTGCCGGCCAGGCGGAGGTCGTTGGTTTCCCGCCGGCCGATTTCGAACGGCGCTTTCACGATGGGGACGACGCGCCGTCCCAGCGCGTCGGTGACTTCCAGGCGTGCCTCGGGCATGCGGTGAGTGTATCTCAGCGCCGCCGGGCCAGGCGAACGATCAGGAGGAGAGCCCCGAGCGTCGCCAGCACGGCAGCGGCGCCGTCCATTTCCTTCGGGTACCCGGACGTGTCGGCCAGTGCCAGCGCGGCAAGCGCCAGAAGCAAGGGGATGATGCCGGCAACGAGCGACGGCCGGCTGCCGCGCGGCTTGATCGCCACCGGTTTGCGGACTGGATCTGTCGTGCCCACGCCGCAGCGGTAACAGACGATCGCCTTGTCAGCGATTTCAGTTCCGCAGTTCCGACACTGCATGCGAGAAATTATAGGTCACACTGCGATGGGGCCAGGATCACACAGGAGAAAGAGGCAATGGGAGACGTGGAATCAATACCCGGACGATGGCCATCAGGATGAGCACGAGACCGAACGTACACACGATCGTGGCACCCGTTGGAAGATCGAGGATGAGAGACAGATACACGCCGAGCGCGGACACGATGGTCCCCATCGTCCACCCGATGGCCAGCCGCTTCCCGATCGTGTCGGCAAAGAGCATCGCCGCGACCGAGGGCACGATGAGGTAGCAGAACACGAGCAGAACCCCGGCGATGGCGACCGAGCGCGTGACGACAAAGCCGAACGACGCGTAGAAGAGAAAGTCCCACAGCCGCAACGAAGTGCCGGACCGTTCCGCAGCCTCGTGATCCATCGAAATCGCCAGAAACTTTTTCCGGCACACCCAGTGAAATACCCCGATGATGGCGTAGAGAATTGCCGTCCGCCAGACTTCCTCCCACGACACCGCCAGGATGTTCCCGACGAGCATGTCTTTCAAATGCTCTCCCTCGGAGCTCGACTTGCTGAGCGCCAGGATCGTCGCCGCGGAAGCGACGGCGTACGAAATGCCAATAATCGCTTCCTGCGGAATGCGGGCGTGCCGGCTCCGAATCGTGGCAAAAATGGCCGCCCCGATGAACGTAAACAGCAGGCTGACCCAGTACGACGCGGGTCCGTGCGGATCGCCACCTGGCAGCAGGATCGCGATCGTCGCTCCGAACGCGGCAATCTGCGCCAGCGACAGGTCCACGAAGATGACTCCCCGCTCAACGACGTGGACCCCGAGGTACGCGTGGATGCCCGCAATCACGAGGCTCGCGACGAGTGGAGCCGCGAGAAAGGACAGGATTGTCATGTCCATCGCCTACTTGGCTCCCGTCTGCTTGATCGCGCTCACGACGAGGTCGACGTCGTAATCGAACAGCTTGAAGTAGTCCGTCACTTCCTTAAAGCCGCCGACAGACGGCGCCAGCACGATCACCTGGGCCCCCGTTTGGCGCGCAATCGCGTCGGGCGTCTTCCGATCGAAGTACGGCTCGATCATGATGACCTTCACCTGCTGCCGCTTCATTTCCTGAATCAGTTCCAGCGTGTGCGACGGCGACGGCGGAATACCAGGCTTCGGTTCGACGTAACCGATGACGTTCAATCCGAAGGCGTCCGTGAAATTGGGCCACGAGCGGTGATACGTGACGACCTTAATACCCTTGTAGGGCGCCATCGCCGCATGCCAGCGCTTCTCCGCTTCCGCGAGTCGGCGATCGAAATCCGCATACCGTTGCGCGAAGTACGCGGCGTCGCCCGGACTGATTTCAGCGAGCTTCTTCTGAATCTCCCGGGCGATTCGGCGGCCGTTGTCAGGTCCCAGCCAGTAATGCGGGTTGCCGGAAGAATGCACGTCGCCCATGGCCCGCGTAATCTGGCCGGTCGGGATTTCCAGGATCTTCGCCGTCAGTGACGCGTCGAGGTAGCCGGCCCCCCCTGGCTGGATTTTCGGATTCCGGCTCTGGGTAATGAGCGGCGGCAGCCACGCGATCTCCATTTCCCGGCCGACGACGATCAGCAGGTCGGCCGAATGGAGCTTGATGATGAAGCTCGGCTTCGCTTCGACAAAGTGCGGATCCTGGTACCCTTTCGCGATCGATTCGACTGTGACCTTGTCGCCGCCGACTTCCGCGACAATCGACGCCATGTCCTGCGTCGTCGTCATTATCTTGATCGCCGCGAACGCATCCGCGCTGCTGAGCATCGCGATGGCCGCCGCGGCTGCCTGTATCAGTGTTTTCATGATGTTGCCTCTCTGAATCTTTGACGTCGGGTCCTGCAGGAACGTCCGGGCGTTCAGAACACGTGCGCGCCGTGCGCGCCGATTGAAAACAGCAACTGGAACAGCGCCTCGTTCGAGGTCACCCCCTCGGCATAGCGCGTGCGGCGGTACTGCCCGCGGATCTGGCTGAACTCGCTGGGCCAGTAGGTCAGGACCAATGAAGGTCCCTCGTCGACGAGCGAAGAGTCGTACGCGCGTTCCGAGCGGTCGTACCGGATGCCGCCGAACCACCGCCGTGCGAACTGATAGTCCCCGCTGACGTACATCCCGAAGGCCGGCACCGTGCCGTCCTCCTGTCCGCGGCGGCTCCACATGAGTTCGGTGCGCCCCATGAAGCGCCGGTAAATCGCGCGGCGCAGCGGCCGGTACCGGACCGTCGCGTCGAGGCCGAACACGCGCGTGGTGAAGTCGGGGCCCGCGTCGTTGTGCCCCCTCGTGAACGACGCGCCGACGTCGAGGTTCGTGCCTTCCGTGATGTCCCGATAGCCGCGCACGCGGCCGAGCCAGCTCACGTCATTGCGCTCGTACGTGTGGAACAGCCCGGAACTACCCTGATAGATCTCCCCTGTCGCCTCGAGGAAGAACCACGGATTCAGAACCAGCTTGGAGACGGAGATCCCGGAGTCGTTCAGGCCCTCTTCGCCGCCGAGCAGGTTCTTCTGTACGAGCGGGGCGTCCACCCACGGCAACAAGTGGGGATGCAGCGTGTTGACCCTGCCGAACTGCTGCTTCATCTTGCCGATCTTCGCCAGCAGTCCGCCCGGGAGGCTCGTGAACGTCAGGAATCCCTCCTCCACCTCTAGCCCTTCCGGTGATGCCGCGAGGAAGAAATCAGCGCGCGCGTAGGGGTCGACGATCGCCTGAAGAGAGACTTCCGCCTCGTGCATCTCGAGCGCCGGCGCCACCTCGATCGTGTTCTTGCCGGTCGCGCCCAGAAAATTGCCGACGACGGCCATGTCCGGATTGAAGATCTTCGAGAGCGCGCTGCTGTTGCCGTAGACGGGCAACGCGCCCTGCGGGCCGCCGGCTTCGGCTGCCCCGGACGGCACGTCAACCGCAGCGGGCGGCACCCCCTGCGG
>CAYZBZ010000239.1:0-6487 GCA_964476725.1 uncultured Vicinamibacterales bacterium
ATGGCGATGCCGTATCGAAGCCGCATCAGCTCGGCCAGCATCTCGGCGCGCGGAATCACCGGAATGTTCCGGCGGTGCGCTTCGGCCACTTCCGGGTTGTCCCCCCGAATGGCCGACGACACGACCACCACGTCCGCGGCGCCGACATGGGCGGCGTCGTGTCCCGTCCACAGGCGCACTCCGAGCTGCTCGAGGCGGTCGGTGACGTCGGAGCGCCTGGCGTCCGAACCGGTCACCTCGTACCCGAGATTGGCGAGCAGTTCGGCGATACCGCTCATGCCGATGCCGCCGACCCCGACGAAGTGAATTCTTCTGGTGCGACCAAGCATTACGTGTGGTCCGGATCGAGCGTCAGCTCCTTCGCGCCAACTCCATCGCCTTGTCGGCTATCACCATCGCGGCATCCGGCCGCGCCAGCCGCCGCGCTGCCGCGCACATCTCCGCCAGGCGCGCCGGATCGCCGATGAGCGTTGCCACACGCTCCGCGAGCAGCCCGCCGCCCAGGTTCTTCTGGTCGACCACTTCCGCTGCGCCAGCCGCCGCGAGCACCTCGGCGTTCTTTCGCTGGTGATCGTCGGCGGCCGTCGGCAGCGGGATGAGGATCGCCGGTCGCCCCGCCGCCGTCAGCTCGGCGAGCGTCGTCGCGCCAGCGCGGCAGACGACCAGATCCGCAGCCTTTACTTCGCGGTCCATGGCGTACAGGAACGGCTCCACCCGGGCATCGATACCCGCGCGGCTGTACCCGTCGCTGACCAGTTCAAGATCGCGCTCTCCCGTCTGATGCGTGATTGCCAACCCGCCAGGGTGGGCTGCCAGTTTCGGCGCCGCCTCCACCATGGCCACGTTGATCGCGTGCGAGCCCTGGGAGCCGCCAACGATCAAAATCCTCGGTGGCCCAGGGGCGCGCATCCCGGGGGCGAGGTGTTCAGCCACGAACTCGGGACGTACCGGGTTGCCTGCGACAATTGCCCTCCTTCCGAAGTAGGCCGCGGTCGATTCGAACGTCACCGCCGCCGCGCTGACGATCCGGGCGAGCAGCCGGTTCGTCAGACCGGGCACCGCGTTCTGCTCGAGCAGCAGCGTCGGGATCCCACGCACCGCCGCCGCGAGCACGACCGGCCCGGAGCTGTAACCGCCGACCCCGATCACGAGACCGGGAGCGCGGCGCGAGATGATTCGCCACGCGTCGAATCCGCCGAGCGGCAACAGCATCAGCCCGCGCAGCCGCGCCGCCGCCGAGACCCTCTTGAGCCCTGCGCTGCGCAACAGGTCGAGCTCGAAGCCCTCTCGCGGCACGACCCGTGACTCGATCCCCCGCGCGGTGCCGGCAAACGTGATGCGCGCCTGCGGATCGCGCCGCAGCAGCTCGCGCGCGACGGCGATCCCGGGATACAGGTGACCCCCGGTCCCTCCGCCCGCGATCACCACGCGCATCGGCTTCATGCATCCTGCGCCGTCATGTCCGTCGTAATGACGTGGGTCGATGAGGCGTGCTGCGAGACGTTCAGCAGGATCCCCATCCCGAGCAGGTTGATGAGCAGCGACGACCCGCCGTAACTGACGAACGGCAGCGGGATCCCCTTCGGCGGCACCATGCCGAGGACAACGCTGATGTTGAAGAACGCCTGGAACGCCACCATCGTCGTGAGGCCGATCGCGAGAAAGGCCCCGAACCGATCCGGGGCGCGCGTCGCCGTGCGCAGTCCGCGCCAGGTGATCACGCAGAAGCAGGCGAGGATGATCGTGGCGCCGATGAGGCCGAGCTCTTCGGCGATGACGGAGTAGATGAAGTCGTTGTGCGGCTCCGGCAGATAGAACAGCTTCTGCACGCCGCCCATCAACCCTCGTCCGAACACCCCTCCGGTGCCGACGGCAATCATCGACTGGACCATCTGGTATCCGTCGCCGAGCGGATCGGCCCAGGGGTCCAGGAACGCCATGACGCGCCGGCGGCGATAGTCGGACGTCATGACGAGAAGGTAGAAAGCCGGCGGAGTGACGAGCAGCAGCCCGACCACGTAGCGATAGCTGATCCCGGCGGCGAAGAGCATCGCCGCGGCGATCATCAGGACCGAGAACGCCGTGCCGAGATCCGGTTCCGCCAGGATCAGGCCGACGATCAGCGCGAGCACCACGCCGATCGGGATCAGGGCTGCGGGCGTCTCCGCGATGCGATCCATCCGGCGTTCCAGCAGCGCCGCGATGAACACGATGACGACGATCTTCGCGAGCTCCGACGGCTGAACGCCGAGCGGCCCGAGGCCGAGCCAGCGGCTCGCGCCGTTGACGGGCGTGCCGAACAGCACCGCGGCAAGCGCAAGGACGACGACGACGAGCCCCGCCCAGATCACGGCCGGCTGCCTGTAGAGGCGGTAGTCGACGCGCATGATCAGCGGCACGAGACACAGCCCGATCAGCGCCCACGTCCCCTGCTTGAACAGATACAGGTGGGGATCGTGCTGCTTCTCCATCGCCATGACCGCCGAGGCGCTGTAGACCATCACCACGCTCGTACACACGAGCAGCAGCGTGGCCGTAAAGAGCAACTTGTCTGATTTGAGCTTTCGCGCCATGCTTCGCCGCCTAAAGGTCCCGCCGGGTCGGGCCGACAAATACCGAGGAACAGTGCAAGCCTGCATGCGGTGCAGATGCGCAGAACTGCACGTCTGCGGCGCACTGTTCCGGATCAGCGATGCGCGAGCCCGCGATTCGCGATCCGCGATTCAGCATGAGCAGTCAGCAGTCATCAGCCGGACGGGGGCTAAGACACCACCCTCGCAGGCCGGGGCAGCCTGCGTTCCCAGCGGACGGTTCTTCACCGCACCGACCGGACTGATGACTGCTCACTGCTCACGCGTGACGCTCCATTCCTCCTGCAGCCGCAACACTTCCTGCTTGAACACCCGCCCGCGTTCCGCGTAGTCGCGGAACATGTCGAAGCTCGCGCACGCGGGAGCGAGGACGACCGTGTGCCCGGGCGCCGCCGAGGCGAACGCGGTCCGGACGGCAGCGGACATGTCCTCCGCTTCGTGCAGCGTGACGCGGCCTTCGAGCGCGTCTCGAATGAGCGGCCGCGCCTCGCCGATCGCCACGACCGTCGCGTGCCGCGCCTCGAGCGGCTCTATCAGGTCGCGGAAGCTTCCCCCTTTGAACCGCCCTCCGAGGATCACCACGACCCCGTCGTCGAAGCTCTCGATCGCGCGGTGCGCCGCGTCGACGTTCGTCGCCTTCGAGTCGTTGACGAACCGCACGCCCCCCACGTCGCCGGCCGGCTCCAGCACGTGCTCGAGCCCGCTGAAGCCCTCGACGGCGCGGGTCATCGACGCGGCATCCACGCCCGCCAGCGTCGCCACCGCTGCCGCGGCGAGCACGTCGGCAATGAGGTGCCTGCCCAGCAGGCGGATGGACGAGAGCGGCACCAGCGGCTCCCGGCCCGCGGCCGTGCGCCGGACGATCGCGTCGCCGTCGACAACGATGCCTTCGGCGATCTCCCCGCGCATCGAGAACAGCAGCCGTCGCGACAGGCCACCGGCGGCCAGCGCGAGCGTGGCCGGATCGTCCGCGTTCAGGACGGCCCAGTCCTTTTCCGTCTGCCTCGCAAAGACGCGGCTCTTCGCCCGGGCGTACTCCTCGACGCTCTCGTGCCGATCGAGATGATCGGGAGAGAAATTGAGCAGCACGGCGATCCACGGACGGAACGTCTCGGTCGCCTCGAGCTGGAAGCTGCTCGCTTCGACGACGTGAATGGTGTCTTCGGTGGATTCGTCCACCTGCGCGCTGAGCGCGTGGCCGATGTTGCCGCCGACCAGCACCCGGTGTCCGCCGGCCTCGAGCATGCGCCCCGTCAGCGTCGCCGTCGTGGACTTCCCTTTCGTTCCGGTAATCGCGAACACCTTGCCGCGCAGCCACCGCGATGCAAGCTCGAGCTCGCCGATGACGGAGACCCCGGCGCGCCGCGCCGCCTCGATCACCGGCTGACGCGTCGGGACGCCGGGACTCATGACGATGAGATCCGCGCCCGTGAAGGTGCCTTCGTGATGGCCGCCCAGCTCGAGCTCCACCCCAGCCGCCCGCAGCCGATCCTCGTCGTCCAGCTGGTCGCGGACCTCGGAGAGGGTGACCGTCGCGCCGCGACGGACGAGCAGCTCCGCGGCGGCGACGCCGCTGCGCCCGGCGCCGACGACGGTCACGCGTTTGCCGCGAACGGAGAATAGACGTTCGGTCGTCATCGGAGCTTCAACGTGGTCAGGCTGAACAGCGCGAAGATGATCGCGACAATGACGAAGCGGCTGATGACCTTGGGCTCGCTCCAGCCGATCAGCTCGAAGTGATGGTGGATGGGGGCCATCCTGAACACGCGTTGCCCCGTCAGCTTGAACGAGGCGACCTGGATGATGACCGACAGTGCTTCGATGACGAAGACGCCGCCGACGATCACGAGCAGGAACTCCTGCTTGATGAGGAGCGCCACCACGCCAAGCGCCCCGCCGAGCCCCAGCGAGCCGACGTCGCCCATGAAGATGTCGGCCGGGTACGAGTTCCACCAGAGAAAGCCGAGGCTCGCGCCGACAAGCGATCCGCAGAAGATCGTCAGCTCGGCCGCCTCCGAGTTGAGCTTCACGAGCTGCAGGTAGCGTGCGAATTCCGCGTGCGTCGAGAGGTAGGCCAGCGCCGTGAAGGCCGCGGCGGCCACCGCGAACACGCTGATCGCGAGCCCGTCGAGGCCGTCCGTGAGGTTGACGGCGTTGGTCGACCCGACGAGTACGACGATGGCAAAGACGGCGTAGAACCAGCCGAGGTCGGGAATGACGCGCTTGAAGAACGGAAAGATCAGGCGCGTGCTGTACAGCGACGGCTCGTGCCCGGCGAGCAGCAGCAGCGCGACGCCGACGGCGATCGCCACGACGATCTGCCACCCCATCTTGTAGCGCGGCAGAAGGCCATGGTGGGACCGCCGGACGACTTTGAGATAGTCGTCGAGGAATCCAATCCCGCCGAACGCGACGGTGGCGAGCACCGCAATCCAGATGAACGGGTTCGTGAGATCCGCCCACAGCAGCGTCGGCACGATCGCGGACGTCAGGATGAGCAGACCACCCATCGTGGGAGTGCCCGCCTTGGTCCGGTGCGTCGCGGGCCCGTCCTGCCGGACCACCTGCCCGATCTGGAACTCCCGCAGCTTGCGAATCATCAGCGGGCCGACGAACAACCCGATGACGAGGGCGCTGAGGCTCGCCGCCGCGGTGCGGAACGTGATGTACCTCGTCACGTTCAGCACGGCGAAGTGCGTGTGCAGCGGATACAGGAGGTGATACAGCATCAGGCGAACTCCGCCTTCAGCCGCTCGACAACCGAGTCGGTGGCGATGCCGCGTGAACCCTTGACGAGGACCAGATCGCCCGGCCGCATCCGCTGCAGCGCCCGCTCCACGGCCTCGGCGCTCGTCGCGACATGGGTGACGGACGCTGGGGACATCCCGGCGCGGACGGCGGCCTCGGCAAGCGCTCGCGCCGGCGCGCCGCCCACGCTGATGAGCAGGTCGAGTCCCGCGGCGGCGGCGGCAGCGCCACATCCCTCGTGCAGTCGGATCGCGTGGCTGCCGAGCTCGAGCATCTCGCCGAGCACGGCCGCTTTTCGAGCGCTGCCGGTCGCGGCCCGCAGCGTCTCGAGCGCGAGCCGCAGCGCCGACGGGCTCGAGTTGTAGGAGTCGTCGATAATCGTCAGCCCTCCCGGCAGCCGCAGCAGCTCCCCGCGGTGATGCGCGGGCCGCAGCGCGGCGGCGCGGGCGGCGATATCGGCGAGCGGCACCCCGAAGTGCACCGCGACCGCGGCAGCCGCGAGCACGTTGGCCAGGTTGCCCAATCCCAGGAGCCGCGTCTCGAGACGCACGCGGCCGGCAGGGGTTCGCACGTCGGCGGCTGTCCCGTCGAGACCTCGATCCTCGACGGCGATGGCCTGGACGTCGGCGGAGCCGGTCACGCCGAACGTGATGACCCGCCCGGCGAACTGTCCGATGCGCGCCGTGATGCGGCTGTCGTCGGCGTTCGCGACGAGGACGTCCTCTGCCCGCGCGTGCTCCAGGACCTCCGACTTCGCGTCGGCAATCTCCTCCCCGGAGGCGAAGAAGCCCAGGTGCGCGTCGCCGACGTTGGTCCAGACGCGCACGTCGGGCTCCGCGATGCCGACGAGCGTCCGGATTTCGCCTGGATGATTCATACCGAGTTCGACCACCGCCACCTCAGGTCGCGACCGCAGCTCGAGAAGCGAGAGCGGCAGGCCGATGTGGTTGTTGAAGTTCCCCTTGTTGCGGAACACCCGGTACCGCGTCGAGAGAAACTCCGCCGCGACTTCCTTCGTCGTCGTCTTGCCCGCGCTGCCCGTGATCGCCACGACCCGCGCCCCCGACCGGCGGCGAACGTCGCGCGCCAGGTCGTGCAGCGCGCGCGTCGTGTCCTCCACCCCGATGAGCACGGGCGCCGCCCGCCCG
>CAYZBZ010000240.1:0-6383 GCA_964476725.1 uncultured Vicinamibacterales bacterium
CGTCCGCATAGGGGATGTCCATCACGCGGGCGACGTCGCGCACGACCGCGCGCGGCTTCAGGGTGCCGAACGTGATGATCTGCGCCACGTTGGCCCGGCCGTACTTGCGGGTGACGTACTCGATGACTTCGCTGCGACGCCGCTCACAGAAGTCGATGTCGATGTCGGGCAGCGACACGCGTTCGGGGTTCAGGAAGCGCTCGAAGATGAGGTCGTATGCGATCGGATCGACGTCCGTGATCCGGAGGCAGTAGGCGACGAAGCTGCCTGCCGCGGAGCCGCGGCCAGGGCCCACGGGAATGCCCTGCTCGCGCGCGTACCGGATGAAATCCCACGTGATCAGGAAGTACCCCGGGTACTTCATCTGCTTGATCATGTCGATTTCGTAGCTGAGGCGGCGCTCGTACTCGTCGAGCGTATGCGTGAGCACCCCCCGCGCCGCCAGATCCTCCAGCCGCGGCAGCCGCTGCGCAAAGCCGTCGCGCACGACGTGCTCGAAGTAGCCGTCCAGCGTGAAGCCGGCCGGCACGTCGAAGTTGGGCAGGTGGTTGACCGTCGTCGAGAGATCGACGTGGCACCGCTCCGCGATGCGCACGGTGTTCTGGAGCGCGTCCGGAAAGTCCCTGAACACGTCGGTCATCTCGTCGGCCGTCTTCAGGTAGAACTGGTCGCCGTGGTAGCGCAGCCGCTCGGTGTCGTTGACCGACTTCCCTGTGCCGATGCAAAGCAGCACGTCGTGCGGCTTGAAGTCGGAGTTCTGCAGGTAATGGACGTCGTTGGTCACGACGAGGGGGATGCCGAGATCCTTCGCGATCGGCTGAAGCCCGACATTGACGACCTTCTGCTCGTCGATCCCCTGATATTGCATCTCGAGGAAGAAGTTACCGGGCCCCAGGATGTCCCGGTAGGCTGCGGCCGCGCCGACGGCCTTCTGCGGCTGCTCCGTGCGGATGCCGGTGGCGACCTCACCCTTCAGGCAGCTGCTGAGGCCGATGAGGCCCGCCGAATGCTGCGCGAGCAGATCCTTGTCGATGCGCGGCTTGTAATAGAAGCCATCCGTGTACCCGGACGACACCAGCTTGATGAGGTTGTGGTATCCCTCCTGGTTTTGCGCCAGCAGCACGAGGTGGTTCGCCGTCTCGCCGGGCGTGCCGCTCTTCGTCCGCCGGTCGCCGGGGGCCACGTACACCTCGCAGCCGAGGATCGGATTGATGCCCCGCTTGCGCGCCTGGTCGTGGAAGATCACCGACGAGAACATGTTGCCGTGCTCGGTGATGGCGACGGCCGGCATCTTCAGCTCCACCGCGCGATCGAGCACCTCCTCGATTCGGCACGCCCCGTCGAGGAGCGAGTATTCGGAGTGGAGATGGAGATGGACGAAGTCGGTCATAACGAATTGCTGATCTCGGATTGCTGATTGGTGATTGAATCAATCAGCAATTGAGAATCAGCATTTCACTCCCACTCTATTGTTGACGGCGGCTTCGAGCTGATGTCGTACACCACCCGGTTGATCCCCTTCACCTCGTTCACGATCCGCGACGAGATCGTCGCGAGCAGATCGTGCGGCAGCCGTGCCCAGTCCGCGGTCATGCCATCGCGGCTTTCGACAGCGCGAATCGCGATGGTGTACTCGTAGGTCCGCGCATCCCCCATCACGCCGACGCTCTGGACCGGCAGCAGCACCGCGAACGACTGCCACAGCTTCCGGTACCACCCCGCGCGCCGTACCTCGTCGGCGACGATGTGATCCGCGCGGCGGATGAGGTTGAGGCGCGACCCGGTGACCTCGCCGAGAATGCGCACCGCCAGGCCGGGTCCGGGGAACGGCTGCCGCCAGACGAACTCGTCGTCCAGCCCGAGCTCCTTGCCGACGAGCCGCACTTCGTCCTTGAAGAGGAGCCGCAGCGGCTCG
Organism: uncultured Vicinamibacterales bacterium; assembly: GCA_964476725.1. Taxonomy (GTDB): domain Bacteria; phylum Acidobacteriota; class Vicinamibacteria; order Vicinamibacterales; family 2-12-FULL-66-21; genus JALZOC01. Next base: position 1,916 of record CAYZBZ010000240.1, read on the forward strand.
ACGAGCTTGAACCGCATGCGCTCGGGCAGACCGCCGACGTTATGATGGCTCTTGATCACGTGCGACGGGCCGATCACCGAGACGCTCTCGATGACATCGGGATACAGGGTGCCCTGGCCGAGGAAATCGAACGAGCCGAGCGTCTGCGCCTCGCGTTCGAAGACCTCGATGAACGCGGCGCCGATGATCTTGCGCTTCTGCTCGGGATCCGTAATCCCCGCCAGCCGGTCCAGGAACAGCGACGCGGCATCCGCGAACACGAGCGGCAGCTGCAGCCGCTCGAACCGCTTCCGGATCTGATTCGCCTCGTCCTCGCGCATGACGCCGTTGTCGACGAAGATGCACGTCAGCCGGTCGCCGATCGCGCGGTGGATCAGCATCGCGGCGACGGTCGAATCGACCCCGCCGCTCAGGCCGCAGACCACGCGGCCGTCGCCGACCTGCTCGCGGATCCGCCTTGTCGCCTCCTGCACGAACGACGACATCGTCCAGTCGCCAGTGCACCCGCAGACGCCGTACGCGAAGTTGCGGAGGATGTCGAGGCCATGATCGGTGTGCGCGACCTCGGGATGAAACAGCAGGGCGTATAACCGCCGGTCCTCCGCGACCATCGCCGCCACCGGGGCATTCGCGCTCGTCGCGGTGACCTGGAAGCCCGGCGGAGCGGACTTGACGAAGTCGCCATGGCTGGCCCACACCCGCAGGTCGGTCGGCACGGACGCGAAGAGCGGCGCGTCAGCCTCGACGTGTATGGTCGCCAGGCCGAACTCGCGGTGCGGCGCCGGCGCGACTTCGCCGCCAAGCGCGTGCGTCATCAGCTGCATGCCGTAGCAGATGCCGAGGACCGGCACCCCCGCTTCATACACGCCCGGCTCGCAGTGCGGCGCACCCGCCTCCGATACGCTCTTCGGACCGCCCGACAGCACGATGCCCACCGGACGGCGGCGCTCGATGTCCGCCATCGGCGTGTCGAACGCCAGGATCTCCGAATACACGGACAGCTCGCGCAACCGGCGCGCAATCAGCTGCGTGAATTGCGAGCCGAAGTCGAGGACGACGATGGTCTGATGATTCACTGGGAGAGCGCTGTCTCTGATGTCGTGAACACGCTGCCGAGGTCCAACTCGTGCCGGGCTCGGCGTCACTCCGTCGCATTTGTTATCGCGCGGCGCAAACGTGTCAGGCACCTTATTATAAGGTGTGCCTCCGGTCCGCACCAGACTTCTTCTCCCGCTCGCGGTCGTGTTCCTGATCGCGTCGATGACGCCCGCGGCCTCCTCCGACACGGCGCAGATCCTCCCATCTGCGATCCGCTGGTCCGTGGCAATTGCTGCGCGCCCGGTGTCGCCGCCGGTCATCGCGGGCACGGTGATCGTCCTGGCGTTGCAGTCGGGCACCGTCGCTGCGCACCGCGTGTCGGACGGCAGCGAGGTCTGGCACGTCGAGCTCAGCGCCGACCAGCCCGTGGCGGTCGATGCCGACCACGTATTCGTCGCAGCTGGAGAGGCGATTCATGCGCTGACCGCCGGCACGGGTTCCGTGGTGTGGCGCGCGCCGGCCGGCACGCTGACCGCGCCGCTCCTCGTCCACGAAGGCTGGATCATCGCGGCGTCGGCGAACGCGCTCACGGCATATCGTGCGGCCGATGGATCGAAGGTCTGGAGCCGCGAACGCGGCGCGCAACGCGATCGCGCGGCGATCGAAGGGGACAATCTCTACGTCCCGCTGCAGGATGGCCGGCTGCTCGCGCTCGACCTGCGCACGGGCGCCGAGCGGTGGGTCCACCCATTTGCCGATGCGCCGACCGAGGTCCTCGCGTTTGCCGATCGGATCTACGTGGGTGTGGCGGACAAGTACTTTTACTGCCTGAACGCCGACAGCGGGGAGACGTCGTGGCGGCAGCCGACCGGCGCGGCGCTGCTGGGGCGGCCGGCCGCCGACAGGTCGCGCGTGTTCGTGGCCGGTTTGGACAACGTGGCGCGCGCGTTCGATCGCCGGACCGGCGCGCTCCTCTGGCATCCAGGCGTGCCCTACAGGCCCACGACGGGACCGGCCGTCATCGGCTCCTCGGTCGTCGTGCCGGGCACCGAGACGGAGTTCCGCGCTTTCGACGCGGCAAGCGGGCGCGAGAAGGGCCGGATCAAACTCGATGAGCGACCGGCGGTGCCGCCGGCGTTCGGAGAATCCACGGGGGTCATCGTCATGGCGGCGGTCACGGGCAGCCTCGCCGGACAATGGAAGCTCGTGCTGTCCGGTCCCCCGATCACCGCGATCGCGATCGAGCCTCTGATGGAGCTGCCAGGGATCATCGTGCCGGTCGAGCCTCTGCCGCAGAAGCCTGCCGGGAGCCTGTCGTGACGAGCAGACGATCGATGGTCGAGGCGCCGCCGCGCCGCTGCATGATCCCGCCGATGACGTCGAGGAGCGGGCGGTACCCGCGTGTGGGTCCGTTCATCAGGCCAGACGCTGATCGGGCACGTCCGAGGCGGCGTCGTGCATGCGCACGGCCGCGAGGCCGTGAAGGTAGTAACGATACTGTGTGAGATACGCGCCGAGCGCGGTCAGCGCGAGGTACTCGAAGACGAAACCGCGCAGAAGCCACGCCGCGACCTGAAGCGGCACCATCGCGAGGCCGACGAGCGGGATGAACGCGATCAGCCCGAGCCCTGCCGTCGCCAGGATCGACGCGATCGTGGCGACCACGACGAGCAGCAGCACGACCCCGAAAATACCGACCACCTCGCGCAGGCTCGCGCGAATGAACTGGGCGACGCGCGTCATGGCCTCGCGGACGCCCAGGTCCTCCACCGCGATCGCCATCTGCGTCAGCAGGTAGAGAAAATTGATCACGGTGATCCACACGACGAGCGCGCTCGACGCCAGAAAGGCCGCAAAGGTCCACCCGAGCAGCTCGCCTGAGTTTTCAGCGAATGCATAGCCGCCGAAGAGAAAGCCGAGGTACACGACGGCGGTCGCGCTGTAAGCGACCAGCAGGCACGCGCCCAGCCTGATGTAGCGCAGCGCGAACATCCGGCAACCCGCCAGGAACGGCTCGATGTCGGTCACGTTCGCCCGCCTGAGCGCAGCCAGGCGCAGCGGCGGACGTTCGATCGGTCCGGCCTGCGCTTCCGCCTGGGCCATGATCGCCACCGTGCCTCCCTTCACCACGAAGGTGAGCGCGGAGCCCCCGAGCAGGACGACCACGAACGCGGCCCCGAAGGCGGTCAGCGCCGCCGGGTTCGTGCGAAGCGCGTCGACGACCGAGCCGATGATCTGACGGACGTCCCCGTCCAGGACCTGCTCGACGTCGGCGCCGAGCACCAGCACGACCAGAAAGATGCCGCCGACCACCGGGACGGCCAGCAACAGCTTCAGCGTGCCATCGGCGACGAACTGAACGGCCGTGAGCGGCCAGTTCGCGGCGGCGACGAACGCCCCGCGTTTGAGTGAGACTTTCAGAGCGGGCGGTTGGGGCATCGACTATCTGATTGTACCCTTTGCGGTATTCTGCTGCTTCAGTGCCTTCTTCTGTTTCTCCCTGGCTTCGCGATAGGCATGTGAGCGCGGGCCGGCTATTGTCGGCCGGTCTCCTGTGCGCAGTGCTTGCGGCGGCGGCCGGAGGCGCGATCGAATTCTGGCGGTTCGGCGCCACCAGCGCGGGGGCTGCCGCGCGCGTCGAACGTCAGGTCCGACGCGACTTCGATCGCATGACGGGCGTGCTCTCGCGAGTGGCCGCGGGCGTGGCAGGCGATCCGGTCGCCGCCCCCAGCCTCGCCCCCGGTGCCGACGCGGCGCGCGACCTGTTCGATCTCGTCGACCGCCGCCTCCTGTCGGAGGCGGGCACGGGCTCGGACATGATCGCGGTCACGATCTACGACAGCGCCGGCGCCGCCCGGGCCTGGGTCGGGCGGCCGTCGGACATCCGCGTGCCCGATCGTCTGGCCGGGCCGTCGGCGTTCTTCGTCACCCCCTCCCCGCTCGGGCTGCGGCTGGTGCACATCCTGCCGATCGTCGGCGCCGACCAGCGCCGTCTCGGATCGGTCGCCGCCGAACACGTGCTTTCCCAGGCCCCCGCGGCTGCCACCATCACCACGAGTGATTACGTGCTGCCGACCCCCCTGGGCCCGGCCTCGCTGCGCATGCGATGGGAAGGAGCTGGCGACCAGCCGCGTCCGAACGCGTTTCTGCTCCGCGCGCCGGACGGCGAGGCGCTGGTCGAGGTCTCCGTGTCTCCCCAGGACGTCGAACGCGCGCGACGTGACTGGCGGCGCCGCGTCGCGGCCGTCGTGCTCGCGGTGCTGAGCATCACCGTTCTGCTGACGATCGGGCCGCTGCTCGATCGTCGCGCGTCCGCGAGGAACGGGCGACATTTCGTCAGGTGGACGGTGGCGGCGCTCGCGCTGCTGGCCGTCGGCGCCACGGCGTTTTCGGGCGCGGTTGCGCTCGCCGCCGGCCGGCGTCCGCCCCC
>CAYZBZ010000241.1:0-2814 GCA_964476725.1 uncultured Vicinamibacterales bacterium
GGACGCGGGCAACAGGCGCAGCCCGGTCAGCCGGCCCCGGCCGCGCAGCCGGGCGGCGGCGGGGGTGGCGGACGCGGTGGATTCGGTGGCCCCGCAGTCGCGCCCGGGACCTACCTGGTCAAGATCACCGCCGGCGACAAGGTCATCGGTCAGAAGACGATCGTCGTGGAGGCGGATTCCACCTTCATGCAGTAGGGTTCCCTGAACCCCTGAACCCTACTTCAAGACATTCAGCGTCGCGTCGATTTTCAGCTGTTCTCCGCTCACCTGGTCGGTAGCGACAGTGTACTGCGCGGTCTGACCGTCGCGCAGCAGGATGTAGAAGTTCGAAGTGAATGAACGAAGGGAGGGAGGAGACGCGATGTCCACGGGAACCTGGCCCACCGTTGACCGGTCGCGATCCGGAAAGTACACGGAGGTGTCGGTCACCGTGAGCGCGACTTTGAAGGCACCATCAGGCGCGGTCGACGCGCCGCAATCGATGTTCGTGCCCACGTCTTTGTAGTTGTACCCGCTGGCTGGGCCGGTACCGCTGGGAATCGGGATCGACACCCCCATCCGCAGACTGGTCCGTGGATCGTTCGAGGTGACCCAGAGCACGTACGGCACGCTGCTCAGCTTCTTCTCACCTTGATAACGCGACAACACCAGTTGAATCTTGAGGGGGACCTGCGGCAGGGGCGCTCTGGCCACCGCCGGAACAGGGGTGGGCGGGGGGCCCGGCGCCGGCTTTTCCTGCGCGCCGGCCGTCGCCGTCATCACGAGCACGAGTCCTGCCACGCAGAATCTAGTCATCCTCATCACGCTGTACTCCTTGGTTTGTTGACGCATCAGGTAATCAGTTGTGTCCAAGCCCGGTTCCTCCGGCGCTCCCCTCGACCCCGGCGCCCTCGATAATGATGAGCGGCGGCACCTGCAAATCCTCGATGACGATTGGCGCGACGGACTGCCCGGGTTCCCGATCCGGCGCCGTCTGAGCCTCCGATGGGAAAACGCGCTCGTCGAGCGTTCCTGCACGCGCCATGTCGAGCAGACGTCGAAGCGCGACCCTCTGCTCGTCGGGGACGAGCACTTCCGGTCCGGCCCCCGTTGCGATCCGCGGCAGCCTCCCGACGATGCGTGGTGAAACGGCGACGCCTGATCCGGCAACGCTGGTGGCTTCGACTCGAACGCCGGCGTCATTTTTGCCTGCGGCTACGCGCGCACCTGCGGCTGCCCGCGCACTCGCGGCCGCACCCGTGGCGGCGCGCGTTTCCTGCGGCGCCATCGTCACCACCGGAAGCGCCGCCGGCGGATCCTGACTGCGCGTCAGCAACACGCCGGTCGCCACGAGCGCGACCAGTGCCGCCGCGGCGGCGAGCCCGTATCTCCAGCCCGGCGTTCCAGCGACGGCATTCCCGTCCGCAATGCGCGTCCGGACGCGCTGCGCAAAGTCCGGCGACGGCTCGACCGACAGCAGACGTTCGAGATCGCGCTCGATCGCCGCAATCACCCTATGGTCGTCGCCCGTCAGCGGGCTGATGGATCGTTCACGAGACATCGCAGCTTCTCCGCCAGCCCCTTGCGGGCCAGAAACAACCGGGATTTCACCGTGCCTTCAGGCAATCCGAGCAGGCCGGCCACTGCTCGCACGTCGTGCTCTTCGATGGCCGCGAGCACGGTGACGATGCGCAGCTTTTCGGGGAGCGCGTCGATCGCGCACCAGAGCTGCTCGGCGCGTTCCCGGCTCACGAGGTCCTGTTCGATCGTCCGAACGTCGGCGGGAGCCGGGACCGCCTGTTCGCGCGCGTTGCGGCGCCGCTCGGCGCGCCACCGGTCGATCGCCAGCCGCCACGTCATCCGGACCAGCCAGGCGCGGAAGCGCTCACGGTCGCGGAGCTGACTGAACTGGCGATACGCCCGCGCGAAGGCCTCCTGCGCCACGTCCTCGGCGTCCTGTCGATGACGCAGGACGCCATATGCGACGCGAAAAGCCAGCGCCGACGATTGCTGAAGCCGGTCCTCGAACTCACGGTCGCTCGCCTCGTCCGGGCTCACGAGCGCTCCGGGACATCCGCCGGCCTATTCATTCAAGCTCCGAAAAGCAGGACGCCGCCAGACGGCATCGGGTTCACTGCACTCCTGACTGGAGCAGGCGGGAGGGGGTTGGAGTATTGTTGGGGAGATCGAAAGTCTGAAGTTAGAAGGCTGAAGGTCGAATGCCCCTACGCCGTCACGCGTGAAGGCCTTCGAACTTCTAACTTCTAACTTCAGACTTTCATGACGCGCCCCATTTGACTCGGGCATCGCCGTATATCATCCTGTCCCGCATGGCCATCAAAGACGCGCTGCTTCCGGAATACGACCACGAAATGGGCACGACGCGGCGGCTGCTGGAGCGGACGCCCGAAGCTGAGTTCGCGTGGAAGCCGCACGAGAAATCCATGAGCCTCGGGCAGCTCGTCGGGCACATCGCCAATATCCCTCACTGGTGCCACGCCATTCTCGAGCACTCGTCGTTCGACGTGTCCGCTGCTGGAGAAGACGCCCGGCCGAAGTCGCCGGAGTCAGTGGCTTCTCTTCTCGCCGAGTTCGACAAGAAGGTCGCGGAAGCGCGTGCGGGCCTCGCCGCAGCGGCCGATGCGGAGATGCTGGCGCCATGGACCTTCAAGCAGGGGGGCCAGGAGATCTTCACCATGCCGCGCGTCGCCGCGCTGCGGTCGTTCATCATGAACCACCTGATCCATCATCGCGGCCAGTTCAGCGTTTACCTGCGGCTCAAGAACGTGCCGCTGCCGTCGATTTACGGCCCCACCGCCGACGAAGCATAGGTGG
>CAYZBZ010000241.1:2914-6351 GCA_964476725.1 uncultured Vicinamibacterales bacterium
TCCGCGGGCTACCGTTACGGAGCCTCCGACCTGGCCTTCTACGTGCCGGCCGCGCTGGAACGGATCGATCCGGCGCTGTTTCCGCGCGACGGCGCGCTCGTCGCCTCCCAGGCGCAGCTGACGGGGATCGATGAAGTCATCGCGACCTTGTCGCGCGTGACGGCTCTTTCGCTGCCAGCTCTATTCGCCGTCCTCTACTGCGTGACGCTCACGCTCCTGGCGGTTGCCGTCTGGCTGATCGGCAGCCGCGTGTACCGCACGCAAGCGGCGACGCTCGCGCTCCTTGCCGGGCTGACGCTCCGCCACGCGATCGCGAGGTCCGGCACCAACACGCTCGAGGGCTACTTCCATCCGCGCCAGCTGGCGTTCGCGCTGGGCGCGCTCGCGATTGCGGCGCTGCTCCGCGGTCGCCTCGCCGTCGTCGCGGCGCTCGTGCTCCCGGCCGGAGTCATCCATCCCACGACCGCATTGTGGTTCGCGATCTGGATGGCGGTCGCAGCCGCGGTCAACGACCGCCGGCTGCGCGCGCCGCTCGCGGCGGCCGCAGCCTTGGCGGCGCTGGCCGGCGCCTGGCTGTTGACCGCAGGGCCCCTCGCCGGGCGGCTGGTGGTGATGGATCCGGAGTGGCTCGCGACGCTGGCCACGAAGGATTACCTCTTCCCCTTCGAGTGGCCCCTTTACGCCTGGCTGTTCAATCTCGTCTACGCTCCGCTGATCGTCTTGGTCTACCGGCGCCGGCGTCAGGCCGGTCTGGTGATCCCCGGAGAAGCCGGGTTGGTGATCGGCTGTCTGTCCTTGCTGCTCGTGTTCGCCGTTCTGTTGCCGTTGAACGCCGCGCGGATCGCGCTGGTCGTCCAGTTGCAGACCCCGCGGATCTTCTGGATGCTCGACCTGATGGCGACGCTCTACGTGGTGTGGGCGCTGGCTGACGCCGCCGGCACGACGCGGCGGGCCCGGGTGATCGCCCTCGTCATCACGGTGCTGTCGGTCACGCGCGCGCTGTACATCGAGCTGGTGAGGTTTCCGGATCGGCCGATCGCGCAGATCGGCGTGGCTGACAACGACTGGGGACGCGCGATGGCGTGGGCGCGAGCGACGCCACGGGACACCTCGTGGCTGGCGGATCCGATTCACGCCGCAAAATATGGTACGAGCCTGCGGGTCGCCGGAGAGCGGGACGTCTTTGTCGAGGCGATCAAGGACGCGGCGATCGGCATGTACGCACGGGACGTCGCGATTCGCACGCGAGATCGCCTGGCGGAACTGGAAGACTTCGAGGCGATGACCCCCGGGCGCGCGCGATCGCTCGCGGCGCGTCATGGGTTGGATTACCTCGTCACGGAGCAGCCCCTGGATCTCCCGCTCGCCTTCGCGAGCGGCCCGCTTCGCGTCTACCGGTTGCGGTAACGTCTCGCAACAAGGGCCGAGGGTTTTGATCGATTACGTACCTAAGCGGCGCCTGCGCACCGGGCACGCGATGACGATCTACTGCTGGGGCCGGCGGCGCTCGTTTCCGCGGCTGCCCCCGCCGTCGAGCCGCTACTTCGAGGTGGAGCCGGGCACGCGCGTGCTCGCGCACTGCCACTGGCAGCGCGATCGGCCGTCGCATCCGGCACTCGTCGCCCTGCACGGCCTCGAGGGATCGAGCACCGCCCACTACATGCGCGGGCTTGCCGACAAGGCATTCGCGCGCGGCTTCAACGTCATCCTGCTCAACCAGCGCACCTGCGGCGGGACCGAACATCTTGCCGCAGGCCTCTACCACTCGGGGCTCACCGCGGACGCCGATCACGTGATCCGCGAAATTGCGGCGGACGGGATCGACCGCGTGGTCGTCGCCGGGTACTCGCTCGGCGGCAACCTTGCGCTCAAGCTGGTGGGCGATTACGCCAGCGGAGTACCGGCGTCGCTGCGCGGCGTGTGCGCCGTGTCGCCGGTCATGGAGCTGGCCGACTGCGTGCGCGCGCTGGAGCGGCGGCAGAATTTCATCTACCAATGGAACTTCGTGCGAGGCTTGAAGGCGCGCATGCGGCGCAAGGGGATCCTGTATCCCGGCCGTTTCCAGCTCGAGCGTCTCGCGGACGTCCGAACCGTGCGCCAATTCGACGAGCTGTTCACCGCGCCGCACTTCGGGTTCGACGGCGCCGACGACTACTACCACCGCGCCAGCGCGATGCGCGTCATCGATCGCATCCGGGTTCCGACGCTCATCATCACCGCCGAAGACGACCCGTTCGTGCCGGTGGGCCTCTTTCGCGATCCGCGCATCGCCTCGAATCCGCTCGTCAGGCTGATCATCACGCCCCACGGCGGGCACTGCGGGTTCGTCTCCGATGCGACGGCCACAGACGATGGCTACTGGGCGGAGAGACAGATCGTGGATTTCGCCGAGTCGATGGTTGAGCGAGTTTGATGAATGATCGGTCGCGGAGGCGACCAGCCTCCGCCAAGGCTACGGCGGTCCGCCGAAGCGTTTGCGAAGGCGGAAGCCCGGCGCCCGGCGTCACAGCGCGTTGATGAATCGGCGCGCGAAATCCGGTCCCAGCCCCTGTTCTTCGTGCTTGAAGTACACGAAGACGTCCTTCACGCCCCGAAGCCCGCGAATCGTCTCGGCCCAGCGCTCGATGTCGGCCTGCTGGTAGCCTTCATCGCGAAGCCGGAAGTACGCGTAGTCGGCGGTCACCTCGACAGGCGTGCTGAGCTTCTCGCTGTCGGCGACGCACAGGGCGACGTTCCGCGCGCGGAGCATGTCGAAGATCTCCGCGTCGAGCCAGGACGTGTGGCGAAACTCGAAGGCGGCGCGCGTCCCTTCGGGCAGGAGATCGACGAACGCGCGCAGCACGCCCGCGTCCTTCTTGAATGTCGGCGGAAGCTGGAACAGGAGCGTCGCGAGCTTCGGCCCCAGCGTCGCCGAAATCCGGCAGAACGCCTGGACCAGGTCTTCGCATCTCTGCAGCTTCGCGTCGTGGGTGATGCGCCGTGGAGCCTTCAGCGTGAAGCAGAAGCTCTCGGGTGTGCCGGCAGCCCAGCCGGCGAGCAGCTTCTCCGTCGGCAGACGGTAGAACGTGTAGTTGATCTCGACGGTGGGGAAACGCTCGGCGTAATACGCGAGCATCTTGTTCGTGCTGAACTTCTCAGGATAGAAGGTGCCCCGCCATTCCGGGTAGTTGTAGCCGGAGGTGCCGACGAGCACGCGAGCAGGCTGCGCTGACACGGCCGCCAGTCTACAACGCCTAGGTCATCGGGTCATCGGTCCCGACACTGGGACTGCGCCTTCCCGGATACGAACACCGGGACCGGTGGCGGAACGGCACGTAAAGCAAAGCAAATATAACTACATCAATAACTTACGGCTGAACTTCCGAGATGGCAGGAGGTTCGCTAGGGGTTGACCCGGCATGCTGCAGGACCTACGTCACGCCATACGCGGCCTCGCG
>CAYZBZ010000242.1:0-6338 GCA_964476725.1 uncultured Vicinamibacterales bacterium
CTCGTGGACACGAACGTGTCGTGGAAGGCCCTGCACAACGAGGCCTATACGCCGTTGCCGGTGACCTATTCGACCGTCGGCGGATACTACGCAGCCGGCGCGGGCGAGCAGGTGGACGCGACCCGCTATCCGTGGAATTGGGAGCAGCCGGATTTCGACGACGGAGCGTGGCAGGCGGCGCAGGCCCTTGGCCCGGGCGCGCCGCGCGACACGCGCGACGGTCCGAACCGGTGGATGCTGGTCCCACGGACGATTCCTCTGATGGAAGAGAAGCCGGAGCGCCTCGTGACGGTACGCGAGTCCACCGGCGTGCAGGTTCCGCCGGAGTTTCCGGCGAAGCCGGCGAACCTTACCGTGCCTCCGCGCGTCGAAGCCCGGCTGCTGCTCGACCAGGCGCACCTGACCACCGCTTATCCGGAACTGGTGGTGAGCGGCGGGAAGGGCGCGAAAATCAGAATCGCCTACGCCGAGGCGCTGGTGGGGCCTGACGGGAGGACCAAGGGCAATCGCAACGACGTCGCGGGCAAGACGCTCCGCGGGTACTCCGACGTCTTCATCACCGACGGCGGCAGCCGCCGCCTGTATCGTCCGCTCTGGTGGCGCACGTACCGTTACGTAGAGCTCACGATCGAAACGGACGCCGACCCGATCACGGTCGATGACGTGCGCGGCGTCTACACCGGATATCCCTTTCAGATGAAAGCCCGGCTCGACACGGGCTCGGCGCGTATCGACAAGATCCTGGAGGTCGGCTGGCGGACGGCGAGGGTCAACGCGCACGAAACGTACATGGATTGTCCGTACTACGAACAGCTCCAGTACGTGGGCGACACGCGCATCCAGGCGCTCGTGTCGCTCTATAGCGCCGGCGACGCGCGGCTGATGAAGAACGCGATCGCGCAGATCGACGACTCGCGCACGGCCGAGGGGGCGACGATGAGCCGCGCGCCGACGCGCCAGCAGCAATACATCCCGCCATTCTCGTTGTGGTGGATCGGCATGGTGCACGACTACTGGTGGTACCGCGACGATCCGGCGTTCGTGCGGGAGATGCTGCCCGGCATCCGCGCGGTCCTCACATTTTTTGCGCAGCATCAGCGGAAGGACGGCTCGCTCGGCGTGCTTCCGTGGTGGAACTTCGTCGACTGGGCCTGGCCGAACGGCGTGCCGCCGGCTGGGCCCGACGGGTCATCTGCGGCGCTCAATCTGCAGCTGTTGCTGGCGCTGGACTGGGCGGCGGACCTGGAAGGCGCCCTGGGGTCGCGTGCGAACGCGGACGGGTTCCGTGCGTCGGGCCAAACGCTGCGCGCGACGATCCGCAATCGCTACTGGGATCCGGCGCGCCGGCTCTTCGCCGACACGCCGCGCAAACAGGCATTCTCTCAGCAGGCGAACTCGCTCGCCGTGCTTGCGCGCGTGGTGGAGGGCGCCGAGGCGCGCGCTCTCGTGAATCGCATCCTCGCGGACAAGTCGCTCACGCAGTGCACCTACTATTTCCGCCACTATCTGCACTCGGCTGTCAACCAGGTCGGCGAAGGCAATCGCTATCTCGAGCTGCTGGACGAATGGGACTCGATGCTCGCGCGCGGTCTGACGACGTGGGCGGAGAAGCCGGAACCGACGCGCTCGGACGCTCACGCCTGGAGCGCGAGCCCAAACTTCGAACTGTTCCGCACGGTGCTCGGCATCGATTCGGCTGGCGCGGGCTTCTCGCGCGTGGTCATCCGGCCGCATCTCGGCGCGCTGACCCGCGCCTCCGGATCGATTCCGCATCCGAAGGGGGAGATCGCGGTGAAGCTCGCGCGCAAGGGCAACGTGCTCGACGCGGAGGTCACGCTGCCCGCAGGCGTCACCGGCGAGTTCGTGTGGGGCAGCAGTCGAAAGCCGCTGCCGTCTGGTACCTCCGTGCTGCGTATCCCATGATCCTCTGGCGCGCTGTGTCTATCCCGACACAATGTGGCGGTTCGCGACCGCGGTTTGGACAGGAGGTTCCCATGGCTCTCGTTCGTCGCGTTGCGCTCGTTGTACTTCTCGGCGCCGCCGTTCCTGGAGGAGCACAGGACGAGTGGCAGCCGTTGTTCGACGGCACCACGCTGACCGGTTGGCGGGCCAGCGAGAACGCCAGCTCCTGGCGTATCGAAAAGAGCGCGCTCGTCGCGAGCGGGCCGCGGTCGCATCTCTACTACATCGGGGACTCCCAACGGGCGACGTTCAAGAACTTCGTGCTCGAAGCCGAGGTGATGACGCGGCCGGGAGCGAACTCGGGGATCTACTTCCACAGCGCCTACCAGGAATCAGGCTGGCCCGCGAAAGGCCTCGAGATACAAATCAACAACACGCACGTGGGCGACGGCGAGTACCGCGAGCGACGCAAGACCGGCTCCCTGTATGGCATCCGGAATGTCTACGGCCAGGTGGTCCCGGACAACGAGTGGTTCCGGCTGAACATCACGGTGCGCGGGAAGCAGGTGAGAGTGCTGGTGAACGATCAGGTGACCGTCGATTACACCGAGCCGACCCCGCCGGCGGTCGAAGGCGAGTACAAGGGCCGCGTCCTGTCCGACGGCACCTTTGCCCTGCAGGCACACGATCCGCACTCAACGGTGTTGTTCCGCAACATCCGTGCGAGGCGCCTCCCGGATGACGTTCAAGCGACCGCGCCCGCTCCGCTCGTCGACGACACGTACCGCGAGCTGCTCCGGCTCAGCGGCGCCAACTTTCCGGTCGTCGATTACCACACACATCTAAAGGAGGCGCTGAGGCTCGAGGACGTGCTACGCCGCTGGCGGGAACAGGGGATTTACGCCGGAGTCGCCGTGAACGGCGGGCTGACCTTCCCGGTCAACAGCGACGCCGGGCTCGAGCCCTTCCTGCGCGAGATGCGCGGGAAGCCGGTATTCGTGGCATTCCAGGCGGAGGGGCGCGAATGGGTGCAGTTGTTCAGCCGCAACGCGCTCGAGCGGTTCGACTACGTCTTCACCGATTCGATGACCTGGACGGACGACAGCGGCAAACGCATGCGGCTGTGGATTGACCCGAAAGTCGGGACCATCGCGGACCCGCAGAAGTTCATGGAGATGCTGGTGGACAGGACCGTCAGGATCCTGAACGACGAGCCAATTGACATCTACGTCAACCCGACGTTTCTGCCCACTCAGCTCGCCGCGCGCTACGACGAACTCTGGTCGGTGAAACGTATGGAACAGATCGTCTCGGCGCTGCGCGCGAACGGGGTGGCCATGGAGATCAACAGCCGGTACCGCATCCCCAGCGCGACGTTCGTCAAACGAGCTCGTGACGCAGGCGTCAAGTTTGCCTGCGGCACGAACAACGCCGGCGCACAGGATCTTGGCCGGATGGAGTACTGCATCGAGATGATCCGCGAATGCGGGTTGACGTGGCGCGACATGTGGGTGCCGCCCGCCGATGGGCAGAAGGCCATCCAGCGCAAGCCGCTGCTCGTGTCGCGGCGTTAGTTAGGGCGGGGAATGCAGCGCAACCACGTCACGCCTTGAGGGCCGCTTCCGCCGCCGCGAAATCGGTGGCCGCATCCTCTGCCAGCACCGACCAGACGAACGCCCCCGCGTAGCCGGCAGCGCGCGCCGTGTCGAGGATGTGTCGCAGTTCGCGCGATGCGAGGCGGCTGGGAAACTCGCCGAGCACCACCGGCCGATCGAGCCCTAGATCGTGCACCGGCCGCGCCAGGGGCGCGCGGCGCTCGAGGTGCTCGTACCAGTGTGTCTGATAGAAGTCGAGACCGACATCTCGCCACGCATCGAGCCAGTGCGCCGCGGCGGAGCCGACAGTCGCGGCCTGCCCGGTGTGGCTGTGAACCAAGGCCACCGTAGCGCGCACGAATTCCCTCATCGTATCCAGCCTGACGCAGGACGAGCGGCGAGCGCCCAGGCCGCACGTCGCCCACTCGGGCTCGTTGATGATGTCCCACGCGAAGATGTGCGGATTGCCGCCGTACGCCTCGAAGATGGGGGTCAATACGCGATCGAGGAGCGCGTCGCGCTTGGCGGCGTCGCGCAACACCCTGGCGCGACCGCCCAGCTGCACGCCGTCGACCAGACGGGCGCGGGCGCACCAGAGGAAGTCGAGCAGCACGAACATGATCTCCATGTCGCGATCGCTCGCCGCGGTCACCGCCGCATCCACATCCGCAAAGAACACATCGTCGAGTCCAAGGGGAGTGCCATCCAGCGCGAACCGGATTCCAGCGCGGCCATCGCACAGCATGAACCAGCGCAGCTGGCGAACGCCGGCCATTGCGGCGCGGTCCAGCGCCCGCGTCAGGTCATCGGCGCGAGTGTGCAACCCGCCCGTCGGACGCCACGCGTTTGCGCCGAAGTCGTGGCCATAGTCGATCCACGGCAGGTTCGCCCCGACGTGAAATCGCTCGCCATCGAAGGCTGTCAGCGCCGCGCTCCAGCGATCGCGCGCGCCAGCTTCAGGCGTGCCGCCTCGTACGGGTCGCCGGTTTCTGGAAAGCTCACACGCTCGCCGGCGTTGTCCGAGAACACGCGCGGCACGATCGCCGTCAGTACGTCGTTGACGGACGCGTCGAGGCCGAGTTTGCGGGCGAGCGTCAAGTACTGATGATCCTGGAGCCCGCGCCGGAAGTTGGCGAGCTGAATGGTCGCGATCGGACCCTGTATACCGCGGTCCTGATCTGGATGCAGCCGCTCTTCGCCCGGATACATCAGCACACCGTCGCCATGGATGTAGCCCGCGTCCTCGACTGACGCATTCGACTGCCGCCGGTTATCGAAGGTGATGCTCTCGGCCCACACGTTCTGATCGCGTTCCCCCTGTTTCTGCGCGTTATGGCGCCAGTGCACGGCGTGCCAGTAGAAATACACGCGTACGTCGTGTTTGAACGCCGCCCAGATCGTCGCCCTGGCGTCGGTGGCTGGCGCGTCGATCGTGATCGCGCCGCCGGCAGGCCGGCCGCCGTTGTAGAACCAGTACTCCCGCCCGCGCGCCCGCTCGCTCGCGACACGATCGAGCAGAAAACCCTTCGGGCCCGAACACCAGATATCAACCGCCGGGTCGAGCGCCTCCTCGTATTTGCTCGTGACGAAGATGGGGAGCGCCCGGCCGGGCCCCGGATTCGAATGGATGGTTTCCGCCAGCGCCAGAATACGTGGGTACGCCGGCGGTCGCGGTTCGTCCGGCATATAGAGAAATGTGATCGCGCGCGGCAGCTTCTCACGAAGGAGCGTCATCCACGCATCGCTCCGGGACCAGGCCATCGGCCGCTCGTCGAAATCGCGGCCCGGGCCGTAAAAACTCCGCGGCACGATGACGTTGCCGACGCCTGCGCCCGGGCCGTCGTATCCATGCTCGCGTGTGAAGTCTGCGCCCGAGAATCGCCCCATGACCTGCGGCAGCGTCTGCTCGTCGTATGCGTGCACGAGCTCGACGCGGTGGCGGTGCGCGAAGCGGTGATACGCCGGATCGAGATTCCGGCCGTGGTATCGCCCCGGTTGATCGCTCGCGTAGAACAACATCGCGTGCATGCTGTTCTCGTCGGGGAGCGTGAAGTCGAACACCTCGAGCTCGATGGGCACATTGCGGCGTGCCCCGTCCGCCTGGATCTCGATCGTGCCGCGATAGAGACCCGGGGTCCGCTCGCGATCGACGTAGATTTCAATCCAGATCGCCTGGTTCTCGCCGGGACGGATCGCGACGGGGAAGCCTCCTCGTCCGGCGCGCGCGTGCTCGGGCACGAGCTGCACCGGCTTCCACCCGGTCGGATCCGGCGGCGCCGCCGGCGAGCCGCGGCGGTATACCCACGACGCGTGTGAGGGCGTCGTCACCAACATGTAATGGACCGAGAAGATCTGAATCGGCCGTCCGGCGTAGTCGGTGGGATCCGCGGCGGGCGCCCGATAGGTGATGCGATCGCGAGGGGAGACTAACGCGGGCAGGCGCACGGACAAGGCGTTCACGCCACCCGCGTCCGCGTCCACGATGATCTGAAACGCCAGTATTTCGTTGCGGGCGCCGAATAGCCGCGCCACGCGGCCGTCCCAGACCGAGTTGCGCGCGCGCGCCGGGTGTGCGGCCGCGTCGCGCTCGATCTTTTCGCCGTCGTGCACGGCCCAGACGCGGCGGACGCCTGCTTCGACGCCGCCGGCGAACAGCCATGCCGCAAGTCCGAGTGTGAGTACCCGCACTGCTCCTGAGGCGTCTCGTTCACAAGATCTCACAACGGCTCCTCCAGTCCACGCCACGGATGCGCGGGCGTATAAGAATGGCGCGCCCTCCGGACGCCAAGATCGACAAGGTCCATCCCCACCTCCCGCGTGACGCCGGCGCAACGCCGGCGG
>CAYZBZ010000243.1:0-6334 GCA_964476725.1 uncultured Vicinamibacterales bacterium
GCGCGTACCAGCTATCCAGGTGCAGCACGAAGCTCTTGCTGTACGGCTTCGGCGTGTAGTAGTCCGGATACTGCATGTAGGACGGACCGAAAAGCTGCTGGCGCCGCCGGCGCTGGCGCAGCTTGTACGCGTTGTCGATCGCGTGCCCGGCCTCGTGGCGGAGGATCTTCAGGCACCACTCTTCCGTGCCCCCCTCGACTTCCAGCATCTGCGCGCGCTCCAGCTTCTCGAGACGAGGATGGGCAAGGTAAAAGGGGATGGCGATGCCGGGCACGCCGTCAGGGGAGAACCATTCGGCCGACAGCCAGAAGTGCGGCTGGAACACGAGGCCGCGAGCCTCGAGCTCGCGCTCCAGCTGCGCAATCCGGGCCTCCAGCGCGCTGCCTTCGATCGTCACACCGAGCTGCGACATGCGCAGGTCGAGCAGTTTGTCGTCCGGCCAGGACGCCCATTCGTCCGGCGGGATCGTCCCGGCGGGCAGCGAGGAGGGAGAGGGTGAATCAGGGGTCATGACGGCGGCGTGGCGCACCGGCCCCTCAGTCTAGCTGAGTTGAACCCCCCTGCCGCCTGTGGTATATCCCTGAAGCCCAGCAGCATGAGCAACATGAATGTGGGACTCAGGAGCGAGTATGAACCCCGTGTGTCGTGTGGCAATCGCCGTTACCCTGGCCGTCGTGGTGGCGGCTCCTTCGGTCTCGGCGTCGCCGCAGGCCTCGGGTCAGCAACCTGCGGCGCAGCCGCCAGCTCAGCAGCCGCCCGGAACTCAGCCCCCGGCTGAACCGAAGGATCCGACGTACGAAGAAACGGTCGTGGTCAGCGGCTCGAGATCGGCACAGAAGCTTGCCGACTCGCCGGCGACGATGACAGTCATCGGCGCTCAGGAAATCGAGAGCGCGACCTCGCAGAATTTCGCGGAGCTGCTGCGCTCCGTCCCCGGGCTGAACATCACCCAGGTCTCCGCGCGCGACATCAACGTGACGAGCCGCGCGGCGACCGGCACGCTCGCGACCGGCCAATTGGCGCTGCTCGACGGCCGCAGTCTGTATCAGGACTTCTTCGGGTTCGTGATGTGGGACTTCCTGCCGGTCAACCTCAACGAGATCAGGCAGATCGAGGTCATTCGCGGGCCCGCGTCCGCCGTCTGGGGCGCGAACGCCGTCTACGGCGTCATCAACGTGATCACGAAGTCACCCCGCGAAATGCAGGGCACGATCGCGACGATTGGCCTCGGCACGTTCGAACGGACGAATGGGGCGGATGCCGGGTCGTTGTGGTACGTCAGCGGCACTCACGCGCAGGCGATCAACGATCGCTGGGCCTTCAAGCTGTCGGCCGGCAGCTACTCGCAGGATCCGCTGTCGCGTCCGACCGGCAAGATCCCCGGTTCCCCTGGCACCGGCACGAACTATCCCGACTTCACGAACACCGGCACGACACAGCCGAAGTTCGACGGCCGCCTGGACTACGACTACGAGGACGGACGCAGGCTGTCGTTCTCGGGCGGGGCGTCGGGCACCGAGGGCATCATGCACTCCGGCATCGGGCCGTTCGACATCAACAGCGGCTCGGTCATGGCCTACGGTCGTGTCAACTTCCAGCGGAAGGCACTCCACGCGGCGGCATTCGTGCAGTCGCTCGACGGCGATGCGACCAATCTGATCGCGCGCAATCCCGCCGGAGCCTTCATCCCCTTCGCGTTCAAGACGAAGACGATGGACGTCGAGCTGTCGAACGTCGCGACAATCGCGAAGCGCCACGTCGTCAGTTACGGCGGCAACCTGCGCCGCAACACGTTCGATCTCTCGATTGCGCCGCTCAGCGACAACCGGACGGAGTTCGGGGTCTACGCCCAGGACGAGATCTTCCTGTCCGATCACGTGCGCTGGACGATTGGCGGACGTGGGGATCGCTTCGACTACCTGGACAACTTCGTGTTCTCGCCGCGGACCGCGCTGCTGATCAAGCCGCAGCCGAACCAGACGTTCCGCCTGTCGTACAACCGCGCCTACCGCGCGCCGTCGGTCATCAACAACTTCCTCGATGTGACGCTGACCGAGCCCATCAATCTCGGCCTGTTCAGCCCGCTGCTTGCCGGCCGCACTTACCTGCTTCCGATCAGGCCCGTGGGCAATCAGAATCTCAAGGAGACGTCGCTCGACGCGTACGAGGTTGGTTACACGGGGGTGGTGGCCGGCCGGACCGTCCTGTCCGCGGCGTTCTACGTGAACAAAGCGAAAAACGACATCCTCTTCACCGAAGTCCCGAACAGCCGCTGGACCCACCTCAACCCGCCGCCGGGGTGGCCGATTTCGCCGCTCGCGATATTTGCCGCCACCAACGGCGCCGGGTTCCCGGCGAACTTCACATACCTGAATTTCGGCAAGACGACGCAGAAGGGGCTCGAGCTCGGCGTCGACACGTCGACGAAGTACGCGAACCTCTTCGCCAACTACTCCTATCAGGCCAAGCCGGAGCCCGAGGGGTTCGACATCTCGGAGCTGAACCTGCCGGCGAAGAACCGCTTCAACATCGGCACGAGCTTCAACTACGATCGCTTCCTCGGGAACATCTCCATCAGCTACTCGGACAGCGCGTTCTGGCAGGACGTGCTCGACGACCGGTATCACGGCACGACCGAGTCCTACACCCTCGTCAACGCCGGTTTCGGCGTCCGCTGGGCCGGGGACCGCGTGACCACGTCCATCAAGGCGACGAACCTGGCCAACCAGGACGTGCAGCAGCACGTCTTCGGCGACATCCTGAAGAGACAGATCGCAGGGGAGCTTCGCGTCAAGTTCTAAGGGCTCCGCCTGTCCCTTTTCTGCCTGCCTTTTGCCTTGAGATTCGAGACGTTTATTCTGGCGGGGGCGTCCTAAGGTTAATGTCCACGGAGATCGACTACTAGATGGCCATGGGCATGGGAGGGCTTCGGCTTCCGAAATCCGAAGGCACACGCCGCCATCGGCATGCCCGGGGCGGTGAGACGAGCACGGCCGAACCGAAGAAAAAGAAGAAGATCACCTCCGCTGCCTGGCAGGAGGCGAAGAGGCTCATCTGGGCGCGCCGCGGCCGTCTGGGCCTCGGGCTCGCTCTGATGCTGATCAACCGGCTCGCGGGGCTCGTCCTGCCCGCGACGTCGAAGTATCTGATCGACGACGTGATCGGGCACGGACGCGCCGACCTGCTGATGCCGCTGGCGTTCGCGGCGGGCGCCGCGACGGTCGTTCAAGCGGTGACGTCGTTCGCGTTGTCGCAGGTGCTCGGCGTCGCCGCCCAGCGCGCCATCACGGAGATGCGCCGCCGGGTGGAAGCCCACGTCGCGCGACTGCCGGTCAGCTATTTCGACTCGACGCAGTCCGGCGTCCTGATTTCGCGGATCATGACGGACGCCGAGGGCATCCGGAATCTCGTTGGCACCGGCCTCGTCCAGCTCACCGGCAGCGTCGTGACGGCGCTCGCGGCGCTTGCCTATCTCTTTTATCTGAACTGGTGGCTGACTTCGGTCACCTTGCTCGCGCTCATGGCGTTCGGCGGCGCCATGGCGCTGGCGTTCAAACGGCTGCGCCCGCTGTTCCGCGAACGCGGCAAGATCAACGCCGAGGTCACCGGCCGGCTGAACGAAACGCTCGGCGGCATCCGCATCGTGAAGACCTACACCGCGGAGAAGCGCGAAGAGCTCGTCTTCACCAAGGGCGTCAACCGACTGTTTCGCAACATCGCGCAGTCGATTACCGGCGTGTCCGCGATCACGGCGTTCTCCACGGTCGTCGTCGGCGTGATCGGCGTCATCATGATCGTCGTCGGCGGCCGCGCCATCCTCGCGGGGCAGATGACGCTCGGCGAGTTCATCACCTACATCTTCTTCACCGGCCTCATGGCCGCACCCGTCGTGCAGATTGCCTCGATCGGCACGCAGATCAGCGAAGCGTTCGCCGGCCTCGACCGCATCCACGATCTGATGACGATGCGGACGGAAGACGACGAGGACAACACGCGCCAGCCGCTGTCGAAGGTGGACGGCGAGATCGTGTTCGAGGACGTCAGCTTCGAGTACAACGCGGGGGTGCCGGTGCTGAAGCACGTCAGCTTCGAGGCGCCGGCGGGCACCACGACCGCGCTCGTCGGGTCCAGCGGCTCGGGCAAGAGCACGCTCATCAGCCTGGTGATGGCGTTCAACCGGCCGATGAGCGGGCGCATTCTCGTCGACCGGCACGATCTCTCGACGGTGCGGCTGCGCGATTACCGCTCGCAGCTGGGGGTCGTGCTGCAGGACAATTTTCTGTTCGACGGCACCGTCGGCGACAACATCCGGTACGGCCGCAAGAACGCCACGATGGACGAGATCCGCGAGGTGAGCCGCATCGCCCACGCCGACGAGTTCATCGAGAGCTTCGAGAAGAAGTACGACACCGTCGTCGGCGAGCGCGGCGTGAAGCTCTCGGGCGGCCAGCGGCAGCGCGTGGCGATCGCGCGCGCCATCCTGGCGGACCCGCGTATCCTGGTCCTCGACGAAGCCACCTCGAGTCTGGACAGCGAGAGCGAAGCGCTCATCCAGGACGGCCTCAGGTCGCTGCGCGCGGGCCGCACGACGTTCGTCATCGCGCATCGGCTCTCGACCATCCGCAGCGCCGACCAGATCCTGGTGATCGAGCACGGCGAGATCGTGGAGCGCGGCACCCACGCCGGGCTCATCGCGCTCGGCGGCCGGTATCGCACGCTGTACGACAAGCAGTACAGGCTGGAGACGGACCGGTTCATCAATCCGGGTGAAGATTTCACCCCGGAGCCCGCCACCGCCAAGGTTCCCGCGACGCTCCGCTCGAACGACGCGTTGTAACTCGCTGCGGCGGGCTCGGGCATAAGATACGATCAGCGCCTTCAGACTCAATACCGAATGGCTCAATTCATCTACACCATGAAAGGGCTCGGGAAGGTCCATCTTCCCGACCACGTCGTCCTCAAGGACATCTGGCTGTCGTTTCTGCCCGGCGCGAAGATCGGCGTGCTCGGCCTCAACGGCTCGGGCAAGAGCACGCTGCTCCGCATCATGGCGGGCGAAGAGCAGCAGTTCATCGGAGAGGCATGGCCGGCCGACGGGATCAGCGTGGGGTTCCTGCCCCAGGAGCCGCGGCTCGATCCGGCAAAGACCGTCCTCGGCAACGTCGAGGAGGGGGTCGCGGAGATCAAGGCGCTGCTGACGCGGTACGACGAGATCAACGCGAAGTTCGGGGAGGACCTGTCGGCCGGGGACATGGACAAGATCCTCGAGGAGCAGGGCAAGGTCCAGGATCGGATCGAGGCGGCGAACGGGTGGGACCTCGACTCCCGCCTGGAGCTGGCCATGGACGCCTTGCGGCTGCCGCCTGCCGACGCCGACGTGTCGACGCTTTCCGGCGGCGAGCGGCGCCGGGTCGCGCTCTGTCGACTGCTGCTGAAGTCCCCCGATTTGCTCCTGCTGGACGAGCCGACCAACCATCTGGACGCGGAGTCGGTCGCGTGGCTCGAGCGCTTTCTCAAGGACTATCCGGGCACGGTCGTCGCCGTCACGCACGATCGGTACTTCCTCGACAACGTGGCGGGCTGGATCCTCGAGCTCGACCGGGGCTCGGGCATCCCGTGGGAAGGGAATTACTCGTCATGGCTCGAGCAGAAGCAGAAGCGGCTCGAGGTCGAGGAGAAGACCGAGACGAAGCGGCAGCGCACGCTCGCGCGCGAGCTCGACTGGATCCGCATGTCTCCCCGCGCACGGCAGGCAAAGGGCAAGGCCCGCCTCAACGCCTACGAGGACCTGCTGAAGGAAGACACCGCGCAGAAGATCGAGCAGGTCGAGATTTACATCCCGCCCGGCCCGCGGCTCGGCGACATCGTCGTCGAAGCGCGCGGCCTGCGGAAAGGCTACGGCGACGTGCTCCTGATGGACGACATGAACTTCACGTTGCCGCGCGGCGGGATCGTCGGCGTCATCGGCCCGAACGGCGCCGGCAAGACGACGCTGTTCCGCATGATCACGGGGAAGGAGCAGCCGGACGCCGGGACGCTGCGGCTCGGCGAGACCGTGCAGGTCGGCTACGTCGATCAGTCGCGTGAGGCGCTCTCGCCGGACAAAAGCGTATGGGAAGAGATCACCGACGGCCGCGACAACGTCGAGCTCGGCAAGCGTGAGGTCGCGTCGCGCGCCTACGTGTCGTGGTTCAATTTCAAGGGACGCGATCAGCAGCGAAAAGTCGGCGCGCTTTCCGGCGGCGAGCGCAACCGCGTGCAGCTCGCGAAGCTGCTCAAGGGAGGCTCGAACCTCCTGCTCCTCGATGAGCCGACCAACGATCTCGACATCGAG
>CAYZBZ010000244.1:0-3450 GCA_964476725.1 uncultured Vicinamibacterales bacterium
TACGGAGAAGGCGGGCGCGACTCGGGAAGAAAGCCTCAGCAAGGCCAGCGATTCGGACCGGCGCCTTTCGTCGGGTGACTCGGTCGATCTCGCGAACCGTTGCCCGACCTGTCTCGTCGAGATGGAGTGGATTCACAGCCACTACCAGTGCCCACGCTGTGGCTGGCGGGACTCGTGCTGCATGTGAAGGAGCTCAGGGCCTTGCCCATGCCCTGGGCGCGCTCGCTTCCCTTTGTCCTTTACACGGACGAGGAAGGGCAGTTCCTCCACGGGACTTCGGGCCGCGACCTCTACCGCGACCGCGCCCAGCATGTGTTCCCGATGTACGGCGCCGCGGCCGCCAAGAATCCCTTCGGCTTCGCTCATCTCTTGGCCGCGCAGGATTTCGCGCAGCGCGGCCCGCTTGAGATCGTCCTCGCCGGCGATAGGCTCGGCGCCATCGCGTTGGTGGAGAGCGTTCATCGGACCTACCTCCCGGCACGGGTCGTGGCGTTTGCTGAGGACGTTCCCACCGGTGAGGGCCGGTATCCAGTCGACGGCCAACCCACCGCCTACGTTTGCCGAAACCGCACTTGTGACGCACGCGTGACGAGTGCACACGCGCTCGTCGATCAGTGCGTGGCGTGAAGACGATATGTCCGTGACTTCGTATCGCCTTCCGATCCTATCGACTGGGCCGCTAACAGAACGGGCCGGTCTGCTCGATGCACACGCCTCTCCTGAAGAGGTGGTCGTCTCCTACCACGAGCGGACAAAGCACCACTTCTACCGGTCCGCAGCATCGCTCGGCTACATGGACTGGGCGACGCAGCCCAATCCGTTTCGGCGGTACGCGGGAGCGGACCTCGTTCGTCTCCCGCTGCCCAAAGCGGGCCGCCCGCTTCCCTATTGGCAGCTCTACACGATCGGGGCCGTGCCACCGGAGCCCCTGTCCCTGGAGTCGGTCTCCCTCTTCTTCCGGTACGCACTGGCTCTGACGGCGTGGAAGCGGTTCCACGGGACGACGTGGTCCTTGCGCGCGAACCCTTCGAGTGGGAATCTTCATCCGACCGAGGGCTACGCCGTTCTTCCCGCGATCGAGCGGCTTGGCGACACGCCCGGCGTGTACCACTACGCTCCGAGGGACCACGCTCTCGAGCGGCGAGCGGTTCTCGAGGCGAAGCTCTGGGCCGAGCTCGTCGCGCCCTTCCCTGAAGGATCCTTCCTCGTGGGTCTGTCGTCGGTCCATTGGCGGGAAGCCTGGAAGTACGGTGAGCGCGCGTTCCGGTACTGCCAGCACGATGTCGGACACGCGCTCGCCACCATGCGCATCGCGGCGGCAGCTCTCGGCTGGAGATTGGTGCTCCTCGACGGCGTCAGCGATGGCACCGTCGCTAGCCTCCTTGGGCTCAGCCGCGATGGGGATTTCGGGGAGGCAGAGCGGGAGGACCCTGAGCTTCTCGCCTTGATCGCACCGGCGCTTTCGTCGACGGTTCCACACTGCTTGAACGAGGTGACGGCGGACAGCGGAGGTGTGCTCTGGCAGGGCAAGGCCAACACGCTGAGCCCCGAACACTGTGTCGCGTGGCCTGTGATCGACGAGGTTGCGCGGGCTACGCAACACTTCGGGAACGTGTCGATCACGGAAGACTGCTCCAGGTTCCCCACGGAGGAGGATCTCTTCGGGACACCCGTCCACCAGGGTCTGCTCACCGCCGAGAAGGCAATCCTTGGCCGCCGGAGCGCGGTGGCCATGGATGGCTCCACCGCGATCTCGCAGGCGGCATTTTTCCGCATGCTCGCCCGGTTGATGCCGACACAAGAGCGCCGATCGATGCCCTGGGATGCGATCCCCTGGCGGCCGCGCATCCATCTCGGGCTGTTCGTCCACCGCGTGGACGGCGTAGCTCCCGGCCTCTACGCGCTACCGCGAGATCCGGACAAGGTCGAGATCCTCAAAGGAGTGATGCGTCCAGAATTTCGTTGGGAGCGCGTGCCCACCTGTCCACCCGGGCTCCCCCTGTACCTCCTGCAGGAAGGGGACTGTCGAGCGCTGGCGGCGACGGTCTCTTGCGGCCAGGACATCGCCGGCGACGGAGCGTTCAGCCTTGGAATGATCGCCGACTACATGGACAGCCTGACGACGTACGGCGCAGCGTTCTACCGGAGCCTGTTCTGGGAGGCCGGCATGGTGGGGCAAGTGCTCTACCTCGAGGCCGAAGAGGCGGGCATTCGGTCTACCGGGATCGGCTGTTACTTCGACGATCCGGTCCACGAGGTCTTTGGGATTGCTTCACGTGAGTGGCAGAGCTTCTACCACTTCACAGTGGGTGGCCCGGTCGAGGACGTTCGCCTGACCACCCTGCCTGCATACGGCTGGGAGCCCGGAGCTCTATCGGAACGTGTGAGCAGCGGGAGGTGCCATGGCGAGAATCCGGCTTCCGGCGATCCGTGACAGGTTGACTGACAGACTCCAGCGGCCCCTGCGGGACCTTCGGATCTCCGTCACCGACCGCTGTAACTTCCGCTGCATCTACTGCATGCCGAAGGAGGTCTTCGGCCGCGACTACCACTTCCTGGAGCGCGAGAAGCTTCTCACGTTCGAGGAGACCGCCCGCCTGGCTCGGATCTTCGCGTCCCTCGGTGTGGAAAAGGTCCGCATCACCGGCGGTGAACCGCTGCTTCGCCGGGAGCTCGAAGGCCTGATTGCCATGCTGGCGCCCATCCCCAGGCTGGACCTCACGCTGACGACCAACGGCTCCCTCCTCGCGGAGAAGGCGCACGCGCTCGAGGAGGCCGGCCTTCGTCGCGTGACGGTGAGCCTCGATTCACTGGATGACGACGTCTTCCGGGCGATGAACGATGTCGATTTCTCGGTCGAGCGAGTGCTGGCCGGAATCGACGCCGCCGCTCGGGTCGGCCTCACCCCGATCAAGATCAACGTGGTGGTCAAGCGTGGCGTGAACGAGCACAGCATCCTGCCGATGGTCCGGTACTTCCGTGGGACAGGCCAGATCGTGCGCTTCATCGAGTACATGGATGTGGGGCACTCGAATGGCTGGCGTCTCGATGATGTCGTCTCGGCCGCGGAGATCTTCGCGACGATCCACGCCGAGCTGCCCATTGAGCCGATCGACCCGAACTACCGCGGAGAAGTCGCAAGGCGGTGGCGCTATCGCGACGGCGGCGGCGAGATCGGAATCATTGCGTCGGTGACGCAGCCTTTCTGCCGCGATTGCAGTCGCGCCAGGCTCTCGGCGGACGGTCAGCTGTTCACGTGCCTGTTTGCGACCAAGGGCCACGACCTGCGGTCTCTCCTGCGCGGCGGCGCCAGCGACGACGACATCACGGACGTCATTTCTGGCGTGTGGCAATCTCGGGGCGACCGTTACTCGGAGATTCGCTCAGAGGAAACAGTTACGCTCCCCAAGATCGAAATGTTCTATGTCGGAGGGTAGACGATGTTACCCC
>CAYZBZ010000244.1:3550-6312 GCA_964476725.1 uncultured Vicinamibacterales bacterium
GTTACGCTCCCCAAGATCGAAATGTTCTATGTCGGAGGGTAGACGATGTTACCCCGCAGGGACGAAAGAGCCGGCACCAAACCTCGTCGTGCCGCGTGATGAAGGAGGGTCATGACGCTGCTGCGCGCGGGTGTGCTCTTCATGGTCACGGCTGTCGCCGAGATTATTGGATGCTACCTGCCACACCTGTGGCTCCGGAAAGGGAAGTCGGCCTTCCTACTGCTGCCAGCCGCACTCAGCCTCGCCGCCTTTGCCTGGCTCCTAACGCTGCACCCGACCGGTGCGGCTCGGACCTATGCCGCATACGGCGGGGTTTACGTGACGGTCGCGGTGCTCTGGTTGTGGCTGGTAGAGGGCCAGGCGCCTACGCGCTGGGATGTCATCGGCTGCGCGGTCGCCGTCACCGGCATGGCGATCATCGTCCTGGGACATAGAGGCTCACCATGACCTTGGTAGCGTTCAGCCAACGCGCGCTGGAGGCCCTGGTCTCGGCTAGAGAGCGTGATGAGGTCCTGGCTCCACGCGGAGAGAAGTGCGCTCCGTCCCGGAGCGCCTGACGGACCCGAGCCCTCGTCTTCCAGACTGGAGCTCTGGGATCGCTTCTCGGAGGACGCCTGTGCGCGCTATTCGCTACCACGGACCCAAACAGCCACTCCGAATTGAGGAGGTGGCGACGCCCTCACCGGGACCCGGTGAGGTCCTCATCAGGGTCACGGCCGCCGGGATCTGCCACACGGAGCTGCATTTCCTGAGCGGACTCCTGGACCTGGGCGTTGCGCCCCTGACCCTGGGCCACGAGGTCGTCGGCCGCGTCGAGGCTGTCGGCTTTGGCGTGGGCGCGCCCCGGCCCGGCGATCGCGTGATCGTCTACTACTACGTGGGTTGCGGCCGCTGCGCCCACTGCCTCGTGGGCGACGAGAACCTGTGTGACGCGCTTCGAGGCGAATACGGTTTTGTCTCCGATGGGGGTTTCGCCGACTACGTGAAGGTGCCGGCGCGGAACGCCGTGCCACTCCCCGCTCAGATTCCGGATGACGCGGCCGCTCCCATCGGCTGTGGCGTGACGACAGCGGTGCACGCCGCCGCCCTCGCACGAGTCGCCCCCGGGGACGTCGTCCTCGTCTACGGCATCGGCTCGGTGGCATTCGGCCTCATTCAGATCGCCAGGCTTTCGGGCGCGGAGGTCATCGCCGTGTCACGAACCCCCGCGAAGCTGGAGAAGGCGCGCGCCCTTGGCGCCTCGCACGTGCTGAACGCCAATGAAGGCGCCGTGGCCGAACGCGTACGCGCGATCACCGCCGGCCGAGGGGTCGATGTGGTCTTCGAGCTGGTGGCGAGAAAGGAGACGATGGCAGCGAGCACCGCAACACTCGGGAAGCGCGGCCGTCTGGTCTTCATCGGCTACTCGGAGGACAGCTACACGGTGCATCCCATCCAACTCGTGACCAGCGAGGCGAGCGTGATGGGATCCGTGGGAAACACCCTTGGTGAGTTGGTCCGGGCAATCGATCTGGTAGCACGGGGAAAGGTCGAAACGGTGGTGGACCGCGTGCTGCCTCTGGACCATTTCCAGAAGGGAATCGACGCCCTGGCCAAAGGCGAACTTGTCGGCCGCGCGGTACTGCGGCCATGACGCGCCATGCGGAGGTCCGCCAGTGTCTCGTCTGAACGGTGAAAAGTGTGTTGCCTGCCGGCAAGATTCTCCGCGGGTGACCGAAGCGGAGATCGCGGAGCTCAGATTCGAGATCCCGGACTGGGAGCTGGTGGAGCGAGACGGGATCCAGCAACTCGAGCGGGTGTTCCGCTTCCCGGACTTCGCCGGGGCCCTGGCCTTCACGAACCGGGTCGGCGCCCTCGCCGAGGAGGAAGGCCACCATCCGTCCCTCCTCATCGAGTGGGGGCGGGTGACGGTGACCTGGTGGACCCACAAGATCCACGGGCTTCACCGCAATGACTTCGTCATGGCAGCGAAGACCGATTCGATTCTGAAGTAGGGTTCGAGGGCCCGATGGCCGCGGTGCTCGGCTCATTCAGAAGTTCGGCCGCTTCCGGATCACGGTCAAGAAGGACATGTGCATCTCGTGCGGCAACTGCTCGACCTACTGCGAGATGGGCATCGACGTCCGGCAGTACGCGATGGCCAACCAGTCGTTCAAGCGCGCCGCCTGCGTCGGCTGCGGCATGTGCGCACGTCTGCCCCCGCGGCGTCCTCAAGGTCGAGGCCAAGCCCGATCGCTTCAGGGGCGGTACGCCCATCAGGGTCTACGCAGTCTCGTGCGGCAACTGCTCGACGTACTGCGAGATGGGCATCGACGTCCGCCAGTACGCCATGGCCAACCAGTCCTTCAAGCGCGCCGCCTGCGTCGGCTGCGACATGTGCGCGCACGTCTGCCCGCGCGGGGTGCTCAAGCTGGAGAACAAGCCGGGTCGCTTCAAGGGCGGGACGCCGATCAGGGTCTGCGCGCTGGATTTGTGACTCGGCCCGGCCGCCGGTTCTCGGGCCCGCGAGCGACGCCCGCGGCCGCCAGACTGTGCCCGAGAACCAGCCGAAGCTCCGTGGTCTCGAACCAGGTGCGGGTCAAGGGCGTAGTCGAGCGGTCTCGCGAGCTCAACCCGGCAGGCTGACTCGCGGCTCGGCATCACGTTTCCGTTCCCCAGCCGGTAACCCGCCTACGCTATCATTCTCGCGTCGTGGATCCGACACGATACCCAAGAGGGATGGCGCACCATGCGGGTGAACCGGGAGCCACGCGTGATGCTCG
>CAYZBZ010000245.1:0-3537 GCA_964476725.1 uncultured Vicinamibacterales bacterium
GAAGCAGATCTTGTTGTTCACCGCTCCGGTCGCATTGGTGATCGTGAGCCGCCCGTCCGACACGGTGACCGTCACCGTTCGGTCAATCCAGCGCGCGGAGGTCGTCGGCTTGCCGTTGATCGCCAGCACCCCTTCCACGTTGATGCGATAGGTGCTGTCAATGTGCTGCGCGTCGCCAGAGACGATCCGGACGGTGTAGGTACCATTAGGCACGGCCAGTTGCCACGACGCGCTGCCGCTCTTCTGCATGTGGTTCAACGTGTCGTACCTCTGGTCCGGCGAACGCGACGAGTTGCGCTCCCGTGTGTGGTTATTCGTGGCGTTCCACCCGTAGCTGAAACCGCTGCCCCGGCTTCCGAACGCCGCGCCCGAATCGACCAGGTACCCCCCCGGAACCGGTGACGAGGCCGGCTGGAAGTTGACCCGGATGACCGACGGCAGCGTCTTCGCCGTTGCGGTGTTCGAGGGTGCGGAGTTCCCCGAGGCGTTGAAAGCGACAACCCGGTAGCTATACGAAGTTCCGGGCGCCAGGCCGGTGTTGCCAAACGTCGTCACGTTCGCCGCCACCGATGCGACCTGTAAAAACGCCCCGCTGCCGTTCAAGGCTCGTTCGACCCGGTATCCTGTTTCGTTTGCAGCGTTGGTCCAACCGAGCGTAATGCGCGTGGACGACATGGTCGTGGCCGTCAGCCCCGAGGGAGTCCCTGGCGGGCCAACGAAAGTGGCCAGATAGGTGACCGGCGCGGCGCCGGCGGTGACGTTGTGGCTCTGCGCGCCGCCGCTCGACCAGTTCTGGAACTGATATGTTGCGGCCGCAAGCGTCTGCGGTGAGGGGGCGCTCACGGAGTTGCTCGAGCCGATGATCACGGTTCGACTGAAGGGGGTCGTCATGGTCGTGCTGCCGACGACGAGCTGCAGCCCGGACGGCGCTGTCTGGAAGCCGAGGACGACCGTCTGCGGGTCCAGGATGCGAACGTGGGTGTCCTGCAGGCCGCTCGAATCCGTGGCCGTCATGCGGAGCTCGAGGTGCGAGGGGTACTCGTGATCGGGCGCCACGAACGATCCAGACGCCACGCCGGCATAGTCCTGCAGCGGGTGCTCATGGCAGGAGCCGCTGAGCGAACAGTGCTGCATGATGAGCGACCAGCTCAGCGCCGAGTCAGGCAACGTCCCATCCTCGCGATCCGTCGCTGACCCTGAGAAACCGATGGTGTCTCCCACGCGCAAGGTCGTTCCCGCTACGGGAGACTGAATCACCGCGACCGGCTTGGAACTGCCCACGGTGATGGAGACGAGGGTCGTGCCCGCGAGGCCTCCGCCGTCTCTGACCATGAGACGCGCCGAGTACGATCCCGGATCGGTGTAAGTGTGCGCCGCGGTCGCGGTCGTCGCGTCGGTCACCGCGTCGCCGTTGAAGTCCCACGCATACGTCAGCGTATCGCCGGCGTCCGGATCGCTCGATCCGCCCCCGTCGAACGTGACGCTGAGCGGCGCATCACCGTTGGTCGGCACCGCGCTCGCCACGGCAACCGGCGCGTGGTTGCCGGGGACGTACTCGAAGCGCCGGATGCTGCCGGTGAAGTCGACGTAATAGATGTTTCCATCCGGGCCGAGCTTGAGGTCGACCGGATTTGCGGCCGCGGGCTTGAACGTCAGCCGGTTCGCGGGGTTCGGCAGGCCGTTCGCCCCTTTGAACATGACCCAGATGCAGTCACGCGAGTAGTCGGCAAAGAACAGCGCGCCGTCGTACGAGGCCGGATAGTTACTGCCTCTGTAGAACGCAAGGCCAGAGATCGACGAGCTGCCGGTCGGGCACCCTTCGCCCGCGACGACCGTCGAGCTGTGGTTGTAGGTGTAGAGCGGAATCGCGTGTGTGCCAACGTCGTTGTAGAGATTCTCGCAGAGGTTCAGGTTTGCGCTGTCGTAGCCGCTTTGATGGTTGTTCCCCTCGTAGCAGGGCCAGCCGAAGTTCTCCACGGTGGTGCCCGCAGGGTTCGCAACGAAGTTGATCTCCTCCCACGTGTTCCAGCCGACGTCGCCGACATACACCTCGTTTGTGCCTGGCCTGATCGTCATCCGGAACGGATTCCGCAGACCGTAGGCGACGATGCGTCGCGCGTTGGCGTCCGGATGTGCGATGAGCGGGTTGTCGGGTAGTGCGGCGCCTGTGAGCGGGTCGACGCGCAGCAGCGCTCCGTCGAGCGTGGCCGGATCGGCGCTCGTGCGCAGATCCTGACTGCGCAGGGCGCCCCCTTCCGCGGTGGGCGGCGTCTGGGCGCTTCCGATGGGAACGGGCGGATCGCCTCCGGGGTTGACCGGGCTCCCGTCCTGCCCGTAGTCCACGAAGTTGAAGCTGGCGCCGTCGCCGCCGGTCGCGTACAGCGCGCCATCCGCGCCGAACGCGAGGCTTCCCAGCGAATGGCTCGGATACTGCTGGAACCAGTTCTCGATCAGCACGACTTCGGGGCCGACCCTGACGTCGCCCGAGGCCTCGAGCCGCGACAGCCGGCCGCTGACCACGCACCCATCGGCCGTTGCTCCCGGAGGCGTGGGGCACGGATCCGACGTCCCGCCCGGCGTGCCCCACTTGGGCGCCACCCCACCGATGTCGGCGTCGTAGGCGTAGAGCACGTAAACATACGGAACCGCGGGGAATTGTGGATGCAAGGCCAGACCGAGCATCCCGCGGTCCCAGTTGTTGTAGACGTTGGTGCGCAGGTCCGCGAAAACCGTCGGCGTCGTGTCGGTCAGGCTGCTGAAAACTTTGATCAGGCCGCTTTTTTCCCCGACAAAGATTCGGCCGTCAGGCGAGAACTCGAGAACCGTTGGATTGGTCAGGCCCGTGAAGACGACCTTTTCGACGAACTGCGGCGTAGCGGTCCTGAACGACCAGGTCACCGGGGCCGTCATCGGGTTCCCCGCGAGGTCGCTTGCCGCGACGACGGTTGCCGTGAAGACGGTGTTGCCGGCCAACTCCTGATCCGGTGTCAGGATTGCCGTCGACGCCGCGTCATCGTAGGCGAGCGTCGCGGGCATGAGCACGTTCGAAGGATTCCGCAGCTCGAACACGATCGAACCCGGCTGAACGGGCTCACTGAACAGCGCGCGAACCGCCGAGCGTGTGCTCACGCTGACCGCACCCGGCGTCGGCGAATTTCCAACGACCGTCGGGGGAGGGTCGGCCTGCGCGGCCGCCGGCCTGAGGGGCGGGGTCGTCAACAGCGCGAACGCGGTTAGGGCGCACAGCGTGGAAATCCGTCGTTCTCTCACCGATACTCTCCTTGCACGGCGATGGACCGGGCGGACGGCGCAGTGCAACAGCTCAGCCATGCGGAAGACTGGTCTAAAGCGCTGATACTAAGTGGCTTACGAGTGATTACAGAACGGGGATGGGACCGCCAGGCCCGGAGCGGCGCGACTAAAGTCTGAGGCTCAGACCACCACCACCGGCGGGACTTCCAGCTCGCCGCGACGGAACGCGTTGACGAAGGCATCGACGACAGGCGGCACGCTGTCGTCGGCCAGGCCCGGCACGTG
>CAYZBZ010000245.1:3637-6300 GCA_964476725.1 uncultured Vicinamibacterales bacterium
TACCGGCGCGCAGTTGCCCAGTCTTCCCATTTCAGACCGGCGACCCGGTCGAATTCACGAACGTTCGAGGTGACGAGCGTCGCACCACGGCGTCGTGCCTGGCCTGCGATCAGCACGTCATAGGCGCCGATCGGTTTCCTCGGTTTCCCGGCGACCTCGAGTTCGGCACGTACGGTTCCCGCTTCGCGTGCGTCGTCGTCATCGAACAGCGTCCACTCCAGCGGTCCGGACAGGAACGCTTCGAGTCGGTGCGTGTTGCTCTCCTTGCGCTGGCTCTTGGCGACGCCATACCAGAGCTCAAATGCGACAACGGAAGACAACAGGATCATCGCCTCCTTGGCGACGGCACGCTGAAACCGGCGGCGCAGTTCCTTGGGCGAACCGTTGATCAACGCAATACACGCGTTGGTGTCGAGGAGGTACGTCGTCATCGAAAGATGTCTCGCTCGGGTGTCGGCGGCTGACGACGACCCTCAGGCATGAACGGTTCCGGTGCGAACCGATCAAGCTCGGCGAACCATTCCGAGACATCCGCGAACATCGGCTCCACGAGCACGCCGCGGCCGGCTCGGCGAACCCGGACGCGGTCCCCCTCGAACCTGAACTCCCGAGGCAGCCGCAGGGCTTGGCTCCGGCCGTTTCGAAAGAGCTTGGCTGTCGTAGTCATCGGAAACCTCCGCTATGGTCTAGACCAATAGTATATACCACTGGGCTGGTCCGGCTGAGCATGCTCTACGACCTCGCGCCCCTATCAGATTGCCTCTGAATCGTGCAGTCGCCGAGCGCGTGATCGGCTTGCGGCGAGCCAACCGGCGAACGGTGGGCCCTCGCCGCGCAGGAGCGCGAAGTGACGTGCCGTTGCCAGCGCCAAGCACCCGTGATTTGGAATTGTCGCAGTTGTCGTAGCCTGACTCGCATTGACAACAGCATGCAAACGAAGTCACCGCCCACCTGGCCGCCGGCCCGTTCCCTTGGCTCGTGATCGGCCGGCCACCTCTACCGAACAGACCGTCAGGACTGGGAGGTGGGAGTCTCGCCGAACAAGGCACCCGGCTCAACGCGACAGGATTGTCCTAGTCTTTGGCCGGATCGCCCCTTGTATGCCTGCGGAGTCGGCGGTATGGTTTGGCCCGTATGAAACAACTCCTGATAGGCTGCGGGCTCCGCCCGGCGTGCGCCTCAATCGCCCTCGCATGCTGTCTCTCCGGCGACGTCAGCACCAAGGCCCAAGGCACGCCCTCGCAACCCACCGGTCGCACCGTGGTCGGCATCAAGGGCTCGATGTTCACCATCAACGGGCAGCCCACCTACACCGCTGCCTCAGGCTTCCCGAACGCCGACCCCAACCTGACCGGCACGCTGCTCAACGTACGCGCCGTGCAAGCGGTCTTCGACGACGCCAACTACCCGAACGGGGGCACGAGGGCCAAGCCCTACGCGTCCAATACGATGGGACAGGTCTTCTTCGATTACCCGGATGGGAAGTTCGACGCCGACCGGAATGTCCAAGAGTTCGTCGAGGCGATGCCGGACTGGCGCAAGGCAGGCCTGCTCGCCTTCACCATGAACCTCCAGGGCGGCGGGCCCGTGGACGGCAACTACGGAGAGGACGTCCCGATGCAGCCGCACTACAACAGCGGCTTCGACCCGCAGGGCAACCTCAAGCCGGCGTATGGCAAGCGGATGCAGAAGGTCCTCGAAGCCGCGGACCGGCTCGGGATGGTGGTGATCGTCGGGTTCTTCTACCAGGGGTCCGACGAGCGGATCGAGATCGTGGAGCAGGACCGGCATCTGCGGGCCGCGGTCGTCAACGGCATCCGGTTCCTCAAGTCGCTGCCGCATCGCAACGTCCTCATCGAGATCAATAACGAGACGAGCATTCGCGGCTACAGCCATCCGATGCTGCAGCCCGATGGCATCTACGAGCTGGTGCGGCTCGCCAACGAGGAGGCCGGCAAGGACTTCCCGGTGTCCATGAGCTGGTCCGGCGGCATCATGCCGAGGGGCAGCAGGGGCGTTCTGGCGTTGCGGATGGTGGATTACGTGATGATCCACACCAACGGCCGCACACCCGAGCAGGTGCACGAGGACATCCAGGCGCAACGCCGATGGACGGGCTATGACCGTCCGCTCCTGATCAACGAGGACGGGGTCAGCACGTTCAATCTGCACGCCGCCGTGCAGGAGCGGGTGGGCTGGGGCTACTACGACCAGGGCTGGAGCAACTACCGGGATGGTTTCCAGTCGCCACCGGTGAACTGGCGCATCAGCACGCCTGTGAAGTGGCAGTTCTTCGAGCAAGTGGCTCGTCTCAGCGGATCGCCCATTCCGGATCGGCCGACGGTGAACGACCCCGGGTATCCCGTGCTCACCGTCTTCGGTCTGAAACCCGGGCAGGTGCTGACCAAGCCCTCCTGGATCGAGGCCATCGTGCAGGACAAGCACCCGCGCTGGCCCATTCACCGCGTCGAGTTCTTCATCGACGGCAAGCCCTTCAGCTACAAGCGCAGCGCGCCGTTCATGCTCGGCAATCGCGAGTGGTGGGACCCGCGGGAGCTCACCCCCGGTGCTCACACGCTGCGCGTCGTGGCCTATGACCTGCGCGGCCCGCGGTTCACCGAGACCTGCGCCATCGAGGAAATTCCCTTCACCGTCGGGCCGGT
>CAYZBZ010000246.1:0-3443 GCA_964476725.1 uncultured Vicinamibacterales bacterium
CGCCTGTACGCGGCGCGCGAAGACCTCACGAGCGCTCTCGCAGCGGCCGACGCGTGGGAGGCACGGCTCACGCAGGATGCCCGCGACTACGACTCCGCCTGGAAGCTGGCGCGGGCCAGCTACTGGCTCGGCAGCCACGTGCCGGCCGGCGAGCGGCGAAAGCAGTACGAGCGCGGCATCGAGGTAGGGCGCCGGGCGGCGGCACTCCAGCCGGGCCGGCCGGAAGGCCGCTTCTGGATGGCGGCTGCCATGGGCGCAATGGCCGAATCCTTCGGGCTGCGCGCCGGCATCAGGTACCGTGGCCCGGTCAAGCGGGAGCTCGAAGCCGTGCGGCGGATCGATCCCGCGTACTCGCAGGGCGCCGCCGATCGCGCGCTCGGTCGCTGGTACTTCAGGGTGCCCCGGCTGTTCGGCGGCAGCAGGCAGAAGTCCGCCGAGCACCTGCAGCGATCGCTCACCTACGATCCTGCCAACGCCGCGTCGCACTTCTTCCTGGCGGAGACGTTCCTCGGGATGGATCGCCGCGAGGAGGCGCGCCGCGAACTGCAGCACGTGCTTGACGCGCCCGAAGATGCCGAGTGGGGGCCCGAGGTCCGGGAGTTCAAGCAGAAGGCACGGGCGCTCATGGAGCGCCCGCTGAGCCAGACGTGCCCGAGCGCGTCCGAGGGATGTTGTATGGGAGCGGACGCGTGAGGAGCAGTCGATAGAGAATCGACGCCGCGTGGACGGGTGGCAACTGCCTCCTGAGTGTCGGGCCAGCTGTCTGGACCCACTCCACGCGGTCGTTGGGTCAGTCTATCCCTTCGTCAGCGTCAGATCTTTGTCGTTCCACGTGAACGATCGTCCCTCGCGAACCGCCATGACACCAAGGACGCACGGCAGCGTGGCGTAGAACCCCACCTCGAGATTCGAGACCGGCTTCTGGCGCGACTTGACGCAGTCGAGGAAATTGCGGCCGTGCGCCACCGTGTGGGGGTCGTCGTTGTAGTTCTCGGTGTACGGCACGCGCTTGAACTCGAGCGGAGGGGCAGGAGGTGTCGCTGGCGGCTGCGCACCGCCTGCGACTCTCG
This sequence comes from uncultured Vicinamibacterales bacterium, assembly GCA_964476725.1. Classification (GTDB taxonomy): domain Bacteria; phylum Acidobacteriota; class Vicinamibacteria; order Vicinamibacterales; family 2-12-FULL-66-21; genus JALZOC01. Next base: position 1,071 of record CAYZBZ010000246.1, read on the forward strand.
GCGCGCCAGCGCCTTCGCGACCCGGGCCACCGCGGCCGCCTCCGAAGTTCTGCTGTCGAGCAGGCCGAACCTCGTAGCCGCTGCGATTCACGAGCAGACTCCCGCGCTGGCCGAAAAAGTAGTTTCCCTGCCGGCCGAAGTCCGGATCGTTGGCGACGGCATTGCTGAACGACATGAGGAAGTTCGGATACTGCCACGTCACGGAGAACGTGTCTGGTGACTGGTCGCGTTCCGGGTTGATGAGGTTCACGTACTGTCCGGCACCCACGGTGAGCAGCGGTCCGGCATTCTGCGTGTTGAGATACCAGAGCGCGATGTCGGTCAGGTGGACGCCCCAGTCGGTGATCAATCCGCCCCCGTAGTCCCAGTATCCCCGCCAGCTTCTCTGCCGGCTGTTCTTGTACGGGTGCCTCCCGGCAGGTCCCTGGAACATGTCCCAGTTGAGTCCTGCAGGCGGATCGGTGACAGGCTCAGGGCCTCTGCCGTACCCACTCCCCGGGTACAGCAGCACCGCCTGGCTGACTTTTCCCAGTTGACCGGACTGAACGATACCGGCCGCTTCCTGGAAATGCTGCCCTGACCGCTGCTGCGTCCCCACCTGCACGACGCGATCGCTCTTGCGATAGGCCCGCAGCGCTTTCACCATCTCCTCGACGTTATTGGAGAGCGGCTTCTCGACGTACACGTCCTTGCCCGCAGCCATCGCCTCAACGACCATCCGACAGTGCCAGTGATCCGGCGTGGCGATGTGCACCGCGTCCACGTCCTTGCGCTCGAGGATCTTCCGATAGTCCTCGTACCCGTCGGTCTTCGCCCCCTTCTGCGCCTGGTCGAGCATCGTCACGGCCGTATCGAGGTTGGGCTTGAACACGTCGGCTGCCGCGACGTACTGCGCGTCGGGGTGTTTCAGGAGAAAGCCCGCCACCTGGCTGCCACGGCTTCCGCACCCGATGAGCCCGATTCGTACGCGATCGTTTGCCCCCTGCACGCGGGCCGACGCGCCGAGCGAGGCTGCCGACAGAAGCGTCGCTCCAGCGGTCGCGCCGATGAACTCGCGCCGCGTGATACCTGGATCTTGTCCACTCATGGCCCGCGCCTCCTTTTTTGCTTTGGGCGTTTCCCGGACTACAGGCGTTCAGGCGCCGTCTTCGACCCGCCGGGTGCGCGCCTCAGGAAATTGTCGCTCGCGTGGCGTCCGGTGGCAACATCCTTCTGTATGATCGCGGCGAGGCAGACGATTACCGGTAGTGATCCTGCGCGGCATTGCTTCATGATGTAAGAGCCGTCCGCCACGATAGGGAAAACACGCGAACGAGGAGACCGAGTCTTCGCCGGGGTATCCTACGGGGCATGAAGACGCTGCTGACGGTCCTCCTGGCCGGGCCTTTGCTCCTTGCCTCGCCTCTATTCGCGCAGCGGCCGGTGGTACGCCCGAAGATCCTCGGCGTGGCCCACCTGGCCGTCTTCGTCAGCGACCTCCCCAAGGCGCGGGCGTTCTACGAAAACCTGCTCGGCTTCGAAGAGCCGTTCACGCTGCCGGAGCCTGACGGCTCGGTTGAGATCGCCTTCGTCAAGATCAACGATCGCCAGTGGATCGAGCTCTTCAACCGGCCCTCGGCAGGCGAGGGGCAGCTCAATCACATCGCCATCTACACCGACGACGCCGACCGCATGCGCGATTACCTGGCGTCGCAGGGGATCCCGGTTCCCGAGCGCGTGGGCAAGGGTCGCACCGGAAATAAGAACTTCATGGTGAAGGACCCCGACGGCCACAACGTCGAGATCGTGGAGTACCAGCCCGACAGCTGGACGGCGAAGGACGCGGGCAGGCACCTGCCGGCGTCGCGTCTGTCGGAGTACGCGATGCACGTCGGCATTCTGGTCGGCAACCTCGACGCGTCGATGAAGTTCTACAACGGCATCCTCGGCTTTCAGGAGTTCTGGCGCGGCAGCGCCGCGAATTCGAAGACGCTCAGCTGGGTCAACATGCGCGTGCCCGATGGCACGGACTACGTCGAGTTCATGCTCTACGACGAGAACCCCGCGCCCGACAGGCGCGGCTCCGCGCATCACCTCTGTCTGGTCGTGCCCGATGCGGAGAAGGCCATCGCGACCCTGAATGCGCGTCCGTCGCGGGCGAACTATACGCGTCCGGTCGAGATTCGCACGGGCAGCAACCGGAAGCGGCAGGTCAACCTGTTCGATCCCGACGGCACGCGCGTCGAGCTGATGGAGCCGAATACGGTCGATGGCAAGCCCGCGCCGTCATCGACGCTGCCGCCGCCGCGTTGAGCTGGCCTCACGAAACAGAGACCACGGCGTCCTGAACAACGAGCTGTACATCGGTCGGCTCCTCTGGAACCGGCTTCGATA
>CAYZBZ010000246.1:3543-6266 GCA_964476725.1 uncultured Vicinamibacterales bacterium
AAGTAATAGTGAAATCCCATCACTACGCTCAACACGCCGTCGGGCTTCGGGCTGAGCTGGGCGAAGCGGTGTCGCGCGAGCAGCTGCGCGAGTTTCACCGCAAGTCCCCGGCCCGGCATTTCGTGGTCGCGGCCCGACAGTTCGTGATCTTCGCGCTGGCGACGTGGGGGCTCATCCATTTCGACAACCCGCTCGTGTGGGTGCCGCTCGCCTTCGTCCAGGGGTTCACGATCTTCGACTTCACCATCCTGCTGCACGAGGTCGTGCATCACACGATCTTCGAGCGCAAGCGGCCGGTGGCCGAGCGTATTCTGGGCTTCCTCTACGCGATCCCGAGCGGCATCTCGGCTAGCCAGTTCACGCGGTGGCACCTCGACCATCACGCGGAGCTCGGATCGGATGAGGACGACCCGAAGCGCGCGCATCTCTCGCCGAAGGTCAACAAGCGCTGGTACAAGCTGCTCTACTGCACGCCTGCGCTCTTTCCGATCTACTTCCGCGCCGCCCGCCGGGAGTCGTCCACCTATCCGGAGACGCTGCAGAACACGATTGAGTGGGAGCGCAAGGTGTCGGTCGCGGCACACCTGACGGCGCTCGGGCTGCTGTGGTACGCCTTCGGGTTCTACCCGGCGCTTCGCACCAGCATCATCCCGGTCTTCTTCATCTTCCCGATTGCGTTCACGCTGAACCGGCTGGGACAGCATTACGACATCGACCCGGACGACCCCGCCAAGTGGGGCACGCTGATGAAGGGGCACTGGTTCTGGGATTTCGCGTACCTGAACTCGAACTACCACCTCGAGCATCACTATTTTCCAGGGGTCCCGTTCCATCGTTTGCCCGCCTTACAGCGCGCCCTCCTGCCGTACTACCAGCGCAAAGGCATGCGGTGGCAGAGCTACGGCCGGCTCGTCTACGGGTGGATCGTCGAGAACCGCGCGCCCCATACCGACTGGAGCCGCGCGGAGGCCGCCGAGCGCGGTCACATCGCGACCGAAAGCCACTGACGGCAGCCCTCTGCCTTCCGCGATGGTGCATTTGGTGCACGTCGCCGCAACGCGATGCTGACAAGGATTCTCTCGGAGCCCGAAGATGAGTTGCTGCGCGAGGAGCGACGGGTCCTCGCCAGGCTCCAGACCGCGCTCGCACGCTTCGACGCGGCGCCGGATCAGCAACTGGCGCTCGCACGCTCCATCGAGCAGCTCGACGAGCTGTTCCTCCTGGTCGTCGTCGGCGAGTTCAATTCGGGCAAGAGCGCGTTCATCAACGCGCTCGTCGGCAGCCGCGTGGCGCCGGAAGGCGTGACGCCGACGCCGGCGCAGATCACGGTGCTGCAGTTCGGCGAGACCGTCGAGCGGCAGGTGCGCGGTCCCGCGCTGCACGTCGTCACCGCTCCCGCCCCCATCCTCCGCGAAATCCACATCGTCGATACCCCCGGCACGAACGCGATCATCCGCGAGCACGAGGCGATCACCGCCGAGTTCGTCCCACGGTCCGATCTCGTGCTGTTCGTGACGTCCGCCGACCGGCCGTTCACGGAAACCGAGCGCGCGTTCCTGGAGCAGGTGCGCTCGTGGGGGAAGAAGGTCGTCGTCGTCATCAACAAGATCGACATCCTCGATGGCGAGCGGCAGGTGGAAGAGATCCGCGCGTTCGTGGAGGAGCATGCACGTGCGCTGCTGGGGTTCAGTCCGGAGATCTTCCCCGTCAGCGCACGAATGGCCCTGCGGGCCAAGGAGGGGGAGCCCGCGGCCTGGGCGGCCAGCCGGTTCGAGGCGCTGGAGCGCTACATCCGCGACACGCTGGACTCGCCGGGGCGCGTGCAGCTGAAGCTGCTCAACCCGCTCGGCGTCGGCGCCGCGCTGGCGGAGCGTCACCTGGCCGTCGTGCGCGATCGCGCCGAGCTGCTCAAGGACGATTTCGCCACGCTGGACGAAGTGGATCGGCAGCTCGCCGTGGTTCAGCACGATCGCTTGCGCGACTTCGAGTTCCGCATCGCCGACATCGACAAGATCCTGCTCGAGATGGAGAAGCGCGGGTGGGAGTATTTCGACGACACGCTGCGAATCGGCCGGGTGATGGACCTGCTCAACCGCAGCCGGATTCAGCAGGGGTTCGAGCAGCAGGTGGTCGCCGATGCGCCGCAGCAGATCGAGCGCAAGGTCGGTGAGCTTGTCGACTGGCTGGTCGACGCCGATCTGCGGCAGTGGCAGGACGTCACGAAGCATCTGGCGCAGCGCCGCCGGCAGTACCAGGATCGCATCGTCGGCGACGAGGAGGGCGGGCGCTTTCATTACGATCGGACGCGGCTCATCGACTCCGTGGGCCGCGAAGCGCAGCGGGTGATCGACTCGTACGACCGCCGCAAGGAGGCGCGCGAGCTCGCGGACGGCGCGCGGAACGCGGTGGCCGCGGCCGCAGCGGTCAGCGCCGGCGCGCTGGGGCTCGGCGCCGTTGTGACGATTGCCGCGACGACCGCAGCGGCCGACGTGACCGGCATCATCCTGGCGTCGGTGGTGGCCGCGATCGGGTTCTTCATCCTGCCGGCGAAGCGCAAGAAAGCGAAAGAGGAGATGCGCCGCAAGATCGCCGGCGTCCGGCGGCGGCTCTCCGATTCGCTCCACGACCAGTTCGCGAAGGAAATCGGCAGAAGCGGCGAGCGCATCCGCGAGAGCATCGCGCCCTACAGCCGCTTCATCCGCGCCGAAGGAGAGAAGCTGCGC
>CAYZBZ010000247.1:0-6246 GCA_964476725.1 uncultured Vicinamibacterales bacterium
CCAGCGGCCGGCATATTGCACGCCCTGATTCATTACGCCGCACGGCAAATCCGGAGGAAGACTTCCATGACATCCGCCACGTCCGAAACACCCGAAACAGCAAGCAGCGTGAGCGTCCGCGACCGGGCTATCGACGCATGTCGCCAGGCGGCCCATCTTTCACACGAGGCGTGGTTGCTGAAGTCGCTTGCGACGGGCGCCGTCGATGACGGCGTGCACGCCGCGAAGCGGGCGATCAAGTCAGTCCGGCGCAGCCTCGAAGAACTCGGAGACCTCAAATACGAGGCCGCTCATCGTGTAAAGCGCCAGCCCCTCAAAGCCGTGGGCATGGCGCTCGGGGTCGGCTTGATTTTTGGCTTGGCCGTCGGCTGGGTCGGCTGCCGGCTGGGACAGCGTGAGTGAACACGCCAACTCTATTGGAGGCAGTCCGCGACCTGACGGGTGTGAAGGGTGTCACGAACAGCATCACCGTCAAGCCCCGCGTCAAGACAACGGACGTGCGGGACAAGATCGAAGCGGCCTTCAAACGTAGCGCCGAGATCGGGCGTGTGCCTACTCTTGGAACCCTGACAACGTGGGGCCGAACACCAGGCCCAACACTGCCGCGACGACCAGCGAGAGGACCCATCCGAGACTGCATACCGCGAGCGCACGGGCAGTGCTTGTGTAATCGAGGGCTTGTTTCACAGCCACGACGGTGGCCGCGAGCGTCCACAAGGCGGCCACCACGAACACCGGCTTCATCGCGCCGGGCAGGACGCCGAGCACCAGGATGAGACCCGGGGTGGCTGCAAATCCCAGCGTGCGCAGCAACTCACCGACGTCCACGTGCGTGTCGGGTGCCGGCAGAAGGCGCGCGCCGATTTCGAACGTCACCAGAGCCCATGCGGCCCACGCCAGTAGCGCGATAACGCTGGAACCGGCGAAGAACGTGAACGTGGCGGGTCCGCCGCTCAAACCTTTCGCGCCAATTCCCGCCGCAAGGCTCGAGAACACGACCACCGCGAGCGCCTGCGCCGTGGCCGCACGGTCGGCCTCGACTTCTTCATAGGTCTGTGCATCCAACAACGCCGCACCGATCAGACGCCTGAAGAAGGTCTGTGCCATGTTGACCTCAAACGCTATGCACAGCGAACCGTTATCGCCGACCGCGTGTTGCGGGCGGTGACCTATGCTATTCTCCGCGCCGGGATACTCGACCTCACCCTCGGGTACCGGCTGGTGAATGCCGCCCGGTATCCTACCATCGACGCACGTTCGATGGCTCGCCACGCGCGAGCGCCGCGCCGTCCCCCGTACCCGGCATCGGGACGGCGCCGAGGTCGTTGGGCTGAATGATGCACACGGCCGCCTTCCTCCGGGTTTGGCCCGAGCTCGTCTCCACGATGATAGAGTCTTCGACGCGCCGCACCATGCGGACGATGGCCCAAGGGTGCGCCCGCACGGGCCGGACCGCGCACCACGACCGCCAACGGGCTGTCACTGACGATACCGGCGCGCGCGACCGCAACTGTCGGGTCTTGTCTCAGAAGGGGTGCCGTGATGGTGTCTGCTGCGCGCGCGAACGAGGCACCAACCCGCCTGCTGGCCATCGGTGACATCGGGAGCACCACTGCATATCACGTCGGCGATGAGTCGATGATGCTGGGACTCCTCGCGGGAGTGGCCGCATGCGGTGTTGACGCCGAGTGGACGCTGATGTCGGCCCAGCCGGAACGGTCGGCGGAGCGCTTCGGCGTTGGTGCGGTGCCTGGACTGAGCTTCAGCGACTGCGCTGGCCCCGCCGAGCGCGAGCGTCGGCTCGAGGAGCTCGACACCATCCTCGCGGAGCCGCGCTGGCCGCTGACTGTTCCCCCACGCTGGCGCGAGGCCCTGGCCGCCATCGCCGGGAGCGACGCCGTCGTGATTGCCGGAGGCGGCAACCTCTCCCGATCCTGGCCGGAACACGTCTTCGAACGAGCCGCCGTCGTCAGAGCCGCGCGGCGTGCGGCGCGACCGGTGGCGATCACCGGTCAGACGATCGGCCCGGCGTTCGACGGACGGATCCGCGAGCTGGTCGCCGAAGTGCTCGCCGGTTGCGTGTTCGTCGGAGTCCGCGAGAAGCATTCGTACGGGCTGGCGCTCGAACTCGGTGCGCAACCCGAGCGCACCCACCTCCAGTTCGACGAAGCGATCAGCCTCGAAGGCGTCGAACCACACCGTTCGTCGGAGATCGTCGGTGATGGTCAATTCATCGCAGTCACGCTGAACCAGCTCGGCGACCTGTCGGACCCGGCGCGAATCGTCCCGAAGCTTGCGGCACAACTCGCCGAGCTGAGCCGATGTACGGGCGCCGCTGTGGTGCTCGTGCCGCACGTCGGCGACCTGGACGGCACTCGGGTTCACGATGTGGCCATGGCCTGCGCCGTCATCGCTGCAGCTGGCGACTCGCCGGCGCTGCACATGGCGCCGCTCCCCTCGCCAGAGGAGGCCGTGTGGTACTGCCGGCATGCGCAGCTTGTGGTGAGCACGCGCTATCACCCGACGGTTTTCGCCATAGCCACGGGCACGCCTGCCTTGTTCCTGTATCAAGACCGCTACACGCTGGTGAAGGGGCAGGGGGCTCTGGCGTTGGTGGGCCTGCAAGGCTGGAGCTTGTCCGTAGGTCTGGCAGCCTCGGGATTGCTCGTGCCTGCCGCCATGGAACTCTGGAGCCGGCGCGACGCCGTGCGCGAGCATCTTCAGAGTCTCCAGCCGACCATTGAGAGATCACGCCGCCAGCATGTCGCCGCGCTGCTCGCCGCGCTCATCCCCGCAAGGCGGCCGCAGGCATCCGTCGAGGCGATCATTCACCGGTGTGGCCCGTCCCCTGAAGGCGATTGGGTCGAACGCGCTCACGATGGACTCGCCATGCTCCATGCGCACATCGCAGCAACCGACTGGCAGGTGGAACGCGAGGCGATGGAGCGCCAACTGGCGCTGCTCGAGCGCAGGGCCAGCACGGCCGAGCAATGGGCAGGCGTCCTCGCCGCGGAAGTACAGCGTAAGGAAGCCGACCTCGTCGTCGCCCACTCCGCCCTCACGGAGCTCGCGAAACGGAGCGACCCTGGACCGCTGAAAGAGAGCTGCGTGGAAACCGACGAAAGCACGCAAGTGCCTCGGCCGAACCGATAGGGGGGCCGCCATGGAAGCCTGCACAATCGTCGCCCGCAATTACCTGCCGTACGCGAGGGTTTTTGCGCAGTCTCTCACCAGCGTCCATCCGCAGGCCCATGTCACGGTGCTGGTGATCGACGGTGCCGCCGATCCCTCTGATGACGGCCTGTTTCGATCGCTCCGGCTCGAAGACGTCATCCCCGACGCGACGGAACGTCAGCGGCAGACCTTCATGTACGACGTGACGGAGCTGTCGACGGCGGTGAAGCCTCTGCTGCTGCAGCGGCTGCTGGCGGAAGGCGCCGCCTCGGTCCTGTACTTCGACCCGGATGTGCAGGTGTTCGACTCCGTCGAAAGTCTCTGGCGGCTGGCGATCGAACGAGGGATCGTCCTCACGCCCCATATCCTGTCGCCCATACCCGATGACGGCTTCGAGGTCAGCGATCTGGCGGTGTTGCGCGCCGGGGTCTTCAATCTTGGCTTTATCGGCGTCGGAGCCGGCACGCAGCGCTTTCTCGAATGGTGGTCCGGCCGTCTCCGACGTCATTGCCTCTCGGACACCGCCAACGGCATGTTCGTCGATCAGCGATGGCTCGACTATGTGGCCGGTTTGTTTCCGCACGCGGTCGTCAGTGACCCTGGCTGTAATGTCGCCTACTGGAATCTGCACGAACGATCTGTTGTGCACACGCCGGCCGGCTTCGAAGTCAACGGCGGTCCGCTTCGCTTCTACCACTTCAGCGGATTCGACGCCGAGGTTCCGTACCTCCTGAGCAAGCACCAGGGGCGCAACCCCCGCATCCTGCTCAGCGAGCAACCGGCGCTGCGAGAGTTGTGCAACGGGTACGCAGCGAAGCTACGGGCCAACGGACACCGTCCAGTACCCGTGAACTATGGCTTCGCGACGCTTCCGGATGGAACGCCAATCGACGCGGTTATGCGGCGGCTCTATCGGCGGGCATTGCTGGATGCCGAGCGCCTTGGACTGCACCCGCCCCCGTGGCCATTCAGGTGGGACGAAGTCCTGCAGTGGCTCAACGCGCCGGCGCCAGAGGCCCCTCGACTCTCTCGCTATCTTTTCGGGCTGTATCAGATACGGGCCGATCTCCAACACGCCTTTCCGCGGCCCTACGGTGCGAACGCAGATGCGTACGTGCATTGGGTCCGGTTTGACCCATTGGCCAACCAAACCATTCCGGCATCGCTCCGCCCAGACGGGGTCCCCAACGCGGTAGCCGCGTTGGGGGCCACAGACGGGTCGTCCGCATCGTTCGCACGCGACGATCGCTCGCCGTTCCCGGCTGGAATCAATGTCGCCGGTTACTTCAAGGCGGAACTGGGCGTCGGCGAGGTCGCGCGGCTGGTCACATCCGCAGCGCAGGCCGGGGGAATTCCCGTCGCCACGGTCCTCAATAACCAGACGCTGAGCCGCCAGGAGGATGGGTTCGAGGTGGGCGCGAATGACGGGCCGTATGCCGTCACGCTCGTCTGCGCAAACGCCGACGAGTTTCCTCGCGCTCTGGACGCGCTGCCCAGAGAGATGACCGAGAACTGCCATCGCATTGGGTTCTGGTTCTGGGAAACGGAGCAGCTGCCGGGTGCGTATCAGTCCTCGACTGATCTGCTGGACGAGGTGTGGGTGGCGTCCGACTATGTGGCGGAGGCCATCCGCACGACGTTCTCGAAACCCGTCCACATCTGCCCCATCCCCCTCCGCCCCCCGGACCCGGTGCCCGCATGCAGGGCCGACCTTGGTCTCCCGGAAGGATTCGTCTTCCTGTTCATGTTCGACTTTCTCAGCAACATCCACCGCAAGAACCCGATCGGCCTGGTCGAAGCCTTCTGCCGAGCCTTTCGCCCGGGAGAGGGCCCGACGTTGGTGCTGAAGTCGATCAACGGCCAACTCTCGCGCGGGCCGTTCGAAGCGGTTCGCGCGGCAGCCGGCGGGCGTGTGGATGTCGTCACGATGGACGGCTACCTCCCCGCCCGCGAGCGCGACGCCCTTATGAGCGCGTGCGACTGCTACGTCTCGCTCCACCGCTCCGAGGGTTTTGGTCTCACCCTCGCCGAAGCGATGGCATTGGAGAAGCCGACAATTGCCACCGCGTACTCAGGCAACATGGCGTTCATGACGCCGGAGAACAGCTTCCTCGTTCCGTGGCGGCCTGCGAGAGTGCCAGCGGGTTGTGAGCCTTACCCGAAAGGGGATTGCTGGGCAGAGCCGGACCTTGACGCAGCCGCATCGCTGATGCGCCTGGTATACGAGAACCCCGTCCTCGCTGGCGAACGTGGACGACTCGCGCGCGCGCACGTAATCGACCGCCTGTCCCCGGCCCGAACGGCGGCGTTCATCCGCGAGCGACTCTCGGACATAGGGTCTGCGCGTCAGTCGCCGGAACCGGAACCGGCTCCGCCGAAAGAGTCAGGTCTCGCGCCGGCGCCGTCACACACCGCCAGCGAGCCCCCTCCGCCACAGCCCGCGGCTGCAGGACCCGAGCCCCTGCTGCCAGGGTCAGCGGTGGTCGATCTGCTCACCGAACAGCTCGACCTCGCTCAGCGGGACGCCGTGGAAGCCGAGCACATGCTCGTGACCGGCATTCCTTTGAGGACCCCCTCGCGGTTTGGGTGGCCAGGACAGCTGCTGAGAACAGCAGTCCTCAGGCTGCTTCGCCCGTACGCGCACTTCGAAGCCAGGGCCCACCGGCAGCATCTGCAATCAACGATGCGGGTTCTCGAGTGTCTTCGTCGTCTCGATGCTGAGATTTCTCCGCTCCGCAGGGCGCACCCCGGCCGCGATCGCGGTGCAGACGAGGGGTCGTGACGGTAGCTCGCGATCGAGGCAATTCTGCAGACTAGTTGGGGTCGAGCTTGTGCACGTCCCGTTAGGTGATGAAGCGGTCCGAGAACGCGGGCTCCTCGTGGAGCAGCCGGACCATCGCCTCCTTCTCGATGATCAGCACGCTGCTCGCCACCGCCGCAGTCGCAGTCCCGATGCGAACCGATTGACCAGCCAGGGCGCCCTCGCCGAAAAAGTCGCCGGGGGCCAGCATCGCGACGACCGCAAACCGCGAAGAAATCATCAGGCGGTGCAGGGCAAAGGTGGCCACGCGG
>CAYZBZ010000248.1:0-6124 GCA_964476725.1 uncultured Vicinamibacterales bacterium
TGCCCGACACGCTGTTCGAGTCGGAGCTGTTCGGGTACGAGAAGGGGGCTTTCACCGGCGCGAATGATCGCAAGCAGGGCCGCCTCGAGATGGCGAACAACGGCACGCTGTTCCTCGACGAGATCGGCGACCTCGCCCTGATCGGCCAGGCAAAGCTCCTGCGGGCGCTGGAAGAGCGGCGCTTCGAGCGTCTCGGGGGCAACGAGTCGATCGAGGTCAATTTCCGGCTGATCTCCGCGACGAATCGGCCGCTCGATCAGTTCGTGCGCGACTCCCGTTTCCGCGAAGATCTTTACTACCGCGTGAATGCATTTTCGATCAGGCTGCCCTCGTTGCGCGAACGCGCCACCGACATCCCCGTGCTCGCGCAGCGGTTCCTTGCGCGCTACTGCGCCGCGAACGGCCTGCCGCTCGATGAAAAAACCTTCGCCAAGGAGGCCGTCGACCTGCTGTTGCAGTACCACTGGCCGGGCAACATCCGCGAGCTCGAGAGCACCGTCGCACGGGCGGCGTTGTCCTCGCCGGGCCGCATCATCCGCGCGACCGACGTCGACTTTCTCCACGCGAGCGAAGGGCAACCCGAGGCGACACGCCAGCGCCTGCCGTCGCTGGCGGACGCCGAACGCGCTCACATTCTGAGGGTCCTCGAGGCGGTCAACTGGAACAAGAAACAGGCGGCCGGCGTGCTGGAAATCAGCCGCGGCACGCTCTACCGGAAGATCGTGGAATACGGGCTGGAAAACGCGCAGCAAGGCGCGAAGCCCCCCGCCAAACGCCCGCCGAACTGATGCGTCAGTGGCGGTCCTCAGGGAGCCCCAAGGTTAGTATCCGCTGTTTCGAAACAGCACATGCGGATGAAAACCGGCCGCGCCATGCCCTCTAGAAATCTGTCCGCTTGATACCGATAAATGCCGGGAAACCAGTAGAATGCGGGTCCGTCCGCCCCAGGTCTGCGGGTGGGCAGACGCTTTGCACGCGCGCACGCGTTCAGTACTGATCCGTACACCCTGCGATATGGTTCGACGAACTCTCCTTCTCATCGCGTTCCTGGCGGCGATAGCCGCCCCGGCGCTCGCGGCCGGGCGGGGGGGCGACAGCAGGCTCGACGCGGCCCTGCAGGCCCGCGCGCGCGGCTCGCGAGGCACGTCCAGGGTCATCATCCAGACCGCCGACGGCTCGGCGGCCGACACCCTCATTCGCTCGCTTCGCGGCATCCCCGGCCGGCGGCTGCCGCTTCTGCGTGGGCAGGTCGCGCAGATCCCGGACTCGGCCCTCAACGAGCTCGCCGGGCGGCCAGGCATCCGCGCCGTCAGCCTCGACCGCCGGGTGAGCGGGACGCTGGAGCGTACGGGCGCGACCATCGGCGGGACGTGGGCCCGCGAGAACCTGGGGGTCGACGGCACCGGTATCGGCGTCGCGCTCATCGATTCCGGCGTCACGTCCTGGCACGACGACCTCGGCTCCGAGCGCGTCGTCCACTTCGCTGACTTCGTCGATTTCCAGCCCGTCGCCTACGACGACTACGGACACGGGACGCACGTTGCCGGAATCATCGCGGGGAACGGCTACGACTCGAACGGCGCGCGTCGCGGCATCGCCCCCGCCGCGAATCTCGTCGTCCTGAAGGTTCTCGACGGCGACGGCAACGGCTACATCAGCAACGTCATCGCCGCGCTCGACTACGCCGTGGAAAACCGCGCGCGGTTCAACATCCGCGTCGTCAACCTCTCGGTGGCTGCCGGCGTGTACGAGTCCTACAACAGCGACCCGCTGACGCTCGCGGCGAAGCGCGCGGTGGAAGCGGGCGTGGTGGTGGTCACGGCCGCGGGCAATTTCGGAAAGAGCCCGAAGGGGCTCCCGCAGTACGGCGGCATCACGGCGCCGGGCAACGCGCCGTGGGTGCTCACCGTGGGCGCCGCGAGCCACAACGGAACGGCCACGCGGAGCGACGACTCCGTCGCGCTCTTCAGCTCTCGGGGCCCGAGCTACATCGACTACGCCGCGAAGCCGGACCTGGTCGCGCCGGGAGTCGGGATTGAATCGCTCGCCGATGGCTCGAGCCTGTTGTTCGCCACGCACCCGGCCGCGCGGCTGTGGGGAACGGTCGACACGGTCACGCAGCCTTACCTGAGCCTGAGCGGCACGAGCATGGCGGCGCCGGTCGTCACCGGTACGGTCGCGCTGATGCTGCAGGCGAACCCGAACCTCACGCCGAACCTCGTGAAGGCGATCCTGCAGTACACCGCCGAGCATCGCGCCCGGTACGACGACCTGACGCAGGGGGCCGGATTCCTGAACGCGCGCGGCGCGGTGCAGCTCGCGAAGTACCTGGGCGGCGATCGCACGGCGCTCGCCGCCTCGAAGGATCCGACGCCGTGGAACGCGCACATCAACTGGGGCAACCACAGGATCGGCGGCGGCATGCTGAAGCCGGGCGCCAACGCGTGGCGCACCGACGTCACGTGGGGCGCCGACAGCACCAACGAAGGGGACAACATCGTCTGGGGCACGATTGCGGCCGGACGAGAAGCCACCAATATCGTCTGGGGCACGATTGAGGACGAGGACAACATCGTATGGGGCACTTCGTGCGACGACGCTGAGTGCGGCGATGTGGTGTGGCACGTTCCGGCTATCTTTCAATCCACGTCCCCGTCGCGCGCGCCTGGCGCGCGGCGTGGCCGCTTCGAGTGAGGTGCCGGGTCCCCCCATGGTGAGCATGATGAACATGATGACCGCTGCACCCTGTGCGCGCATCGCGAGCGCTACCCGTTCCAAGGCAGTCTGGGGCTGCTGACGATGAACACTCTCCCGCTCCCCGCCAGAGTCTTCGTCTGCGCGGTCATCGCGGTTGGAGCGGCGCTGCTCGTCTTCTTCTTTCCCCTGAAGACCTTCGCGTCTCCAGGTCTCTTCCTGACGCTGCTCACCCTGTCGTCGGTGACCTCGGTCTTCAAGGTGACCCTGCCGCTGGCGCGGAGCGGATCGACGATGTCCGTGTCGTACGCGGTGGACTTCGCGTCGCTGCTGCTGCTCGGTCCGAACGAGACGATGATCGTCGCGGCGGCGAGCGCGTGGAGCCAGTGCACGTTCCGCATCAAGGAACGCAACCCTGCGCACCGCACGCTCTTCAGCATGGCGTGCCTCGTGATCACCGTGCAGGCGGCAGGCACGGTCTACATCCTGCTCGGCGGCGTTCCTGGACAGTTCGACATCTGGACGCTGCCGAAGCCGCTCGTCGGCGCCGCCACGACCTACTTCGTGATCAACACAGCCACGATCGCCACGGCGATCGCGTGGTCGACGCGGCAGGCGGTCATCAAGGTCTGGAACGAGAATTTCCTCTGGAGCGCGCCCAGCTACTTCGTGGGCGCGGGCGCGGCCGCGGCGGCGGTCGGCGTCCTCAACGTCGTCTCCGCCCGCTGGCTGCTTCCGCTTGCCGCGGCGCCGCTCTACCTGACGTACCGCAGCTACAAGGTCTATCTCGGCCGCATCGACGACGAGCAGCGCCACGTGCGCGAGATGGCGGACCTGCACCTGGCGACCATCGAGGCCCTGGCGCTCGCAATCGACGCGAAGGATCAGACGTCGCAGTCGCACATCCGGCGCGTGCAGCTGTACGCCGCGGCGCTCGCGCGCGCGCTCGGCATGACCCCGAACGACATCCAGGGGGTCAAGACGGCGGCGCTGCTGCACGACATCGGGAAGCTGGCGGTGCCCGAGCACATCCTCTCGAAGCCGGGGCCGCTGACCCCTGAAGAGTTCCAGAAGATCCGGGCGCACCCGAAGGTCGGCGCCGACATCATCAGCGCGGTGCCGTTTCCATATCCCGTCTCGCCGCTGATCCTCAGTCACCACGAGCGCTGGGACGGGAAGGGCTATCCGACCGGGTTGAAGGGTGAAGAGATCCCCCTCGGCGCGCGGATCCTGTCGGTGGTCGACTACTTCGACGCGTTGATGGCGGAGCGGCCGTACCACAAGGCGATGAGCTTCGATGCCGCGATGGGCCTGCTGCAGCAGGAAGCAGGCAAGGCGCTCGACCCCACAGTCGTGGAGAAGTTCGTCGAATTGATTCCCGCGCTGCAGATCGAGGCGGCCACGCTCGAGCAGGTGCTGCGGCGGCCCGCGCCGGAGCAGCTGGAGCGGTCGAAGGGGCGGCCCGCCACCGGGCTCACGCCGGAGCCGACGAAGAAGAACGTGTTCGACGACATCGCGCTGGCGCACCGCGAGATCTACGCGCTGTACGAGATCGCGCAGGCGATGGGGACGAGCCTGGGTGTGTCGGACACCATGGCGCTGATCTCGGCGAAGCTCAGCAACCTGGTGCCGTTCTCGTGCGCGGCGCTCTTCCTCTACGACGAGGCGACCGAGACGCTCCGGTGCCGCTTCGCGACCGGCACGGACGCAGAGATCATCCAGCAGATTACCGTGCACACGGGAGAAGGGCTGACCGGGTGGGTCGCGCGCAACCGGCGCGCGCTCGTGAACGCGCGGCCGAGCGCCGATCTCGAGGCGGCGGGGCTTGCGGACCTGCACACGAACCTGCAGTCCGCGCTGGTTTGCCCGCTCGTGTTCAGCGATCGGTTCATCGGCACGCTGTCGGTCTATCACGTCGACGCGGCGTTTTATCGCGACGACCACCAGCGGTTGCTCGACCGCGTGTCGGAGCAGGCGGCGGCCGTCATCAACAACTCGATGCTGTTCGAGCAGACGCAGGAAGACTCGTTGACGGACCCGCTCACCGGACTGCCGAACACGCGCTTCCTCTTCATGCACCTGACGCGCGAGCTCGCGCGCGCCGAGCGGCTCAAGTCCGACGTCTCGCTGATGGTCATGGACCTCGACAACTTCAAGGACATCAACGACAGCCACGGCCACCACGTCGGGGACCGCGCGCTGTGCGAGGTCGCGCGAGTGCTGCGCACCGCCATCCGTCCGTACGACATCTGCGTGCGGTACGCAGGGGACGAGTTCATCGTCGTGCTGTCCGGCTGCGCCGCTGACGAGGCGGAGACCAAGCGGCAGGAGCTTCAGCAGGGGATCGACGAGGTGTTCTTCGAGGCGCGGCCGGGCAAGCGCGTGCGGCTCGGCATCAGCGTCGGCGCCGCGGTGTTCCCGCGGGACGGCGAGTCGTACGAAGCGCTGCTCGCGACCGCCGACAGTCGGATGTACCAGGACAAGGCCAGCCGCAAACGGGCCGGCGGCCGCGAGGCCACCCGACACGAGGTCCTCGCGACCTCACAGTTCCCGGACCTCACGGAGGTCGACATCCAGCGCGCCGCGGCTGGAATCATCTAGGGCTGAATCTCGAAAGTCTGAAGTTTGAAGGCTGAAGTTCGAATGCTCTCGAGCTTTCGAGCTGCATTCGAGCTTCGAACTTCGGGCTTCAGCTTCAGCCTTCAAGCCTTCAGACTTCAGCCTTCAGACTTTCAGCGTAAGATCCGCCTGTGTCCGATCTCGTGCTGCGCGTGTGCAGCGTCCGTCGCGCGACGCCCGGTTCGCTCATCGTGCGGCTCGAGCTCGGGGGCGGGGACTTCACCTACAGGCCCGGACAGCTGGCGATGGTGGGTCCGGCCGGCGCCGCCGACATGGTGCCGTACTCCATCGCGTCGGCCCCCGAAGAGAGCGCGCGCGACGCCTTCATCGAGTTCCTGACGAAAGTGGACGCCTCGGGGCGCTGGGGCCTGCATTTCGAGCCGCCGCGACGAGGCGCCCGGCTGTCCGTGCGTGGGCCCTCCGGCTCGTTCGTGTTTCCCGAACACCCGCGCGAGCGGCGCGTGCTGTTCATCGCCGGCGGCACGGGCATCGCTCCGCTGCGATCGATGATCAGGCACGCGGTCATGACAGGATTTCAGGGGCGGCTCAGCCTGCTTTACAGCGCGAGAACGCCGAAGGACTTTGCCTACCTTCCGGAATTGCGGGCGATGGCGCGAAGAGGGGAGCTGGGTTTGTCGCTGACGGCGACGCGGGAGTTTCCGCCGCGGTGGCGCGGCGAACGCGGCCGGATCGCCGCCGCCGAGCTCGCCCTGCTCGTGGACGATCCGGCGACGCTCTGTTTCGTCTGCGGCCCGGCCGCATTGGTCGCCGACGTTCCGCCGATGCTTCGGGAGCTCGGGATCGACGGGGC
>CAYZBZ010000249.1:0-6112 GCA_964476725.1 uncultured Vicinamibacterales bacterium
AGGTGTTCTCCGTCACGAGGTCGATCGCGAGATCGCTCGAGAAGAGAGAGAACAGAGAACGAAGACTCAACGCGTACTCCTCTTAACTGCCTGCCACGTGCAGCCCATTCTTCCCGTGATCCTTGACCCAGTACATCGCCTCGTCGGCGGCCTGGATGAGGCCGTCCGCCGACGCGGCGACGTCGGGAAGCGTCGCGACGCCGACCGAGATGGTCAGCTTGATCGCGAGGCCGTCCCCCTCGAGAAAGCTGAACGCCGCGATGCGGTCGCGCACACGCTCGCCCACCGCGGCGGCGCCGTCGCTGCCCGTATCCGGCAGGATCAGGGCGAACTCATCTCCTCCGAAGCGCGCGACGATGTCGGTCTCGCGGGCGCTCGCGCGGATGACGCTCGCCGCCTCGACCAGCGCGCGGCTGCCGTACAGGTGGCCGTGCGTGTCGTTGATGGACTTGAACCCGTCGAGATCGACGAACAGCACCGACAGCGGCCGTCCGCTACGCGATGCCCGCTTGGTCTCGCGCCGCAGGACCTGCGAGAGGTAGCGGGAGTTGTACAGCTGCGTCAGGTCGTCGGTGACCGACAGCGCCTCGGCTCGCTGCACCCGGAGCGCGTTCTCGAGCGCGATGGCACCCGGCTCGATCCCTGCCAGCAGCGCCGTCAGCGTGGCCGGCGCGAACCGGGGGGCCGTACGTGCGGGCGCAGGATCGATCGCGACGAGCGCGCCGATCGTGCGTCCGCGGCAGACCAGCGGAAACGCGATGGTGGCCACTTCCGCGCTGTCGGCGACGCGGCGATCTTCGGCGAGGTTCGCGGCCGCGAACACCTCGCCGCTGCGCATCACCCATCCTCCCACGGCGTGCGCCGCAGATTCGAGCGGGGGCGCCAGCGCGGTCGCCGCCATGGGGCGCGTCCGGCCGCCCCCATCGACGGCGAGCACCAGCCAGCCGGGCGCGGGAATCCAGCCGGAGACACGGGCCACGAGCGCCTCCGCCACGCGCTCGGGCTCCAGGCTCGAATTGACCGCCCGGATCAGGTCCGCGAGCACATCGGCACGGGAAAGCCGGCGCTTCAGCGCCGCCTGAAGCGACCGGAGTTTCCCCGCGAAGTCCCGGCGTGCTCCCGACACGGCTTTTCGGCTCGATGGGCGACGGGCGCGAGGCTGCCGACCAGTCGCGGTCAATCGGCTCTGCGTCCTGTTGGAATGGCGGGTTCCTCTAAGTCCTTCTATCCACCACAAATATAGCACATTAACGCCAGGCGGTAGCCAGTAGCTGGTGGCCAGTTCCCAGTCTCCAGTTCCCAGTTTCCAGGTTCCTGTTCTGGAGTTTCCAGTTCTTGAGCTGGCTACGGGGAACTGGGAACTGGCTACTGGCTACTGGCTACTGTCAATGGCATAATTGACGTTTCCAAAGTCCCTCCAAGAGGCCGTCGAACCATGACAATGCTCGATCGGATGCGCCGACACAAGGGCTGGCTCAAATGGAGCCTGTTCATTGTGGTCCTGGCGTTTATCGTTCTCTATATCCCCAGCTTCCTCGACGAGCCTGGCGCCGCGGGCCTCAACGACGTCGTCGCGTCGGTCGAGGGCCGCGACATCACCGTCGCCCGCTTCCGCCGCACTTACCAGCAGCAGATGCAGGCGTATCGCTCCGCCTATGGCGGCAACGTCGACGAGCGCATGCTCAAGCAGCTCGGCATCGATCAGCGCATCGTCCAGCAGATGATCGAGGAGGAAACCGCGCTTGCCGAGGCGGCGCGGCTCCGTATCACGGCGACCAACGAGGAAGTGCGCGAGCGGATCGCGGCGATGCCCGGGCTCCAGGAGAACGGGCACTTCATCGGCGAGGAACGCTACCGGCAGATGCTGCAGATGAACAACCCGCCGATGCGCCCGGACGAGTTCGAGGAGCAGGTGCGGCGCGGGATCACCCTCGAGAAGCTCCAGGGAGCGCTCACCGGCTGGATGACGATCGACGACAAGGACGTCGAGTCCGAGTTCAAACGCCGCAACGAGAAGGTCAAGCTCGCCGTCGTGTCGTTCCCCGCCGACAAGTTCCGCCCCGGACTCGAGGCGACCGACGCGGAGATTGCCGCGTACTTCGAACAGCACAAGAACGACCTGAAGATCCCCGAGAAGCGGAAGATCCGCTACGCGCTCGTCGACATGCAGGGCCTGCGCGACCGGATGCAGAACTCGGCCCAGGACATCCAGCGCTCCTACGAGGACAACCAGAAGCAGTACTCGACGCCGGCGCAGATCCGCGCGAGCCACATCCTGCTGAAGACCGAGGGGAAGGACGTGGAGGCCGTGAAGAAGCAGGCGGAAGATCTCCTGGCGCAGGTGAAGAAAGGGGCCGACTTCGCGCAGCTCGCCACCAAGTATTCCGAGGACGAGATCAGCGCCAGGAAGGGAGGGGACCTCGACTTCTTCCCGCAGGGGCAGATGGTACCGGAGTTCGACAAGGCGGCCTTTGCCCTGGCCCCGGGGCAGATCAGCGACATCGTGAAGACGCAGTACGGCTTCCACATCATCAAGGTGACGGAGAAGAAGGCGGCGACGACGCGCTCGCTGGACGAGGTGCGCCCGCAGATCGAGGATCAGCTGAAGTGGGAGCGCGCGCAGACCGAGGCGCAGCGCGCCGCGGACGACGTCGCCGGTAAGCTGAAGCAGCCGTCGGATCTGGACACGGTGGCAAAGGGGCGCGGCATGACCGTCGCCGAGTCCGGCTTTTTCAGCCGCGAGGAGCCGATCGCGGGGCTGGGCATGGCCCCCGCCGTCGCGGAGCGCGCGTTCACGCTGAAGGACGGCGAAGTCAGCGAGTCGATCCGTGCGCCGCAGGGATTCGCGTTCATCACGGTCACGGGCAAGCAGGACGCGTACGTGCCGAAGCTGGACGAGGTCAAGGCGCGCGTGCGGGAAGAAGTCCTGAAGAAGAAGGCGGTCGACGTGGCGCGCCAGAAGGCCTCCGCCGTCGACCCGCAGATGAAGTCGGGCAGTTTCGAAGCGGCGGCGAAGGCCGCCGGACTCGAGGTCAAGACCACCGAGCTCATCGCCCGCGGCGCGCCCGTGGCCGACATCGGCGCGAGCCCCGCCATCGACGCGGTCGCGTTCGCGCTGCCGCCTGGCGGCGTCAGCGACCCGATCGTCACCGACAACGGCGCCGTGATCGTGAAAGTGCTGGAGAAGAAGGATCCGACACCGGCGGAGATCGCGGCAGGCAAGGCGACGCTGAAGACGGCGCTGCTCAACGAGCGCCGCAACCGCTTCTACGCGTCCTACATGTCCAAGGCGCGCGAGCGGATGAAGGTGACGGTCAACAACGCGCTGCTTGCGCAGTTGGTGGCGTAGATCAGGCTCTGGGCTTCAGGCCTTAGGCTTTAGGTAAGTTCGCCCCAGGACCCAGGGCCTGGAGCCTGGAGCCCAGAGCCGAACGTGTTTGTGAGGTGATCCTCACCTCACAAACACGTTCGGCATGATCGCAAGCGGCTCGCCGCGCCGGAAGAGACGCAGCGGCGCCGTCAGGGTCTGCAGCGCACGCTGGTCCCGCAGGCCGAGCATCGCGCCAAGCGCGGCCCCCCGTTCGGAGCTGCCGAACGGGTTGCGCACGATCTCGTAGATCGATTTCCTGCCCGGAAACACCACGAGCTCCACGTCGGCGTCCGGCGACAGCTTCGCCCGCTGCTTGGCGAGCACGAGCGCGCGGTCGAGGCCGCCGAGCTCGTCCACGAGGCCAAGCTGCTTCGCCTGCTTGCCGGTCCACACCCGCCCCTGGCCGACCGCGTCGATCCGCTCCGGCGTCGTGTTGCGTCCCGCCGCCGCCTTCTCGACGAACGTGTCGTAGGTCGCCTGCATCTGCTCCTGCACCTTCGCGCGCTCCTCGGGCGAGAATGCCCGAACCGGGGAATACAGATCCGCGTAGCGGCCGCTCGTGACCCCTTCCATGTTCATCCCGAGCTTCTTCAGGGTGCCGTCGATGACGAACTTCAGCATGACGACGCCGATTGAGCCGGTGAGCGTCGCAGGCTCGGCGACGATGGCGTGCGCCGCCATCGCGATGTAGTACCCGCCCGACGCGGCGACGTCCGACATCGACGCGATCACCGGCTTCACGTCGCGCGTCAGCATCACCTCGCGCCAGATGACGTCCGAGGCGATGGCCGAGCCGCCGGGGCTGTCGATGCGCAGCACAATGGCCTTGATCGAGCTGTCAGCGCGAGCCTTCCGCAGGTACTCGACCATCGTCTCGGACCCGACGACCTGGCCCGACGGCGAATCGTAGCTGCTCTTCCCTGAGGCAATGATCCCCGCGGCGTAGATGATCGCGATGCGGGGCCCCCGGCTGAGGCCGAGCGACAACGGGGTCACGTGGCGGTAGTCCGTATCGGTCAGGAAATTGACCCGTCCCTTCGAGAGCTTGACCTTGTCGTCGAGTTCGTCTTCGTACGCCACGTCGTCCACGAGCCCCGCGCGCACCGCGTCTTCCGGAAGAAACGGGCCGTGATCGACCAGGTCGCGGATCTCCTGCTCGGACTTGTGACGGCTGTCGGCAAGCCCGCGGATCAGCTGATCGTACAGGTCCGCGTTCAGCGACGTCGCCATCTCGCGGTGCGCCGGCGTGAAGGTGTGCTCAGTGAAGGTGTTGGACGCGGTCTTGTAGTCGCCGATGTGCAGCGTGTCCGGATACGCGCCGATCTTGTCGAGCGTGCCGCGCAGGAACAGCTCGTAGGTGGCGACCCCGGTCAGGTCGAGCGTGGCCGACGGCACCAGGAAGACCTTGTCGCACGCGCTCGCAAGGTAGAATTCCTGTTCGCCGCCGTATTCGAGGTAGCCGATGATCGGCTTGCCGGAGCGGCGGAAGTCCGTAATCGCGTCGCGGATTTCCTGGACCTTTCCCCAGAGCGCGGCCGCGCTGGTCGGCCGGATGATGACGCTCGAGATCCGGCGGTCGACCTTGGCCTTGCGCAGCGCGTCGACGACCGACCTTACGGTGGGTGGCGCTTCGAAGAACTGGCTGATGACGCCGTCGGGCTCCATCTCCTGGAGATCCCCCCCGACCTTCAGGACCAGCGTCGAGTCGCTGGCGACCTGAGCGGGTCGCCCGACGAGCAGCGCCATGAACACGAGACCGGCCGCGGAAATCGCGATTGCCGCGACGATGAGCACGAGCACGATCCAGACGCCGCGCCTGACTGCCACGGAATGCCTCCCCTTCGACCCCGGAACTGGTTTCAAAACCGTAGCGCAGCCCTTCAGGGCTGCCTGGAGTATATCGAAAGGAAAGATCGAAATGCTGAAGTTCAGACTTTCTTTACATCCGTAAATCGTCCCTGCGCCGCGGACCGCTACTGCTTCGGCGCCGGCTTCGCGAAGACGGCGTCCGCGACCGGCGCGTTGATCTTCACGTCCGCGAGCTTCTCGGTCGTGACCTGGTTCCACGTCGCGTGGCGGACCGTATGTGGCACGTTGAGGCCGCCCACGTCCCGGTAGTCGCTGTAGTCGATCTGCTCGGGCAGGGTCATGATGCTGAAGCCGACGCCGCCCGAGCCGGTGGTGATCACGCGCCGGAGCAGCAACCCGGTCTCGCGATCGAAACTCAGCTGCTCGGTGACGTTCGGATACGGACTGCCTGTGATGACGACGACCTGCTTGCCGTCGATCGTGTCGTAGGCCTTGTTGACCAGGAGCGTCGCGTAGCGCTCTTTCAGATGGAGCGGCAGCGCGAAGTCGGCGAGGCGCAGCCCCTGCTGCATCTGGAAGCCGGCCAGATCGCGAGGCGCGTCGGGGGGTGCGCCGCCGCCGCGGCCACCACCGCCGCCGCCAACCGCCCACACCGAGGTGCCGTTGGTCGCGCGTATGGTCGGGATCGGCTGCGTCGCGATGTCGATGCGGTACTCCCCTGTCGTTTTTTCCTGTACGGTGACGTTCGACGTGACCAGGTCGCGTGTCGTGAGCGTGCCGCTCATCACGCGGGTCTTCGCGTTCTGCAGCGCCTGTTGCCCGCCGAGCGCCTGGACGTACTTCGCGAGTATTTGATCGACAGTCTCAGTCGGCACCGGAGGGGGCGGGGGCGCCTGCGGCCCGGCGCCACGTCCCTGGCCGCCCGGTCCACCC
>CAYZBZ010000250.1:0-6077 GCA_964476725.1 uncultured Vicinamibacterales bacterium
GGTCGCGCGCCGCGCCGGGACGTAGCTCGCCAGAAACGCGACCAGCACGAGGAACGTCGCCACCGCGCTGAACGTGAGCGGGTCGAACGGGCTTACCTGGTAGAGCAGCGACCGCGCGAACGGCATGGCCGCGGCCGAGAGCGCCAACCCGGCGGCGATGCCGACGGCCGCCAGCAGGAGCCCGTGACCGACCACGAGGCGGAGAATATCGCCGCGGCCTGCACCGAGCGCCACCCGGACGCCAATCTCCTGAGTCCGCTGAGAGACGGAGTATGAGAGTACGCCGTAGACACCAATCGCCGCGAGCAGCAGACCCATCACGCCGATCGTTCCGAAGATCCAGCCGTACAGCCCGTACTGCCAGAAGCTCAACCGCCGAGCTTCGCTGATCGTCCGCACCTGGAACATCGGCAGGTTCGGATCGGCGGCGCGCACCGCCGACGTGATGGACGTCGGCTCGCCCTCCACGCGAATTGTGAGACCGGTATTGAGCGTCTGCTGGTAGGCGTAGGGGACGTAGGCCACAGCCGGCGGCTGCTCGTTGGACGGGTCGATGCCGAAGACGTTGGCATCGGGCGTCACGCCGATGACCGTGAACCACTCGGCCTTCGTGTCTTCATCGAGGCGGAACCGGCCGCCCACCGGCTCGCCGCCCGGCCAGAACCTTTTCGTCATGGTCTGATTGATGACCGCGACGGGTGTGTGCGACCAGCCTTCAGCCTCCGTGAAATCGCGCCCTCGTGTCGTTGTAATGCCGAGCGTCGGATTGAAGTGCGGCGTCACGCCGATGAAGGCAATGCCCGCCCGTTCATTCGCCTGCGCGGGCCGTCCGTCCACGACCACCGTGCCGCCACCTCCGCCGTTGCTCAGCGGGACGAGATTCGACGCGAACGCGGCACGCACTCCCGGCAGCGCCTCCACTCGTCGGACGATGTCCTCGACACGCCGCAGCTTGGCATCTTCGGGCTCGTACACCTCGCCCGCCAGATAGAACCGCATCGCCATGAGCGGCTTCGTATCGAAGCCGAGATCGGACCCGCCGAGGTTCATGAACGTCCGGACGAACAGGAGCGCGCCCACGAGCGACACGAGCGCAAACGCGACCTGCACGACCACCAGCGTGCTTCGCAGCAAAGAGCGGGCGACGCTGTTGCCGCGCGTGCCTTCCTTCAGCGTCTCGTGCAGGTTGCCGCGCGAGACCTGCAGCGCCGGAAACAGTCCAAACACCAGCGCCGTCGTCGCAGAGACGACAACGGTGTAGGCAACCGACCGCCAGTCCAGCTCCCACCGCACGTAGTACGGCACCTGGTCGGGCGGCATGCCGACGGCAATCAGCTTCGTGCCGACCTCGGCCAGCACGATGCCGAGGGGCACGCTGATCAAGCCGAGTACCACGCTCTCGGTGAGCAACTGCCGGACGATGCGGCCGCGGCCCGCGCCGAGCGCCGCACGCACGGAGATCTCTCGGCGCCGGCCCGCGGCCCTCGCCAGCAGGAGATTGGCGACGTTCGAGCAGGCGATGAACAAAACGAGCGTGACGCCCGCCATCATCAAATACAGGACGAGCGGGACCTCATCTGGCAGAAACGCCTCGCGGAGTGTGCGGAGGTGCGAGGTCCAGCCTTCATTCGTCGCAGGGTACTGGCCGGCCAGGCGGCCGGCGATGGCGTCGAGGTCCTGGCGCGCCCGTTCGATTGTCACGCCTGGCTTCATCCGGCCAAAGGCAAACAGGCCGCGCGCGCTGCGCAAATCCTGAGACGCGACGGGCGCGAGCGGAATCCAGAGTCGCTGATTGAAAGGAAAGGCAAACCCGGCCGGCATCACCCCAATCACGACGTGAGGCTTGCCGTTGACCAGGATCGATTCCCCGATGATGTGCGCGTCCCCGTGATAGCGCCGGGTCCACAGGTCGTAACCGAGCAACACCACCGGACCGGCACCAGGGCGATCATCCTCGACGGTGAAGCCGTGACCGAGAATCGGCGAAGTTTCCAGCAGCGGAAACAGGTCCCACGAAACGCCCGCGCCGAGGTAGCGCTCCGGCTCGCCTCCGCGGTCCGAGATCGTCAAGCTCCGTCCTGCGACGCCCGCAATCGTCGTGAAGATCGAGTTGGCCTCCTTCCAGTCCCGCATGTCGAGATACGACAGGCCGGCTTGACTGTCGGTGCGCTGATTCTGCTCGCCAACCACGAGGATCCGGTCGGGATCGGTGTACGGGTACGGCTTGAGCAGCACGCCGTCGATGACACTAAAGATGGTCGCGTTCAGGCCGATGCCGAAGCCCAGGCAGAGAATCGCCACCGTGGCGAATCCCTTGCTGTGCCAGAGGTTGCGGAGCGCGTAGCGAATGTCCTGGAAAAGGAAGAGCACGGGTAGTTAGACGGCCGTGGCGCGGTGCAAGTTGCTGAATCTGCCGATCTCCACCGCGCCCTGGCAGCGGGTGTTGTCTCGCGGATCCGTCTGTGGCATGCTGCGCGGGCCGGCCCCGTTCCTCTCCGCAGAACCGCCATGCAGATCATCAACGCCTCGAAGGTCTACCCCGTCATCGTCATCGGCAGCGGAGCGTCCGGGGGGATGGCGGCCTGGAACCTGACCAGCAAGGGGATTGACGTGCTGCTGCTTGACGCCGGCGAGCGGTTCGATCGCAGCCGCTTCTGGACCCACGTCCGCCCCTGGGAGGCGCGCGAGCGAGCGGCCCGGGGGGAACACCCGCCGCGCTTCTTCCTCGATACGAAGGAGCAGCCGTACCTCACGACAGAGGGACGGCCGTTCGATCTCTACCGGGTCTGGGGACACGGCGGGAAGACGAACATCTGGGGACGCGTGAGCCTTCGCCTGTCCGATCTCGACTTCAAAGGGGCCGAGAGTGACGGCTGGGAGATCCCGTGGCCCATCTCCTACAAAGACATCTCGCCGTACTACGATCAGGTCGAACAGCTCATCGGCGTCTGCGGCGGGACGGACGACTCGGACAGCCTGCCCGGCAGCAGGTTCCTGCAGCCGCCGCCCGCGCCCAGATGCGGAGAGCGGCTGCTCCAGAAAGCGGCGGGCACGCTCGGCGTCCCGATCGTCGCGGGGCGGCGGGCAAACATGACGAAGCCGACCCGCGGCTTCCCAGCCTGCCATTACTGCGGCGCGTGCGGGTCGGGCTGCGATACGGCATCGTTCTTCAACTCGGCGGACCACCTGCTGCCGTTCGCGTTGAAGACGGGACGCCTGGAAATACGGTCCAACGCCGTCGTCGCACGCATCCTCGTGGACGACAAGGGGCTCGCGAAGGGGGTCCAGTACTTCGACCGCCAGACCCGCGCCGAGCGGCAGGTGCTCGGGAAGGTCGTCGTCCTCGGAGCGAGCACCGTCGACTCCACCAGGATTCTCCTCAACTCGAAATCCGACCGTCACCCGAACGGGATTGGCAACGGCTCGGACGTGATTGGCCGATATCTCTGCGAGCAGATTCGGTTCCACGTCAGGGGTTACCTGCCGCAGCTTGCCGGGACCGCGACACGAAACGATCGCGGTATCGGCGGCGAGCACATTTACATGCCGCGGTTCAATCATCGTCCCGGCAAGAAGCGGGACTACCTTCGAGGCTTCGGCGCGCAGTTCTGGAACACCGGCGCCAGCGCGAGTGGCGCGCACGGCGGCAGCGAACGGATCCCCGGCTTCGGCGCCGAGCTCAAGAAAGAGATCAAGCGCCGCCATCCCGCCTGGTTCGAGATCCATCCCTACGGCGAGGTGCTCCCGTACGCGCACAACCGCATCACCGCGGACGAGACCCGCAAGGATCGCTACGGCGTGCCGCTCTTGAAGATCGACTATCGGATCGGCGAGAACGAGCGGAAGATGACCGAGCACATGGCTGACACGGCGGAGGAGATCGTCAAGGCCGCCGGCGGCGTGCTGGTGGACTACCAGCGGGGAGAGCTGGACAGGATGGGCTCGGCGATCCACGAGCACGGGACGTGCCGCATGGGCACGGATCCAAAGCGATCGGCGCTGAACGCGTTCAACCAGATGCACGAGGTCAAGAACCTGTTCGTCGTCGACGGGTCCGCGTTCCCCACGGCAACCGAGAAGAACCCGACGTTGACGATCCTCGCGTTGTCCTGGCGCGCGACCGACTATCTGGGTGAGCAGATCAAGCGCGGGGACCTGTAATCATGAAAAGCCCTGCACTGAATCGGCGGGATGCGCTGCGGAAGCTCGCGGCCGGTGGAATTGGCGCCGCCGCGTCAACGCTGTGGGTTGGGAACCTGAGAGCGCTCGCCCAGGCGCAGGCTGCGCATGCCCACGCGGCTGTTTCGGCTCAGGGCGTGACGGCTTGGACGCCGAAAGTGCTGAACGCGCATCAGCAACAAACCGCCGCGACGCTGAGCGAGCTGATTATTCCTCAGACCGACACTCCGGGCGCAAAAGCGGCGCTGGTGGACCGTTTCATCGATTCGATCCTGCAGGAAGCGGAGCCCGCGGACCGGACCCGTTTTCTGAGCGGCCTCGCATGGATGGACGCCCGCAGCACTGCGCTTTTCAAGAAAGACTTCGTGTCGGCAAGCCCTGCGCAGCAGGCCGATCTCCTGACGAAGCTTTCGGCGGAAAAAGAGGATCGCGCGGGCGTGGAGTTCTTCCAGGCGATCAAATCGATGACCATCACCGGCTACTACACCAGCGAGATCGGCTTGCACCAGGAGCTCGGAGACGACGGAATGTTGTTCCTCCCGGCGTTCGAGGGCTGCACCCACCCCGAGCACCAGAAGTAGCTGCTCCGGAGATTTCCCGGCCTCTTTGACGGGACGCTTGGCATTTATGTCAAATAACTTTACAATGCAAAGTTATGACCCGGCCCCTTCGAGTCAAACTGATCCTGCCGTCGCTGACGGAAGCCACGTCTCCGTTTTTCCGTCCGATCAAATACTCGCTGTTTCCCCCGCTCGGCCTTGCGACGCTCGCCGCATACCTGAATCCTGACGACGATGCGGTGATCGTCGACGAGCACGTCGAGCCGCTGTTCACCGACGACAGGCCCGATCTGGTGGTGATTCAGATCTACATCACCAACGCCTACCGCGCGTACCGGATTGCGGACCACTACAGGGCCAGGGGCGCCTTCGTGGCGCTCGGCGGATTGCACGTGACGTCCCTGCCGCGCGAGGCCGAGGCGCACGCCGACGCAATCTTCCTCGGCCCGGGTGAGCAGACCTTTCCGCAGTTTCTCGACGATTTCAGGGCAGGCCGCGCAGCCGGGATCTACCGGTCCGCCGCGGGGCGCACGCTCGAGCGCGTCCCGCCGATTCGCCGCGATCTGATCAGACGCCGGAACTACCTCGTCCCGAACTCGATCGTCGTCACCCGCGGCTGTCCGCAGCACTGCGACTTCTGCTACAAGGACGCGTTCTTCGAGGGAGGGCGATCGTTCTACACCCAGCGTGTCGACGACGCGCTTGCCGAGATCGCCAGGCTGCCGGGCCGTCATCTTTATTTTCTCGACGACCATCTGCTCGGAGACCGGCGTTTTGCCCGCGCGCTCTTCGACGGGATGCGCGGAATGAACCGGCTCTTCCAGGGGGCGGCGACGGTGGATTCGATCCTCCGCGACGACCTCGTCGAACGCGCCGCGGAGGCCGGGCTCCGCAGCATCTTCGTCGGATTCGAGACGCTGACGCCCGGCAATCTGGTTCGCAGCAACAAGCGTCAGAATCTCGGGCGCGATTACACCGCCGTGACCGACCGGCTCCACCGGCTCGGCATCATGATCAACGGCAGCTTCGTGTTCGGGATGGACGACGACCGGGAAGACGTGTTCGCGCGTACCGTCGAGTGGGCAATCGAGAACGGCGTCACCACCGCCACGTTCCACATCCAGACGCCGTACCCGGGAACGCGCCTTTACGCCCGGATGGAAAAGGAAGGCCGGATCACGACGCGGAACTGGGATCTGTACGACACCCGGCACGTCGTCTACCAGCCCACTCACCTGAGGCCAGAGGCGCTCAAAACCGGATATGACTGGGCGTACCGGGAGTTCTATCGATGGCCGGCGATGTCGCGGGCGTCGCTCTTCCACGGCTCGCTCAAGC